>JACPRN010000010.1 GCA_016189945.1 Betaproteobacteria bacterium
ATGCAGGCGCAGGAAGAAACCGCGCGCGGCATCGAAATCTATCTCGCCGTCACCGCGCTCTATGTCGTCTCGGCGTTCGCGGCCAACCGGGCGATGGCCGCAATCGAGGCTCGCGTGCGCGTGCCGGGCTACATCGGGGAGGCGCGGTAATGCTCGCCCTCGACCTCGCCTTTTTCGACTGGGAGATCATCAGCCGCTTCATCGCCAAGGGGTTCGCGTTCAGCGTGGAGCTGACCCTCATCGCGATGAGCGGCGGCATCGTCTTCGGGACGCTGCTTGCGCTCATGCGCCTCTCGGGCCGCAAATGGCTCGACGCGGCTGCGGCCGTCTACGTCAACGGCATGCGTTCCATACCGCTCGTGATGGTGATCCTGTGGTTTTTCCTCCTGATCCCGTTCCTCATCGGCCGCTCGATCGGCGCGGAACTCTCGGCCATCATCACTTTCGTCGCTTTCGAATCGGCCTACTATTCCGAGATCATGCGCGCGGGCATCCAGTCGGTCTCGCGCGGCCAGATGCATGCGGCGCAGGCGGTCGGCATGACCTACGCGCAGAGCATGCGCCTGGTGGTGCTGCCGCAGGCGTTCCGCAACATGCTGCCGGTGCTGCTTACGCAGACCATCATCCTGTTCCAGGACACATCACTGGTGTACGCGATCGGCGCCTACGACCTGCTGAAGGGGTTCGAGCAGGCCGGAAGGAACTACGGCCGCCCGATCGAGGCCTACCTGCTCGCCGCCGTGGTGTACTTCGCCATTTCCTTTTCGCTGTCCCAGATGGTCAAGCGCCTGCAGGTCAAGATTGCCATCGTCCGCTGAGAAAAACGGGGTCAGAGTAACATTTCGACCAGCGATGCCGCGTTGGCTCGAAGCGTTTGGGAAATGTTACTCTGACCCCATTTTTTGGGCGGGTCCGCCGACATGATCGAGATCAAGAACATCAGCAAGTGGTACGGCGCATTTCGGGTGCTCACCGACTGCTCGACCCATGTCAGCAAGGGCGAGGTCGTCGTCGTCTGCGGCCCCTCGGGATCGGGCAAGTCGACGCTGATCAAGTGCGTGAACGCGCTCGAGCCCTTCCAGAAGGGCGAGATCCTGGTCGACGGCATCTCGGTGGGCGACCCGAAGACCGATTTGCCCAAGCTGCGCGCTCGCGTCGGCATGGTGTTCCAGCATTTCGAGCTGTTCCCGCACATGAGCGTGACCGAGAACCTGACCCTGGCGCAGATCCGGGTGCTCCGGCGCTCGAAGGCGGAGGCCGAGGCAAAGGCCGCGGCGCTCCTGAAGCGCGTGGGCCTGGAAGCCCATGCGGCCAAGTTTCCGGGCAACCTCTCTGGGGGCCAGCAGCAGCGCGTGGCCATCGCGCGGGCGCTGGCGATGGACCCGATTGCGATGTTGTTCGATGAGCCCACTTCGGCCCTCGACCCGGAAATGATCAACGAGGTGCTCGATGTGATGGTGCAGCTCGCCCAGGAAGGCATGACCATGATGGTGGTCACGCACGAGATGGGATTCGCGCGCAGGGTGGCGCACCGCGTGATCTTCATGGATCACGGCGAAATCGTCGAGGACGCGCCCAAGGACGATTTTTTCGGCAAGCCGCGCTCGGAGCGCGCGCAGCAGTTCCTGTCCAAGATCCTGCAGCATTGAAGTTTGTTCTCTCCTTCTTCCTCGTTCTCGCCTGCCCGGCGGCGGCGCAGGATTTCGCCCCCGAAGGGGGCAGCGGCCGCACGGAAAAGACCGCCGTCCACGCCAAGCGCTTCATGATCGTGGCCGCGCATCCGCTGGCGGCGAAAGCCGGTTACGACATCCTCAAGGCGGGCGGCAACGCGGTCGACGCGGCGATCGCGACGCAGCTCGTGCTCAACGTGGTCGAGCCGCAGTCCTCGGGAATCGGCGGCGGCGCTTTCGCGCTTTACTATTCGGCGGCCGAGCGGCGGCTTTTCGCCTGGGACGGGCGCGAGACGGCCCCCGCCGCCGCAACCGCTGATCGCTTTCTCGCGGGCGATGGCAGGCCGCTTGGCTACCGCGAAGCGGTGGGATCGGGAAAATCGGTCGGGGTGCCGGGCCTCTTGCGCCTGCTGGAATCGCTGCACCGGCGCCACGCGCGCATGCCCTGGGCGCAACTCTTTGCTCCCGCGATCCGCATCGCCGAGGAAGGGTTCGGCATCTCGCCGCGCCTTGCGCGCCTCCTCGCGCGCGACCGGCTGCTCGCCGCGAACCCCGCGGCGAAGAAGCACTTCTATGGCGCGGATGGCACGCCGAAGCAGGCGGGCGAACGACTGCGCAATCCCGAGTTGGCGCAAGTTCTGCGCCGGGTCGCCGCCGGTGGCGCAGACGCGTTCTACTCGGGCGAGATCGGCCGCGACATCGTCGCCGCAGTGCGCGGTCACCCTGCACCCGGGGATCTGACCGTTGAAGACCTGGCGCGCTATCGCGCCATCGAGCGCGTTCCGCTGTGCACCGACTACCGCAGCCGGCGCGTCTGCGGCGTGTCGCCGCCGGCAGCGGGCGGCATCACCGTCGCGATGATCCTCGCGCTGCTCGAGCGCTTTCCCATGCAGCGGATGCGCCCGGCATCGCTCGAAGCGGTGCATTTGTTCGCCGAGGCCGGCCGTCTTGCCTATGCCGACCGCGACCATTACATCGCCGACCCGGGGTTCGTTCGCCAGCCGCTGGCGCAACTGCTCGATCGCGATTATCTGCGCCGGCGCAGTCTGCAGATCGCGCGCTTGCGCAGCCTGGGCACGGCCCCGCCGGGAAGATTCGCTCCCGCAGCAGCTCGCGCTGCCGACACCACGCCCGAGCTTCCCGCGACCACGCACCTGTCGGTGGTCGACGCCGAGGGAAACGCCCTCGCCTTCACCTCATCGATCGAATCGGCCTTCGGCAGCCGAATCATGGTGCGCGGGTTCCTGCTCAACAACCAGCTCACCGACTTCGCCTGGGTCGCGCGCGACGCGCGAGGCGATGCCGCCAACCGCGTCGAGGGCGGCAAGCGCCCGCGAAGCTCCATGTCGCCCACCATCGTTTTCGATGCCAACGACCGCCTGCGCCTGGTGGTCGGTTCCCCCGGCGGCAACCAGATCATCAACTTCGTCGCCCAAGCGCTCGTGGGAGTAATCGACTGGAAACTCGACATCCAGGAGGCCGTGTCGCTGCCCCTATTCGGCAGCCGCAACCGGGAAACCGAAATCGAAAAAGGAACCCGGCTCGAAGCGCTCGCGCCGCGGCTTCGCGCCCGCGGACACGACGTGCGCGCGATCGACATGCCGAGCGGACTGCATGGAATAGAAGTCACACCGCGCGGCCTGGTGGGCGGCGCCGATCCGCGGCGCGAAGGAATTGCGCTCGGGGATTGAACAAATAGGGCGTGCCCGCCGCCTTGTCCCGTTTCGACGGGTGACGCCTTTCGGCCGACCCGAAGCGGTCAAGTGCGCCGACGGTTACCGTACTGGAATAGATTGCTCATGGACTCGCAAGGACGCTGGTAGCATACTGCCCACGCTGGTTCAGAATCATCATAATTCTTGAGGAGGGAATTGTAATGATCTCGTTCAGAAGCTTGCTGGGCGCCACGATCCTCGTGTGCGCCGCAACCTTGGCGAGCGCCCAGGATTTCCCGAACAAGCCGATACGCTTGGTGCTCGGCTTCCCGCCGGGAGGCAGCACCGATATCGCAGCTCGCATCGTCGCAGCGAAGTTAAAGGAAACACTCGGCCAGCCGGTGATCGTGGAGAACCGGCCCGGCGCCGACGGCATCCTCGCCGCCAATCTGGTCGCCAGGTCGCCGGCCGACGGCTACACACTGATGATCGGCACGACTTCGGTAATGACCGTGAATCCGGTCATGTACGAGAAACTGTCCTACGACCCGATCAAGGACTTCGACCCGGTTACTCTGATCGGCCTGGTCCCGGTTGTGATCGCCGTGCAGCCGTCGCTGCCGATCAGGAACACGAAGGAACTGATTGAGTATGCCAGGGCCAATCCCGGCAAGCTCAACTACGCCGCTGCGGCCACCGCCCACATCCTGGCCACCGAGTTGTTCAAGCAGATGGCCAATATCGAGATGCGCAGCATCCCCTACAAGGGCAGCGCCAGCGCAGTGGCTGGCATGCTGAGCGGCGACACCCAGGTGATCTTCGTCGAAGGCGCGGCGATGATCTCGCACCTGAAGTCGGGCCGGTTACGCGGCATCGCGGTGACGACAGCGAAACGCGTCACCGACTTGCCCGATTTGCCGACCGTGATCGAATCGGGACTACCCGAGTACGAGATGGTATTGTTCAACGGCCTGTTTGCTCCAGCCGGAACGCCCCGGCCGGTCAAAATGAAGCTGCAGTCCGAAGTCGAACGCTTCGCGCAGTCGCGCGAGGGCCAGGAAAAATTCGCCGCTGCGGGAGGCCTCGTGGCCGTTGGCAGCACGCCCGAATTCCTCGCCGAAACGGTGAAGCGCTACGTCGAGCGCAACACAATGGTGGTGAGAAGAGGCAATCTGAAACCCAACTGAAACCACGTTCAGCACCGGGCGCGGCACATCAGGCATGCGGGATCAAGCGCCGCGGATGACGATCCTGGACTCGGTTTCAAGCGCCCCACTTGGAAGCGCGCAGTAACGATGGCACGCAACCTCCTTCAGCGTGGAATACCGGCAAAGCTGTGCAATTCGGCAGGTCGGGACGTCGATGGAGGCCGCGGCCAGTTGCGCGCGCGCACAGCCGCAACGGTAACTGTCTAAGAGGCCTTTTCAATCGTTTCACCGAGCCGGGGGACAAGATACATGAGAAAGATCATCGCCGTTGTCGCATTTGCCGCACTCGCCGGCTGCGGCGTAGAAACCGCGAGTACTGCCGCCACTGCCGCAGCCGCCAAGAAACAGGAAATCGAGCAGGGCAAGAAGACGATGGAGCAGATGCAGCGCAATATCGGGAAGGCGATGGAACAAACGCAGCAAAGCGCGGAGCGCGCCGACAATGGCGCAAAATAGCCGCGTGGATTGATCGCACGACTCCCGAGCCTCGCACCGCCGGGGCCGCCAGGATAATCTGAGGAACTCTCGCGCAATAGCCAAAATCAAGGAATATCCTGTCGCTGAAATTTCCTATCCTTGAAGCGAGATGCGCAACGACGAGAGGAAGCCATGAAAAACGCCGACCCCTGGCTCGACACCTGCCCGCCCGTGCCGGCGGAAACCAACCGCACGCATGCGGTGATCAACCAGGCCCCGCCGCTCGCGAACGTCAATCTCTATCGCGTCAACCGGGCGCTGCAGGAGGCGGTGCAGCGCGAAGGCGCGGCTTGGGCCGACGACGAGATCGGCAGGCTCGGCGCCGAACTGGGAAGCGCCGAATGGATTCGCCGCGGCGACCTGGCCAACCGCAATCCTCCGGTACTGAAGAATTTCGATCGCTACGGCGAACGCCGCGACGAGTTCGAGTTTCATCCGGCCTGGCACGAGTGCCTGCGCTGGCTCAAGGGCCACGGCGTCGACACCGGCGCCTGGGCCGATCCGCGCCCCGGAGCGCATGTGCGCCGGGCGGCGCTGTTCCAGCTTTTCGCCGAAGTCGAATGCGGCAGCCTCTGCCCGACGACCATGACCTACGGGGCGGTGCCGGTCGTCTCGCGCCAGAGCGAGCTCGCGCGTCTCTGGCGCCCGCTCCTGCTCTCGCGCGAATACGACGAGCGCTTCATCGCGGCGCAGCACAAGCGCGGGGTCATGATGGGCATGGCGATGACCGAGAAACAGGGCGGCTCCGACGTGCGCGCCAACAGCACCCGCGCCGAGCCGATCGGCGGCGGCTGGTTCCGTCTGCTTGGCCACAAGTGGTTCGTTTCGGCGACCATGTGCGATGCGTTTCTGGTCACCGCGCAATCGCCCAAGGGGATCTCGTGCTTCTTCCTGCCGCGGATCCTGCCCGACGGCAGCCGCAACCCGTTCGACCTCGTTCGCGCCAAGGACAAGCTTGGAGACCGCTCGAACGCCGGCGCTGAAGTCGAGCTGCCGGGCACCCTCGCCTACCTGGTCGGTGAGGAAGGCCGCGGGATCCCGACGGTGATCGAGATGGCGACCTACACGCGCCTCGACTGCGCCAACGGATCGACCGGAATCATGCGCGCCGCGCTCTCCAATGCGCTGCACCACGCAAGCCACCGAGAGGCGTTCGGCAAGCGGTTGATCGACCAGGCCTTGATGCGCAATGTGCTCGCCGACATGGCGCTCGAGGTCGAGGCCCATACCGTCCTGACGATGCGCGTCGCCGGCGCCTTCGACCGCCAAGCGCAGAGTCATGAGGACGCCCTGCGCCGCGCGATCACCCCGGTTGCCAAGTACTGGTGCACCAAGCGCTGTCCGGCGCTCGTCGCCGAGTCGATGGAGGTTCTCGGCGGCATCGGCTACATCGAGGAAGCGCCGCTCGTGAGGCTGTTCCGCCAGTCGCCCCTGAACGCGATCTGGGAAGGCGCCGGCAGCATCATGGCCCTCGACCTGCTGCGCGCCCTTGCGCGCGAGCCGGACACGCTGCCGGCGCTCGAATCCGAATTGCTCGCGGCGAACGGGCGGCATCCTGCCTACGAGCGCTTTGTCGCCCGCTTGAAGGACGAATTGACCGGCCAGGCGGAATTGGGCGCGCGCCGGCTGATCGAGCGCCTGGCGCTCGCGCTGCAAGCGAGCCTCTTGCTGCGCCATGCGCCCGATTTCGTCGGCGAAGGATTCTGCGCGAGCCGGCTCGACGGCGACGGCGGCGCGAGCTTCGGCACGCTGCCGAAAGG
>JACPRN010000151.1 GCA_016189945.1 Betaproteobacteria bacterium
GATTTCATGCGCCACCGGCTGCAGGATGCCCATCATCTCGGTGATGTTGGTGTCGTACTTCCCTTGCTGAGCAAGCGGATTGCTGTTCGGGCAGATCGGCGTGGCATTGCCGAAGCGCGGCTCGGCCTGCAGGTGCGCGCAGGGATTCAGAAGGGGCTTGGCGCCGATGCCGAAATCGACGTCGTAGCGGATGCGGAAAATGTCCCAGGTGGTGCCGAAACCCAGTACACCCTGTCCGGTGCAGCTCCCCACGCCGGCGGCGATATCGCAGCCGCGCGTCGAGCCCAGGGGAAATTCGTGCACCGAATTGGTGAACGGATCGTAATGCAGCGACCAGATCAGCACGTCGGCAGGCGCGACGGTCGTAAAGCCGATGAACATGTTGCGCATGCGCTGGTTCTGAAACCCCGGGGCCTCCATGAACACCTCGGCGAAGAACAGGTAGTCCGGCTGGTTGGGGCGCGCAGTGTCGGTGAGCATGGCAACCGACACCATGGTGGTGTGCGCCGAGAGGAAGCGCACGCCGTTCACGGTCTCGAAGCTGCCTTCGGCGACGATGCTGTCGCCCAAGACGATCGGGGCGAAGCGCCGCGAGTCGTCGGCCACCACTCCGGCGGCTGGCGGGACGGCGGCGCCGGCATCCGGGCGATTGGTGTGCGGACACAGATCGTCATCCCTGCCGTCCGGCCTGGCCTGCGCCGAGGTGGTGCCGAGGCCGAGCACGTCGGCAAAAGTGCGCACGAGCGTGCTCGGGATGCAGATCGGATACCCGGTGGTAAACACGTTGGTGTAGTTGTTGGCATCCAGCGTGAAGCGCGGATCGGCGCTGCAGTTTGGACCCCCGGCACAGCCGAGGCCCTGCTGGACCGTGTGGCGGCCGTCGGGATCGTTCAAGCGCACCATGACGCCGGTCGCCGGATCGCCCGGAATGCCGTTCAGGCGGAAGTAGCCGTCGTTGTAGTCGATGTAGGTGATCTGGCCGGTCACCGACTCGATCGCTTTCTCGATGAACACATCGCCGGCGATCACGTTGCCGCCGTTGGTGCGGTTGGCGGAGATGCCCACCATCGCGCCCATGCCGGTCAAGTTGCAACTGTCGCCCTTGGCGAGGCCGGTTTCACGGTTAGCGACGCAGGCAGCCGGCGCCTGCTCGTAGATTTGCTGCAGCGTGAGCCGGTTGGCGGGCAGATCGATCAAGAGGTTGCGCGGGATGATCACGATCGTCCCGCCAACCACGATGGTTCCGCCGGACCAGTGATCGGCCGGGTTGTCGAGGGTGATGAACTGGATTTCCCCGGCCACGGGGGCGATGACCGCCGCGTGCGCCGGCGCGGTCCAGCCGGTGGCCAGGAGCATGGCCAGCATCCAGTAACCGAGCGCGAAGAATCCGCGGCAAGCACTTCTTTCAGCTTTGGTAAGCATGATGCGATTTCCTTTGGAAGAGGTTTGCTTTTCTTGCACTCCGGAGCCTGCCGGATCAACGCTTGGCGGCGGTCCGGCTGAGACCGTGTTTGCGAGGCTTCAGCAGGATCGGTTTGTCGAGTCGATCAGGACGCGGCGCCGGCTGCACGGCAGCCACCTGCCTGGGACCATTGACCAGCTTCGCTTTTGATCTGGCCGCCGTTGCGGGAGCGGCAACGGCGAAGAACGTCATCGCCAATAACGCGAGGAAGCAGCGCCGCGCGGCGCGCCCGGCAGAACGGCGGGCGAGCACGTTGAACAGGCGCGGGCGCCAAACCGCCCGCGAATCGACTTTGGTTTTCAAGTTGTCCTCCGGTTGTAAAGCCCGTTGCCTGGCAGGCGCGCTGCCGGGGCGTTTCCCCATCGCGCACCGCGACTGCGGGCCATCGAATTTCCAATTCGCAAACAGTTGCTTGTGCTCCGCGGCGCTTTCCGCAGGAAGCGTGCCAACGCGATTGATGCGCCGATTTCGTGCTCCCGGCGACGGCCGTGAGGATGGCGTGCCGCGTCAATTTCGCATGCGTTTTCTTCAACTTTTTAGGTAGTTGGGCGATGATCGCCGACTGCTTTGCCAGGCCGATTTCGGCCCGCGGGGCAAGTGACCCATGCGCGCCCCAATGCTGGGGACACAGCCGCGCTGCCCCCAACATCGGGGCGCGGGAGATACCCCACTCGCGGAGCCAACCCGACCTCTTCTGATTCCGACCTGGCATCAGATCACGTCGAAGCTATGGTTGTTCAACTGCACTAGGCCTGTCGCGCCGGCGGCGAACTGCAGCGTCAACACTTCAACGCCGCCGTTGGTGTTATCCCACCACGCCAAGTCAGTCCCATCGAACGACCATTCTCCAGGCAGGTCGACCGATCCCGCAGCCACTTGGGTGTCAAGACCTCCACCGCCGATGGTCAAATCGATCCTGTCGGGCCCGACGTGCCCAGGGCTCGGCTTTTCCGCTTCGAGGTTGCTGATCGAACCGCCGGTTGAACTGGCGCCGACGATGAAAGTCTCCGCCCAGCCAGAGGCCGCGGTTATCTGGTGTTGGCCCGTGCCTTCCATGGCGATCACCACTGCGCCTGAGGTTCCCATATCGACGATATAGGACCCGCTGTTGACCCCGCCCAGGGTGATACCGGTGATAAGCCCGTCGGCCAGGTTACCGCCGAAAGGAATCAGCGTTCCCAGGTCCGCCGAGATATCCACTGCGCCGTCGATGGTGATGGTATCTTGCGCAGCCAGAAGCGCAGGACCAGTAAGCAGGTTGGCGAACTGATCGGCATCCACCGTCAGCATCAACGAGGGATCGCTCACGCCGACGGTGGTCGCTGTCTGCACGGCCTCCAGGCTCGTGCTTCCGGTGCTGAGCGCTGCCGCCAAGGCAGCCGAAGTATCCGTGATGGCATACGTCGTCAGGGGAACCGCGGCGTGGATGACCTCGGCTTCGGCTACCGTAGCGGTGTCGGTCACCGAGACCGAAGTCGCAGCGGTGAGCAACGCCGGCTCCGACGCCAGATTGGCCGCGGTATCGCTCAGGCCGTAGCCGGAAGTCTGCGCGTTGAGCCCGAGCAGCGATTGCGCCTCGAAAACCGCAATGTCGGGTCCGGTCACCGTAACCGACAGGGCGTCCGCGACCGTCACCGATTCGAGCGGATCCAGGAGGACCGCAGCGGTATCGCTCAAATTGTAGGCAAGCTGGAAATTGAGCGCGAGCAGCGCGTCGGCCTCAAGCACCGTGATCGCGGGATCGGCCACGGTAACCGATTGCGCTGCCGTCACCGTCGCCTCGCTTCCGAACGCGAGAAGATTGCCCGAGGTGTCAGTGAGCGAATAGAAGGTGTTGGGATTCAACGCCAGCAAAGCATCCGCCTCGGCCACCGTCGCCGCATCGGTCACAAGAACGAGGGTTGCGCCCTGCGTGATCTCCGCCGGGGCGGCAGTGAGATTGACTACCGTGTCCGACAGATCGAAGCTCGTGTTGAGATTCGCCGCCAGCAAAGCCCCCGCTTGCGCCACGGTCACCGCGTCGGTCGCCGTGACAGCAGTCGCTCCGAGGAGCGCCGCGGTCGCCGCCGGATCCAGGAGGTTCGCAGCCGTGTCGGAGAGCCCGTAGAACGTGGCGGGGTTGAGGGCGAGCAGGGCGTTGGCGTCGGCCACCGTCACCGGGTCCAACACCTCGACCGTAACGGCCCCGGCTACCGCCG
The DNA here is from genome assembly GCA_016189945.1 of Betaproteobacteria bacterium. Taxonomy (GTDB): domain Bacteria; phylum Pseudomonadota; class Gammaproteobacteria; order Burkholderiales; family SG8-39; genus JACQTO01. Next base: position 3,661 of record JACPRN010000151.1, read on the forward strand.
CCGCATCGGCCGGCGCGAGCAGGCTCGCTGAAACGTCGAACAGGCTGTAGCTCATGGTCGCGCCGGCACCCAGCTCGCCAAGCAGCGTGGTCGCATCGGCAGCAAGCAGGCTGTCGGTTACCGTCACGCTTTGTGCGGCTTGAATGGTCGCTATGGGCGCGGCGAGCAGATCGGCGCCGGTATCGGTGAGGCTGAAGGTGACCGTTGCCAGCGTTCCGAGCACGCCCTCCAGCGTCGCGGCTTCGGCAACGAACAGGCTGTCGGTCACCGTAACCGAAGTCGCAGCGCTCAGGACCGCCACGTCGAGCGGGAAGAGCAGGTTCAACGCCGTGTCAGCGAGGTCGTAGCCCGTCGTGAGCGGATTGAGCGCGAGCAGCGCCCCCGCATCGGCCACCGAGATCGCGGGTCCGGCCACGGTGACCGATTGGGCAGAGCTCACCGTCGCCGCGTCGGCCAGCAGGTTCGCCGCCGTGTCGAGCAGCCCGAAGAAGGCATTGGGATTGAGCGCGAGCAGCGCCGCGCCGTCAGCCACCGTCAGCGGGTCGGTGGCGGTGACATCGACCGCGCCGCTGACCACCGTCGCCGCGGCTAAATCGAGCAGGTTCGCGGCCGTGTCGGCGAGGCTGTAGGTGACGTCGAAGTGCAGCGCCAGCAGGGCATTGGCTTCGGCCACGCTCACCGTATTCTGGACCGTGACCGCGAATGCGTCCGTCACGATCAGCGAATTAGCCGGGTCGAGCAGGTTCGCCGACGTATCCGACAGGCTGTAGCTGACCGGCACGCCGTTGAGGACCGCGATGATCGCCGTCGCCTCGGCTACCGTAGCCGGCGTGGTGGCAATGGCGAACGTTGTCCCCAGGCCCACCGCGGCGGAGGCCGCGGCGAGATTCGCCGCCGTGTCGAACAGAGCAAAGGAAGCAACCGGATTGAGCGCGAGCAGCGCATTGGCATCGGCCACGCTCACCGGATCGAGCACCGTGACGAAACTCGCCCCGGCCACGATCGCCGCGTCGGCCGGCGCGAGCAAATTCGCGGCCGTGTCGCTCAGGTCGTAGCTCGTACCGGGATTCAGGAGCGCGAGCGCACCGGCGTCGGCCACGTTCACCGCATCCTGCACCAAAACTGTAGCCGCTCCCGCCACCGTCGCCGCGCTTGCCGCCGCGAGCAGGTTCGCCGCCGTGTCGGAGAGCTCGTAGATCGTGCCCGCATTGAGCGCGAGCAGCGCATCGGCGTCGGCCACGCTCACCTGATCGATCACCGCGACCGAAGCCGCTGCTCCAACCACCAGCGCATCGGCAGGCGCGAGCAGCGCGGTAGATACGTCGGAGAGGCTGAAGGACGTATTCACGTTGAGCGCCAGCAGCGCGTTCGCGTCGGCTACCGAAACGGCATCGGCCACCGCGACCGTCGAAGCGCCGATCACCGTCCCCGCTTCGAGCGGCGACAGCAACGCAGCGGATACGTCAGACAAGTCGTAGCTGGTGTTGGCGTTGAGCGCCAGGAGAGCGTCGGCGTCCCCGACCGAAATCGGATCGAGGACCACAACCGTGTTGGCGCCGCTTACGGTGCCGGCAGCAGCGAGAGCGAGCAGCTCGGCGGCCGTATCCGACAGGCTGTAGAACGCATTGGGATTGAGCGCCAGGACGGCATTGGCATCGGCCACCGAAACCGCATCGAGCACCGCGACCGATAAAGCTCCGCTCACCGTCGCCGCATCGGCAGGCGCCAGCAGGTTGGCCGCCGTGTCGCTCAGGTCGTAGATCGTGCCCGCATTGAGCGCCAGCAGCGACTTGGCGTCTGCCACGCTTGCCACATCGGTCACCGTGACCGAAGTCGCTCCCGCAACCACCAGCGCATCGGCCGGCGAGAGCAACGCGGCAGATGTGTCGGCGAGGCTGTAGGACGTATTCGCGTTCATCGCCAGCAAGGCGTTCGCGTCGGCCAACGAAACCGCATCGGCCACTGCGACCGTCGAGGCTGCGCTCACCGTCGCCGCGTCGGCCAGCAGGTTCGCCGCCGTGTCGAGCAGCCCGAAGAAGGCATTGGGATTGAGCGCCAGCAGAGCACCTGCGTCAGCCACCGTCAGCGGATCGGTAGCGGTGACATCGACCGCGCCGCTGACCACCGTCGCCGCCGCGACATCAAGCAGGTTTGCCCCCGTATCGGCGAGGCTGTAGGTGACGTCGAAGTGCAGCGCCAGCAGGGCATTGGCTTCGGCCACGCTCACCGTATTCTGTACCGTGACCGAGAATGCGTCCGTCACGATCACCGAGTTAGCCGGGTCGAGCAGGTTCGCCGACGTATCCGACAGGCTGTAGCTGACCGGCGCGCCGGTGATGACCGCGACGATCGCCGTCGCTTCGGCTACCGTAGCCGGCGTGGTGGCGATGGCGAAGGTCGTGCCCAGACCCACCGCGGCGGAGGCCGCGGCGAGATTCGCCGCCGTGTCGAACAGCGCGTAGGTGGCGGTGGGATTGAGCGCCAGCAGGGCTTCTGCGTCGGCAACGATCACCGAATCCAGCACCGAAACGCTTGCCGCGGCGCTCACTGCCGCCTCCGCACCCAAGGCCAGCAGCGCCGCCGCCGTGTCGCTCAAGTCGTAGCCGCTCGTCTGCGCATTCAGCGCCAGGAGCGCCTGCGCATCTGCGGTGAAAATCGCGGGTCCGGTCACGGTAACTGAAACTGCCGCACTCACCGTCGCCGGATCGAGCGCCGCCAGCAGGTTCGCGGCCGTGTCGGCGAGGCTGTAGCCGCTCACCAGCGCGAGTTGCAGCAGCGCTTCCGCATCGGCGACCGAAATCGCAGGCCCTGTCACCGTGACCGTCAGCGCGCCGAACACCGTCGCCGCATCGGCAGGCGCGAGCAAATTCACCGCGCTGTCGCTCAGATCGTAGGCGGTGACGAAGTTCAGCGCCAGCAGCGCATTGGCGTCGGCCACGCTCACCGGATCGAGCACCGTGACGAAGCTCGCCCCGGACACGACCGCCGCATCCGCCGGCGCAAGCAAATTCGCGGCCGTGTCGCTCAAATCGTAGCTCGTGGCGGCATTGAGCAGCGCCAGCGCGCCGCCGTCGGCCACGCTTACCGGATCTTGCACCGTGACCGTCGCGGCTCCTGCCACCGTTGCTGCGCTGGCCGCCGCGAGCAGGTTCGCCGCCGCGTCGGAGAGCTCGTAGATCGTGCCCGCATTGAGCGCGAGCAGCGCATCGGCGTCGGCCACGCTCACCGGATCGATCACCGCGACAGTAGTCGCCGCTCCGACCACCAGCGCATCGGCAGGCGCCAGCAACGCGGTAGATACGTCGGAGAGGCTGAAGGACGTGTTCACGTTGAGCGCCAGCAGCGCGTTCGCGTCGGCTACCGAAACGGCTTCGACTACCGCGACGGTCGAGGCTCCGATCACCGTCGCTGCCTCTACAGGCGACAATAAAGCGGCCGATACATCCGACAGGTCATAGTTGGTGTTGGCGTTGAGCGCCAGGAGCGCGTCGGCGTCCCCGACCGAAATCGGATCGAGCACCA
>JACPRN010000152.1 GCA_016189945.1 Betaproteobacteria bacterium
ACCGCTCATTTACCTGAGCTAACGCCACTGGCGGCTCTGGCCGAGAAGCCGACAGTCGACCTGGTCAGCGCGACTATCTCTTCCTGGCCGATAGCGCACAGTGTCCGTTAGCTCGGGTGTGGACTATCCCGGGACACCAGAGTCTTCCCCGGGATCGTCAACAATCAGCGTGCAAGTCAGACCATCCCCTCGTAAGCCGGCCCGAACGGCTTCCGCGCGAGATAGCGGCCCCAGCCTTGCTCCGCGCGCAAGTCGCCATCGGCCCAGATCTGGCGGCCGCGCGAGAGCGTGTGCACGACTGCACCCTTCACCTGCAATCCTTCCCACACCGAGAAATCGGTCTTCTGGTGCTGCGTCGCGGCCGATATGGTCTTGCTCCGCTCGGGATCGAGCACGATCAGATCTGCGTCGGCGCCCGCCTCGAGCGAGCCCTTGCGCGGCCACAGATTGAACGCCCGCGCCGCATTCGCAGAGGTGAGTGCGACGAAGCGCTCGGGCGAGATCCGGCCGGCGTTGACCCCGAGATGCCAGAGCACGTGCAGCCGATCTTCAACCCCGCCGCAGCCGTTCGGGATCTTGGTGAAGTCCTCGAGACCCAGGCGCTTCTGCGCCCTGGTGAACGGGCAGTGGTCGGTGCCCGTGGTGCTGAGCGCACCGGCGTCGAGCGCCCGCCACAGCGCCTCCTGATGGCCTTTCGGCCGGTAGGGCGGGCTCATGACGTGGCCCGCGGCGAAGTCGAATTCCCGAGCGCTGTACACGGAATCATCGATGGCGAGAAATCCGGGCAAGGTTTCGCCGATCACCTTTGCACCGCGCGCCCGGGCGCGGGCGATGGCCTCGGCCGCCTCGGCTGCGGAAACATGCACCACATAGAGCGGCACCTCGAGGATTTCTGCCATCGTGATCGCGCGCAACGTTGCTTCGGCCTCGCATTGCGGCGGCCGCGAAAGCGCGTGGCCGAGGGGGCTTGTGAGGCCTTCGGCGAGCATTTTTTGCTGCAGATAGGCGATCAACTCGCCGTTCTCGGCATGCACCTGCGCCAGCGCTCCGAGTTCGCGGCAGCGGCGAAAACCGGCCAGAAGCTCTTCGTCTGCGAGCATCATGCGGCCCTTGTAGGCGAGAAAGAACTTGAAGCTCGTGATCCCGTGCTCGCGCACCAAAGCGTCCATGGCCGCGGACAACGGCTCGCCCCACCACGACACGGTCATGTGAAAGCCGTAATCGAGCGTGGCTTTCGCCGCCCAGGTTCGCCAGGTCGCAAGCGCCTCCAGCGGCGATTGCCCCGGCTCGGGAGCGACAAAATCGAGAATGGTTGTGGTGCCGCCCGCCGCGGCCGCCGCCGTACCGGTTAAGAAATCATCGGCCACGACGGTGCCCATCATCGGCAACTGCATGTGGGTATGCGGATCGATTCCGCCGGGCATGACGTAGCAGCCCGAGGCGTCGATCACGGCGGCTCCGGCCGGGAACTCGAGCGCGTCGTCCACCGCGGCGATGCGCCCCTCCCGGCACAACACGTCCGCGCGCCGGCGCCCGCTCTCGGTGATTATGGTGCCGCCGCGGATCAGTGTTATTGGCATTCGGCGCCCGTTTCCGACCATACGCGTAAAGTATAGCGGCGCTGGGCTTCCACAGGCCGATTATGTAGACTTGCGCCAGGCGGAAAGCGGGTTTCCGGCGTGGCCATGCAAAGGGATCAGATTTAGTAGTAAAGTGCCTGTGGAAGGCAGGAGGGTCAGTTGTTCATCATTACTTCAAGGGAGATCACATGAGACTTGCCGCATTGCTCGCCGCCGCCCTGTTCGCCGGCGGCGCCTGGGGGCAGAAAGAAATCCCGGTCCGCTTCGCGCTCGACTGGCGCTTCGAGGGGCCCGCCGCGCCGTACGTCGTCGCCATCGACAAGGGCTACTACAAGGCCGAAGGGCTGAACGTGACCATCGACCCCGGCGCAAGCTCGGTGGAAGGCATCAACCGGGTCGCCTCGGGAGCCTACGAAGTAGGCTTCGCCGATATCAATTCGCTGGTCAAGTTCCGCGACGGGCAGCGCAACCTGCCGGTGAAGGCAGTCTTGATGATGTATGACACCCCGGCCTTTTCCATCGTCACCTTGAAGAAGACGGGCATCCGCTCGCCCAAGGATCTTGAAGGCAAGGTTTTGGGAGCGCCGGCGGCCGACGGCGCCTATGCGCAGTGGCCCATATTCGTGCGCGCCAACAAGATCGACGCCTCCAAGGTCAAGATCGAGAACATCGGCTTCCCGGTGCGCGAGCCGATGCTCGCCCAGGGCAGGGTCGACGCCATCACCGGTTTCTGGTTCTCCTCGTTCATGAACCTCAAGGCGAGCGGCGTGCCCTCGAGCGACATCGTGGTGCTGCACATGCGCGATCACGGTGTCGATCTCTATGGCAACGCGATCGTCGCCAATCCCGATTTCATGCGCTTTCAGCCGAAAGCCGTCGCCGGTTTCGTGCGCGCGACCATCCGGGGCGTCCAGGCCACGATTGCCAACCCGGAGGCGGCGATCGATTCGCTCTTGAAACGCAACCCGATCGCCAAGCGCGAGGTGGAGCTCGAGCGCCTCAAACTCGCGATCGAGCGCAATTTCGTCACCCCCGAGGTGCGCAAGAACGGCTTCGGGGGAGTCGACATGAAGCGCCTGGAGCGCTCCATCGACCAGATCGGCCTCACTTTCAATTACACCAACAAGCCCAAGCCCGGCGACATCTTCACCGATCAATACCTGCCTCCCCGGCAGCAGCGGCTGGTGAAATAGGCGCAGCATGCGCGCAGCGGCGTTGGGGTCAGGTCTTGAAATGGGGTCAAACCCCATTTCAAGACCTGACCCCCTCGTGCGGCTCGAGCGCGTTTCCATGGCCTACGGCCGCGGCGAGACCGCGGTGCGCGCGGTCGACGAGGTGAGCCTCGAAATAGCCAAGGGCGAGTTCATCGCCGTCGTGGGGCCTTCGGGCTGCGGCAAGAGCTCGCTGATGAAGCTGGTCTCCGGTCTCCACCCTCCGCTCTCAGGAACGCTGACCGTGGAAGACCAGCCGGTCAAGGGCCCGCTCAAGTCAGTGGGCATGGCGTTCCAGAATTCCAACTTGCTGCCATGGCGCACCGCGCTCGACAACGTGCTGCTGCCGCTGGAGATCGTGCAGCCGCATCGCAGCCGAATCCGCAAGGAGCGGCAGCACTACCGGGGGAAAGCCCTGAAGCTGCTCGAATCGGTGGGCCTGGGCGGCTTCACCGAAAAATTTCCCTGGCAGCTCTCGGGCGGCATGCAGCAGCGCACTTCGATTTGCCGGGCGCTGATTCACGAGCCGGAAATCCTCATGCTCGATGAGCCTTTCGGCGCGCTCGACGCCTTCACGCGCGAAGAGCTCTGGTGCACCATGCGGGACCTGCAGGTGGCCCGGAATGTGACCGTGATGCACGTCACGCACGATCTGCGCGAAGCGGTGTTTCTCGCCGATACGGTCTACGTCATGTCGAGCAGGCCGGGGCGGATCATCCGGCGCTGCGAGGTGGACATACCGAGACCGCGCGATCTCGAAGTCACCTACAGCCAGCGCTTTCAGGAAATCGTGCACGAGCTGCGCGCGCTGATTGGCCGCGCCGGCGACGCCGCTCCGGAGGCGCATTGATGGACCGCAGAGAGTTCGCTATCAAAGTGCTGTCGCCGCTGGTTTTCACCGTGTCACTGTTCGTGCTGTGGGAAGTCGTGTGCAAGGGCTTCAACGTACCGATCACCATTCTGCCGGCGAGCTCCGATGTGTTCGGCGCCCTGTGGCAGTATCGCGACCCCATCATGGACAATTCCTTCGTCAGCCTCTGGACTACGCTGGCCGGTTTCCTCATCGCGACGCTGTTCGGCCTCGGGCTCGGCATTGCCGTCGGTTGGCATCGCGCGATCTACGCCGGCATTTACCCGGTGCTCGTGGGCTTCAACTCCATTCCCAAGGTGGCGGTGGTGCCGGTGCTGATCCTGTGGTTCGGGCTGGGCGAAATTCCGGCCGTGCTTACCGCTTTCCTCATTTCGTTCTTTCCCATCGTCGTCAATGTGGCCACCGGCCTTGCCACCACCGAGCCGGAGCTCGAAGACGTGCTGCGCGCGCTCGGGGCCTCGAAGCTGGACGTCATGCGCAAGGTGGGCATCCCGCGCTCGCTGCCTTACTTCTTCGGATCGCTGAAGGTCGCCATCACGCTCGCCTTCGTCGGCACCGTGGTATCCGAAACGGTCGGAGCGAACAAGGGAATCGGCAAGCTCATGCTCGATGCGCAGGCCGCCTTCCAGGTGCCGATCGTGTTCGCCGGGCTGCTCGTTCTGGCCGCGCTGGGCATCGTGCTCTACGCCGCCACGGCGCTCATCGAGCAGCGCTTCACCGGATGGGCATTCAGGGGCCAGCAGAATCGGTGACTGTGGCAGACGCCCCGAAGTCCTGGGGCACGACCGACATAGCGTTCCATGACACGCACGCCCTACGAAGACGAAATCGTCATTTCCTGGCCCGAGCTGCACCGCGACGCAAGATTCCTGTCGCACGAGCTGCATCGGAAAGGTCCGTGGAAAGGAATCATCGCCGTCACCCGCGGTGGGCTGATTCCGGCCGCCCTGGTGGCACGGGAGCTGGACATTCGCCTGGTCGATACCGTGTGCGTGACGAGCTATGAGGCGGACGACGCGGGCAGCGCCCAGACGGTTCAAGGCGAAGTACGGGTGCTGAAGGGCGTGAGCGGCGACGGCGACGGCTATCTGCTGATCGACGACCTTGTGGACACCGGGCGCACCGCGCGGGTGGTGCGCGAGCTTCTGCCCAAGGCGTACTTCGCCACGCTCTATGCCAAGCCGGCGGGCCGGCCGATCGTCGATACCTGCGTCAAGGAATTCAAGCAGAACAAATGGATCCACTTTCCCTGGGATATCGAGTACAAGTTCGCCACGCCGATCAAGGACGGAGGAAGGGCAAAGCCCGGCCCGGAATAGCCGAGCAAGACCGAGGCCCTATTCGTATCTTTCGAAGAACTCGGTCTGCTCCCCGTAGAACTCAGTGCTGCGTTTGTCGGCGGACCGCAGCACTGGCTCGTCATTCACCCTTGAGCCCCGCGGCCTTGATCACGCCGCGCCAGCGCTCGGTCTCTTCCTTGAGGAATTTCGCCGTTTCCGCCGCCGGGGTCGCGGTGACGATCATGGACTGCGTCTGCAGCTTGGTCCCCACATCAGTGGTCTTGAGGATGTCGACCACCGCGGCGGAAAGCTTGGCGACGATCTGCGGCGGGGTTTTCGGCGGCGCCATCATCGCATACCAGGTTGTGGCGTAGTAGCCCGGGAAGCTCTCGGCGATCGCCGGCACGTCGGGAAGCTGCGCAACGCGCTTTTCGGTCCCGACCCCGATCGCTTTCACCGCGCCGCTCCTGATGTGCGCAAGGGCGTCGGAAATGTTGATGAACATGGTATCGATTCGTCCTCCGAGGACGTCCACCAGCACCGGTGCGGTGCCGCCGCGGTAGGGAATATCCCGGAGCTTCATCCCGCTGGCGATTTGCAGCATTTCCATGCTCAGCCGCGGGGTTCCCCCGGGGCCCGTGGTTCCCGATGTAAATTGTCCCGGCTTGCTCTTGGAAAGCGCGATCAGCTCGGAAAGAGTATTCGCGGGAAGGTCCTTGCGCCCGATGAGCACGTTCGGAACCACGGCCATGAGCGAGATCGGGGCAAATGCGTCCGGGTCGAAAGCGAGATTGGAATACAGACTTTGATTGACCACCAGCGGAGGCGGGGCCGAGGAAAGCAAGGTATGCCCGTCGGGTTCGGCCTTCGCCACGATATTCGCGCCGATGTTGCCGGTTGCGCCGGGTCGGTTTTCGATAATCACCGATTGTCCCCAACGCGCCGACAGTTTTTCAGCCACCAGGCGGGGAATTTGATCGGCGGTGGTCCCGCCTGGGAACGGCACGACAATCTTTATCAGCCGCGTCGGATACGAGTCCTGTGCGCTCGATGGCGCAGGCAACGCGGCGGACAAGGCCGTGATGCCGAGCAAGAAAACGAGCCTGATGTTCGCTTCGATGGTCCTGACCATGTTCTCCTCCTCTTTCAGACCTTATGCCCACCGGCGCCGATCCGCACGCTATACTGTCCGGGCCCCGGGCGCACCGGGCGACAACAACGACAACACTTGGAAGAGCTTGCCACGAAAGACCCGAAGGGGAAAGCTTTTCCTTGAAAAGGAGCAATAAGGGGATTTCTGAATGAAGCAAGCCGCAATCGATGTCGGCGGTACCTTTACCGACTGCCTGATCATGGACGAATCGGGCGAAGTCCGGCAGTTCAAAGCGCCGTCGACGCCACCCGACTACGCCTCGGGGTTGATTGCTTCCCTGGAAAAGGGAGCGAAGTTCTACGGGCTGTCGACTTCGGAATTCATGGGTCAGCTCGAGCTGATCCTGCACGGAACCACGGTGGCGAGCAACGCGATCCTGACCGGCGACGGCGCCCCGACCGGCATGATCACCACCAAGGGTTTCCGCGATATCTGCGAGATACGCCGCGGCATGCGGCTCAGCTCGATGTACAACCTGTTCGTTCCGCCGTATCGGCCGCTGGTGCCGCGCTACCGCAGGCTGGGTGTCGCCGAGAGGACGCTGCACACCGGCCAGGTGTTGACGCCCCTCGCCGAAGCCGATGTCAGAAAGGCCGCAAGATCGCTCAAGAAACAGGGCGTGCAGTCGATAGCAGTCTGCTTTCTGCACTCCTATGCGAACGCGGAGAACGAGCGGCGCGCGGTCGAGATCTGCCGCGAGCTTTGCCCCGGCGTCTTTGTCGCGGCTTCCCATGAAATCCTGCCGGTGTGGAGGGAATACGAGAGGTTCAGCACCACCGTCGCTGCGGCCTACATCGGCCCGGTGGTGGACAGGTATCTGAACACGCTCGAAGCCCGGCTCAAGCACGCCGGATTCAACGGGTCGCTGCTGATCGTGTTGAGCAACGGCCTGGTGCAGAACGTGGAGGAGTCGCGCAAGCGCGCGATCTACATGATCGGCTCCGGACCGGCGGCCGCGCCCTCCGCGGCAGTCTATTGGGGCGTGCGGACCGGATCCAAGGACATCATATCGCTCGACATCGGCGGAACCACGAGCGACATCGCCCTCATCGCCAATGCCGAAATCCCCACCACGTCGGAGGCCTGGGTCGGCGATGAGCGGGTCGCGGTAAAGAAAGTGGACTCGAACAGCTTCGAAGGCGGCGGCGGCAGCATCGCCTGGATCGATTCCCTCGGGGTGCTGCGGATCGGCCCCAGGTCGTCGGCTTCGCTCCCGGGGCCGGTGTGTTACGACCGCGGCGGCACCGAGCCCACGGTGCTCGATGCGACGCTGCTCCTGGGCTACATCGCCCCGGACTTTTACCTGGGCGGCGAAATGCCGCTCCGCATGGATCTGGCGAGGGAGGCGGTCGCCAAGCTCGGGGCTCGGCTTGGCATCGACGATCCGGTGCGCATGGCGACGGCCATTTTCAGCCTCGCGAACACGGTCATCGCCGGACATATCACCAAGATCTGCACCAAGCGCGGCTTCGACCCGCGGGACTATGTCCTGATGTCCGCCGGCGGCGGGGGCGGATTGCACGCCGCCTGGATTGCCGACCGGCTCGAGATACCGGTTGCGATCGTGCCGCGCTTCACCTCCTTCTACAGCGCTTTCGGCATGTTTACCGCCGAGGTCGGCATGGAGTTCAACCGCTCCTACCCGTGCAGCGCCCGCCAAATGGACCTCGCCAAGGTGAACGGCGTCTTCGAAGACATGGAACGCGAGGCAAGGAGCAAGCTTATCGAGGTCGCGGAGTCCGAGGAGGACATCGTGATGAGCCGCAGCGCCGACATGCGCTATCACGGTCAATTCCACGAACTGGAGAGCGAGATCCCAGGCGGCACGCTGACCGAGGCCGAGATCAAATCCGCATTGTCCGGCTTCGACAAGCGCCACGAACAGCTTTACGCCTTCGCCATGCCCGGGCGCGAGGTGGAATTCTTCACATTCCGGCTGCGGGCGCGGGTGCGCTCGAAAAAGCCGATCACGATGAGCCTTCGCGCCGAGGGCAATACGGATCCCGCGCACGCGCTGAAGGCGCGCAGGACCTGTTTCTTCGACGGGGTGGCGAAAGATACCCCGGTCTACGACGGCGAGCGGCTGAAGAAAGGCGACGTGATCGCCGGTCCGGCGCTGGTTCAGGAAACGACCACGACGGTGGTTGTACCGGAGCGGTTCCGCTGCGTGGTGGATGAGACGGGGACGTACACGCTGCGGCGTTCGTGAGGACAGATCAGGCGCTAGTCGGGCGGGGATTGACGGCATTGGCGAGAATTTGGGTTTTATTACGTCTCAACGTTTTTGTTCAGTTGCGACTTCGCAACTGAACAAAAACGTTGAGATTGATGAAAGGCGAAATCCAGCACCGCTGATTCCGGCTCGTTCGGATTACAAGGAAGGGAATGAATGACCACCGCGATTGACGAGACCACACTGAGCACGGTCTGGTACGACATGCAGCAGACCTGCTACGACATGCGCTACCTCGTGGAGCGCACGGCCCAGAACTATCTGATGGGCGTTCTCCACGATCTCTCCACCGGGATTTGGGATGCGACCGGGCGCACGGTGGCCGTGCCGGTCGGGATCGCGGTGCACTTTCTGGCGGGTTCGTTCGCAGTGAAATCGATCGCCGCCAAGTTCAAGGACAACCTGCGCCCGGGGGACGTCATCCTCGCCAACGACCCGTACAACGG
>JACPRN010000149.1 GCA_016189945.1 Betaproteobacteria bacterium
GACCTGCTGCGCGGGCGGGGTCGCTTTGTCGACGATTTTCATTTGCCGGGGATGCTCGAGGCGGCCTTTGTCCGCAGCCCGCACGCGCATGCGCGCGTGAAGTCGATCGACGTTTCGGCCGCGCTCGCCGCACCCGGCGTGCATGCCGTTTTCACCTTGCAGGACCTTCCGCCCTCGGCGCAGGCGCGCCTGCCTCTCTTGGTGCCGAACCCGGCGATCCGCGACGCGCGCACGCAGTACTGCCTCGCAAAAGACGAGGTCTGTTTTGTCGGCGAGGCCCTTGCGATCGTCGTTGCGCAGAACCGCTACCTCGCCGAAGATGCCGCGGCGATCGTGGCCGTGGATTACGAGCCGATGCAGGCCGCGGCCGGATTGATCGAGGCCCTTGGCGCCGGTGCGCCCACCGCGCACGGCGATCACCGGGACAACCTGGCCGCGCTGGTGAAAATGTCCTACGGCAAGCCCGATGAGGCGTTCGCGCAGGCGAAGACCATCGTGCGCGAGACTTACACGCAGCATCGCGGCTGCGCGCACCCCATGGAGACTCGCGGCGTGCTGGCGAGCTTCGATTCCCCCACGGGGCAGCTCAACGTCTGGTGTTCGGGGCAGTCGCCTTTCCTGGAAAAGAAATGCCTGGTCGACCTTCTGGCGTGGGACCCGGAGCGGCTGCGGGTCATCAATCCGGACGTGGGCGGGGGGCTCGGGCCCAAGGGCATTTTTTACGTCGAGGAGGCCGTTGTCGTCGCCGCGGCGGTCAAGCTCCAACGCCCGGTGAAATGGATCGAAGACCGGCGCGAGCATTTTCTCGCCACCACGCAGGAGCGCGATCAGATCTGGGAGACCGAACTCGCGCTCGATGCGAATGCGAAGATCCTCGGCATGCGCATCGCCATGACGCACGACAACGGCGCCTACCTTCCCTGGGGCATCATCCTGCCGTGGATCGCCGTGACGACCACTCCCGGCCCGTACGTCGTGCCCAACATCGGCATCGATCTCAAGGTCGTATTCACCAACAAGGTGCCCACCACGCCGGTGCGCGGGGCGGGCCGGCCGCAGGGCGTGTTTGCGATGGAGCGCATCCTCGACAAGGCTGCCGCCGAGGTGGGAATCGGTCCGGATGAAATCCGCCGGCGCAACCTGGTGCGCCCCGAGCAGATGCCCTACGAGGTGGGATTCATCTATCGCGACGGCAAGCCCGTGATCTACGACTCGGGCGACTATCCGGCCTGCCAGGCGAAAGCCCTGGAACTCGCCGACTACGCGGGGTTTGCCGAGCGTCAGGCCAGAGCGCTCAAAGAGGGCCGCTATATCGGCATCGGGATCGGCAGCTACGTCGAAGGCACGGGGCTCGGGCCCTTCGAAGGCGCCACGGTGCGCATCCAGCAGACCGGACGCGTGACCATTCTGACCGGGGCGGCACCGCACGGCCAGGGGCACAAGACGACGTTCGCGCAGATCTGCGCCGACCATCTCGGGGTCGGCCTGGATCAAATCGATGTCATCACTGCGGACACCAACGCCGTTTCGATGGGGATTGGCACTTTCGCCAGCCGCACCACCGTCAATGCCGGGAACTCGGTTCACATCGCTGGGCAGATGGTGCGCCAGAAGCTGCTCAAACTAGCCGCCTCTCTCATGGAGGCGAGCGAAGCAGATCTCGAGTTGTCGGGGGGCCGCGTATCGGTTAAAGGGGTCCCCGGGATGCACAAGACCTTCGGGGAGCTGGCACGCACCGCTCAAGGGATGCCCGGGTTCTCGTTTCCCGAAGGCGTGAGCTGCGGCCTGGAGCACACGGAATACTTCTCGCCGGAGCGCTCGACTTACTGCAATGGCACCCATGTCGCCGAAGTGGAAGTCGATATCCGCACCGGCTACGTCAAGATCCTGCGCTATTCGGTGGCGCACGACTCCGGACGCCTCATCAATCCGCTCATCGTCGACGGCCAGGTTCAGGGCGGCGTCGCGCACGGAATCGGCAACGCGCTCCTGGAGTGGATGGGCTATGACGAAAATGCCCAGCCGGTGACGACCAATTTCGGCGAGTACCTGATGCCGATGGCCACCGACGTTCCCAAGGTGGACATGGCGCACCTGGAGACGCCCTCGCCGCTCAATCCGCTGGGGGTCAAGGGAGCAGGCGAAGGCGGCACGATTCCCGCGGCAGCGGCGATCACGGCGGCGATCGAAAATGCGCTTGAGCCCTTTGGGGTAAAGCTCGCGCAAACGCCGGTGTTTCCGCAGCGCATCGTCGAGCTCTTGGCGGCAAGCGGCGCTTATGCGAAACCGGCGCAGGCGTAGCCGGAAATCGTTACAAGGAAAACGGCATGAACCAAGGCTCCCAATCGTCCAAGCCGCTGGCCGGCGTTCGTGTTCTCGACCTGACGCAGTTCCTCTCGGGACCCTACGCGACCATGATCCTGGGGGATCTTGGCGCCGAGGTGATCAAGGTCGAACCGCCCCAGGGCGACGCGACGCGCACCATTCCCCCCAACTTCGTCGGCGAAGAGAGCGCCTATTACCTTTCGATCAATCGCAACAAGCGCTCGATCGTCATCGATCTCAAGAAGCCGCAGGGGCGCGAACTGGTGCTCAAGCTCGCCAAGGCGAGCGACATCGTGATCGAGAACAACCGTCCGGGGGTCATCGACCGGCTCGGCCTCGGTTATTCGGAGCTTTCGCGCGCGAATCCGGCGATTGTCTGGGCGAGCATCAGCGGCTTCGGCCAGGATGGACCGTATCGGGATTACCCGGCATACGACATGATCGTCCAGGCATTGTCCGGCGGCATGAGCTTGACCGGCGAGCCGGGGCGCCCGGCGGTGCGCGCCGGGATTCCGATCGGGGACTTGGCCGCCGGGATGTACGCGATCATCGGCATTCTCGCCGCGCTGCACGAGTCGAAGGCCACCGGCCGCGGCAAGAGAATCGATGTCGCCATGCTCGATTGCCAGGTCGCGATGCTGTGCTATCAGGCCGCCTACTATCTGGTGTCGGGCAAAGTGCCCCGCCCGCAGGGGCGCGAGCATGATTCGTTTGCAACCTACCGCACCTTCGAGGCCGGCGACGGGGTGAGCGTGGTGGTGTGCGCCAACACGGAAAAAATGTGGCAGGACATGGCGCGAATCCTCGGCCTGGGTGAGCTCGTCGACGACGCGCGCTTCCGTACCAACGCGGATCGCCACGAGCATCGCAGCGCACTGGTGCCGCTGATGGATGCGGCGTTCCTGAAGCGTCCGGCGCAGGAGTGGATTCTGGATTTCAGGAAAGCAGGAATCCCGGTCGGGGTAGTCAACACGCTGGACCGCGCGCTCGCCGATCCCCATGTCCTGCATCGAAACATGGTGGTGAACATGACCGACGAGGCCGGCCAC
>JACPRN010000153.1 GCA_016189945.1 Betaproteobacteria bacterium
TGCGCGCACCTGCAGGCCGAGCCGCGCTTCGGCAATGCCACGCCGATCTGCCCGAACAGCAATCCGCTTGCTCAGCAAGGGAAGTACGACACCAACATCACCGAGATGATGGGCATCCTGCAGCCGGTGGCGCATGAAATCCAGGCGCGCACCGGACGCAAGCTCGCGAGCCTGCAGCCAGGCGGCGTTCCCCTCGTCACCCTCGATGTCAACGGCAACGAAGCGACCAACGGCCAGTACCTGTTCCCGCTCGGCATGAACCTGGGCGGACTGGAGTCCGCTGAGATGAGCGAGATCGATCTGGCGAAGTTCCAGACGCCGCTCAACTTTTCCGGCATTCCCTGGAACATGGATCGCCGCTTGAGTCCCGGCGGCTGTTTTGGACCTTGCGAGACGACGCCCCAGCCGCTTGATCCTTTCCCCTTCGAAGGCTTGGCCATGGATCCGCGTCTGCAGGCGCCGCCCACTCCGCCGCTTTTCCTGGGCCTGCCGCAGGGGGTCTACGCCGATCCGAATTTCACTGCGACCCCGTTGAGCCGCGCGAGCAACCGCGTCCTGTCCTTCCTCAACGCTCAAGGCGTGTTCAACGGCGATTTGACCGTCCTCGCCTGGCCGCCTGTCGACCCGCCGGCGCGCTCGATCGCGGTGACCCCGGAGGTGAACCTCGCACCCAACGCCCCGCCGGTGGCCGTTGCCGACACAGCGACCACCGTCCAGGGCATACCGGTAACGATCGCGGTTCTCGCCAACGACAGCGACGCCGACGGCAATCCCTTGAGCGTCATTGCGGTGACAGCGGCCGGCGGCGGAACGGTAACGAACAACGGTTCCAATGTCACCTACGCTCCGAACTCGCTTTACACCGGCGTCGATACTTTCTCCTACACCATCTCCGACAGCCAAGGTGGCACGGCGAGCGCGCAAGTCAGCGTCACGGTCACCCCCGGGCAAAATCTGCCGCCGGTGGCGACTGCGGACAGCGCCAGCACGGCTTCGGGTACGCCGGTAACCATCAGCGTGCTCGCCAACGACACCGATCCGAACGGCGATCCCTTGAGCGTGGTTGCGGTAACCAACGGCGCCAGAGGCTCGGTGGTGAACAACGGCGCGAGCGTCACGTACACACCCAATGCCGGGACCAGCGGCACCGACCTGTTCACCTACACGGTGGCCGACGGTCGCGGCGGCTTGGCCACCGGTACCGTGACCGTGACGGTGGCGGCTGCGGCAACGCTCAACGTGACGCTGGCCGATTACATCGCCAACGGCTCGGAATGGCGCGTCGCAGGAACCAGCTCGACGCCGGGGGCAACCATCACGGTGCGCAGGGGCGTGGACCTCACCGGCACGGTGATCGGGACCGCGGTGGTATCTGCGACCGGGAACTGGCTGGTGCGGGTGCGCAACTCCGCGGTCCTGCCCGATGCGAGCAATACGATCAGCATCCGTTCGAGCGATGGGGCGACGCGTCTCGCCGTGCCGATCAGGCTGCGATAACAGGCGGCCGGCTTGATCTGGCTCAAAGCAGGCGGCGGGCAGGCGCGCGAAGAATGGTGCCTGTCCGCTTGCAGCGGCGAGCGGTTCTTGCGGGGTCGCCCTCTGATCGAGACGCGGCTTCCGTGATTTTCGATTCGCCGGAGAGAATACGACGGCGTCATTAAGTGGTTTACCGCAGCGGACTTAAGTCACTTGCCGCAGGCGATTGGGGGTTTTTGCTCCCTCCTTTCGGTTGCGCCGAAAGATAGACTGTGGCAAGTGCTGCCCGCGAATGCGCCCAGGAACCATGCAGAAAGAACTCTCCCGATTGACGCTCATTCTGGCCCTTGTGCTCGCCGCGCCGCTCTCGATCGCGTGCGATGAAGCGCCTGACGCCATGATGAATGCGGTCACTGCGGAGGTGATGTCCATCTTGAGGCATGACAAGGACCTGCAGGCGGGCAGCCCGGCCAAAGTGGCCGAGCTGATCGAGACCAGGATCCAGCCGCTGTTCGATTTTGCGCGCATGACCCGCATCGCGGCGGCGCGCAGTTGGCGTCTGGCAACCCCCGAACAGCAGTCGATGCTGACCGCGGAGTTCAAGACGCTGCTGGTACGCACCTATTTCGTGGCGCTGGCGAATTATCGCGACCAGGCGATCGAGTTCAAGCGCCTGCGCATGGCTCCCGGCGATACCGTGGTCAAGGTCAAGTCCGAGGTGAGCCAGCCGGGCAGGGAACGCATCGCCATCGACTACGACATGGAGCGCACGGGCGCGGACTGGAAGATATACGACATCAAGGTCGGCGGCGTGAGCCTGATTGCGACCTATCGCGAAACCTTCGCCGAGGCGGTGCGCGACGAGGGCCTGGACGGTCTCATCAAATCGCTCTCGGACAAGAACCGCCAGGCCTCTGCCGCGATCAAGCCCGCGCGCACCACGTTCTGGGACCAGACCCGCCTCATGTTCGCCATGCTGCAGAGCGCCTTGCAGGGTCGCCGGCAATAAATAAGGGTCGGGTTCGAACCCGACCCCTGCGCCATACCTGCGGCATATCGCCTGCGGCCTAACCCGCATCGATCATCAAGTCCCCCGCCCAGGCAATTTGCGGGTTTTGCCCTGCTGCCTTCGCTTGCGCCGCTCACTAGACTCGGAGCGATAAGAGTCATTCTTGCCGAAGGAGAGCGACATGTTTTCACGCAGCCGAATTGCCAGTCTGATGGTTTCCGTCCTGGCGGCCACGACGATTTTCGGAACCGCACCGGCGCACGGCGCCGCGCTGTCGGACACCGACGCGGTGATACTGGTCGCCACGCCCCAATTTCGGGATCCGATCTACGGCGAGACGATTCTCATCGCCAGCCCCATCGGCGAGGACCGGCACGTGGGCTTCATCCTCAACAAGCCGACCCGGATGACGCTCGCCGAGGCCTTCCCCAACCACGATCCCTCCAAGGCGGTTCGCGACCCGCTTTACCTGGGCGGGCCCGCCGAAGTGAGCGCGATCTTCGCGCTGGTGGCGAGCAACAACAGCCCCGGGCGCGGTTCGTTGCAGCTCTCGCCCGATCTGTTCCTGGTGGTTGCGGCCGACACCGTGGACCGCGTCATCGAAACCGAGGCCGCGCACGCGCGCTTTTTTGCCGGCGCGGTCGTGTGGCAGCCGGGCGAACTGCACGAAGAACTCAAGCGCGGCGCCTGGTACGTGCTCGATCCGGAGCCCGAAATCGTGCTGCCCCGGAAAACCGAAGGGATGTGGCAGCGTCTGGTGCACCGCGCCGAACTGCGCGAGAA
>JACPRN010000194.1 GCA_016189945.1 Betaproteobacteria bacterium
AAGCTCCACGTCAACGTGGCGAAGAACCGCCTGCTTGCCATGGGACTGCGCCTCGGGCCGTGGCTCAAAGACCTGAAGCGGGCGGTTCGCGCCGGGCGTCCCGACGGCGAACCGGTGCGCGCCTGGTGGATGGAACACGGAAAGACGCGCGAATGCGAGGTGACGCTGGGCGAGTTGAAAGCGCAGGCGCTCGATCTCGTCCCGGGGCGCAAGATCTGCTACATCACCGATGTCGTGTTTCACGAGGCCAACCTGCGCAGCATCGTCGGGCTTGCCGCCGGAGCGGACCTGCTCTTCATCGAATCGGTGTTTCTGGAAGCCGATGCGCGCCGTGCGCGCGAGAAGCAACATCTCACGGCGCACCAGGCCGGAATGATTGCACGGGCGGCAGGCGCGCGCATCGTCATTCCGTTTCATTTCTCGCCGCGTTACATGGGACGCGAGGCTGAGCTGCGCAGCGAGCTGGAAGCGGCGTTTTCTGGCGCATGCCTTTGATCGAAGTCAAGAGGGAAAGATTCCGGCCGGTTATCCTTTCATTCAAGACTCAACGGAAACTTGCGGGGGACAGCCCTCGAGGGCGGCTGCCGCCGCACCTATCATGAGGTCCGTTCCATGGAAGTCCCGCTTCAGGTGACCGTTCGCAACCTCCCGCATTCCGAAGCCCTGGAAGCGCGCATTCGCAAAAAAGCCGCCAAGCTCGAAGAATTTCACCCGCGCATCACCAGTTGTCGCGTCACGGTGGAGGAGTTGCGCAAGCACCAGCATCAGGGCCGGCAATTCCAGGTCAGCGTCGATGTGCGCGTCCCCGGCCGGGAGGTCGTCGCCAATCTGGCGCGCAACGAAGATGTCTATGTCGCGCTGCG
Source organism: Betaproteobacteria bacterium (assembly GCA_016189945.1). Lineage (GTDB taxonomy): Bacteria > Pseudomonadota > Gammaproteobacteria > Burkholderiales > SG8-39 > JACQTO01. The sequence continues at coordinate 864 of JACPRN010000194.1, forward strand.
CGACGCCTTCGATGGCGCCAAACGACAGCTCGAGGAAGTCGCGCGACAGACGCGCGGTGACGTGAAGGACCACGAAGTGCCGCAACTCGGCAGGATCGCGCGCCTGTTCGCGGAGGAAAGATACGGATTCGTCGTGACCGAGGACGGGCGCGAGTTGTACTTCAGCAGCACGAACGTCGTCCACCCCGCGTTCGAGCGGCTTGCCGTCGGCGACGAGGTGCAGTTCATCGAGGAACTCGCCGCCGAGGGGCCCCAGGCCAAGCGGGTCAGCGTCGGAAAGCATCACGCCCTGGCGTGATTAACCCGACTGACGGGAAACGAAAACGAGGCCAATCATGAAAGGTGAACGTGGCGGTTTCCGCATGCTGAAAAGAGAGCAGTTGCTGCAGGAGCTGGTTCACGACAGCTACAAGTCCAAGAGAAAGCTCGCCGGCCCGTCGCGCTGCCCCGAGTGCGGCGCCGTATATCAGCGGGGCCGCTGGAGTTGGGCAAGCGCGCCCGCCGGGGCGCACGAACAGAAGTGCCCGGCGTGCCATCGCATCGCCGACAAGTTTCCCGCCGGCTACGTGAGTTTGAAGGGCCCCTTTCTGCGCGAACATCGCGAGCAGATCCTCAATCTGGTAAGAAACCACGAAACGAAGGAAAAGGCCGAACATCCGCTCGAGCGCATCATGGCGATCGAGGACACCGCCCAGGGGGTGCTGGTCACGACCACCGACACGCACCTGGCGCGCGACATCGCCGAGGCGCTCTACCACGCCTGGAAAGGCGATCTCGAATTTCATTACAACAAGGAGGAGAACCTGCTGCGGGCGACCTGGAGCCGATAGACCGGCCGCGCGGCGGCATTGGACCGCGCGCCTAGCGCTGCAGCGGTCCGCCCGGCCCGATTACGAACGGCTGAGCTCCCGATTCGAGCACGCCGATCCTCACCCAGTTGGTCTGCGGCGAGCCGAACGTTTCCAGGCGCGTGAAATTTTCGATTGTCTTTCCCGAGACGGATTCGACCAGCGGCGTGTCCACGCGGTAATGGTGCGTGTCGCCGTGCACGAAAAGCACCGGGGCGCCCCATCGCTGCGCGTGCGCGGCGAGCGCAGTGCGCAGCTCGGCGTAGCCGTCCGGCTTGCCCACGAGCATCCTGCCGAGCCAATCGAGCCCCGGATTGGCCTGGGCGAGAATCACCACAGCGGCGAGTCTCTTTTCCGCCGCTATCCGGAATGCCTCATCGAGCCAGGCGAAATTGGCTGTCATGCGCTCGCGGTGTTCGGTGTCCATTGTCCGCGAGCGCCCGAGGTTGTTGTTGCTGCCCGGGACATTGATTGCGGCGAAGAGAATGTTGCCGAAAATCCAGCGCACGTTTTCGCGGTACTGGGCAAAGCGCGGATCGCTCGACTGGCGCTCCAGCGCCATGGTGCGCCCGCCGAGACTTCGATCACCGGCATGAAACACCCGGCGCAGCGCCTCCAGGCGCTCCAGCGGATCGTAGCCGCCGGCGCTGGCGCGGTGGCAGTCGGTCCACTCGTTGTCCCCGGGGACGAGCACGAAAGGGTGGCGGATGCGCTGGAAGATCGCTTTGCGCTGCTCGAAGGTCTGGTCGCTGCAGCGGCTTCTGCCGTTCTTGATGTCGCCGACGTGCACGACGAACGCCAGATCCTCGAGGTTGATCTCGCCGATGACGAGTTCCAGCTCGGCCTCCTCCGTCTCGCTATAGGGCGTGTCTCCGATGATGCCGAAAGACCAAGCGGGATCGCGCCTCGGCTCCGCGGCGGCGCAGGCGAGGAACGCCAGCGCGAGCACAGGAACAAGGATTCGTTTCACAGTTTCTTCAGCCGGTAGAGCGTCTCCAGCGCCTCGCGCGGCGATAGATCGTCGGGGTTGAGCGCGTCGAGCGCCTCGCGCAGCGCCTGGCCCGCAGCGTCCTTCTCGGGCGCGGGTTCGGGTCCGGCGGTTCCCGATGCGAAAAGATCGGGCTGTCCGCCGCGCGCGAGACTCGCCTCCTCGAGCTGCTGCAGGATGCGCCGCGCGTTGCGGATGACCGGCTTCGGCACGCCGGCGAGCGAGGCCACCTGCAGGCCGTAGCTTTGCGAAGCGGGGCCTTCCTCGACCGCGTGCAGAAACACGATGGTGTCCTTGTGCTCGACGGCATCGAGGTGGATGTTGGCCGCCTCGCGGTACTCGAGCGCAAGGCGCGTCATCTCGAAGTAATGCGTCGCGAACAGCGCAAGCGAACGATTGCGCTCCAGGATGTGGCGCGCGATGGCCCAGGCGAGCGCCAGGCCGTCGAAG
>JACPRN010000159.1 GCA_016189945.1 Betaproteobacteria bacterium
GCGCAACTCGCTCGGCAAGGTGCTAAAGGCCGAGCTGCGCAGACTCGCCGGGGTCAGGTCTTGAATCGTGCGCACGATTCAAGACCTGACCCCGGCGAGTCTGCGCAGCTCGGCCTTTAGCACCTTGCCGAGCGAGTTGCGCGGCAAGGCTTCGACGAAGTAGACGTGCCTGGGCTTCTTGTAGCTCGCGATGCGCGACTTGCTGTGCTCGATCAGCGCTTCCGCGGTGAGTTTCTGCCCGGGATGCAGTTCGACGAACGCGGTGACCGCCTCGCCGTAGATCGCGTCGGGTACGCCGATCACGGCCGCATCGGCGACTGCGGGAAGCTCGATCAGCACCTGCTCGACCTCCTTGGTGTAGACGTTGTATCCGCCGCTCAGCACCATGTCCTTCTTGCGGTCGACGATGTAGAGGTAGCCGTCGGCGTCCATGCGGGCCATGTCGCCGGTGCGCACCCAGCCATCGACGATGGTCGATGCCGTTTCCTCGGGCCGGTTGTAGTAGCCGCGCATGGTGGTGAAACGGCCGGGAATTCCGCTTCGAACCAGCATTTCGCCGGCTTCGCCCACCGGCACTGGTCTGTTTGAATCGTCCACCAGCTTGACCTGGATGCCCGGCGTCGGACGGCCGACCGACGCCGGATGCGTGAACTGTTCCTCGTGGCTCAAGCTCGTGACCGAGCCGACCTCGGTCATCGCAAAATACGAACACAAGCGCACATGCGGCAGCAGCTCGAATACCTGGCGCTTCAGCTCGACCGGAAAGGCTTCACCGGTGACGATGATGTGGCGCAGACTCGCGCAGCGCCGCGCATCCTTCTGCAAGAACGGGAGCAGCATGCGCGCGACGGTGGTCACCATGCCGAGCGCCGTGATGCGTTCGCGCTCGACCAGCTCGATCGTCCGTTCGGCGTCGAAGCGCTCCATCAAGACCAAGGTTGCGCCGAGGCAGACCGTATTGATCATGCGCCCGAGACCGGTCCGGTGCGCCATGGGTGTGGTCACCAGAAAACGGTCCTCGGCGGTAATACCCCAGTCGAATGCATTGAGGAATCCGTTCTGGACGATGCAGTTGGCCTGCGTGATCAGCGCCCCCTTGGGTTTTCCGGTCGTGCCCGAGGTGTACAGGATCATGCAGTCTTCGGCCGACAGCGGCGCTTCCGGCAACGGTTCGGCGCTTGGCTCAAGCAGCTCGTCGTAGGCGATCGTGCCCGGGACGGCGTCACCGACAACGATGCGCTTGATTTGACCCAGCTCGGCATCGATCTGGGCGAGCGCGTCGCGGCTCGCGGAATGATAGGCGATGGCCGAGGGCCGGCTGTCCTGGGCGAAGTAAGCCAGTTCTTTCGGCGTCAGGCGCATGTTGACCGGCACCGAAATCGCCCCGACCGCGGAAGCGGCCAGCAGCAATTGCACGAACTCGACGCCGTTGGGCAGGTACACCAGCACGCGGTCACCCGGCGCAACACCGCAACGGCTCAAGCCCCGCGCCAGCGCCTCCGTGCTCTGCAGCAGCTCGGCGAAAGTCAACCGCCGCTCGCCCGCGACCAGCACGGTCTTTCCCGGCGTGCGCTGCGCGTGCGCAGCGAGCAGATGTTCAAGTCTCATTGGGATTCCGCCGCCGGAACAAGCTTGACCTTGGCGCACAGGTCCAGGTTCAGATTCACCGGGCTGACATGCTTCCAGTTCAGCTCCAGCAGCTCATTGAAAAAGACACCTTTGCCTTTGGCAACGGGCATTCCGTTGCCCCAGTGGCCTGCGCATGCCGCGATGCCCAGGCCTTCCGGATGAATCGCTTGCGTGAGCTTGACTCGCCCCTTCACCCTGCGGCCGGTTTCGGTTTCGATCCAGACCGGCGCGCCATCCTGCAGGCCCTTGCGCCTTGCGGTTTCCGTGTTGATCGCGACGCTGTAGGAAAAGGGGTCGATCCGTGCGGCTTCGTCGAGCCAGGGGTTCTCCATCGTGAAACTGTTGGTGTGAATGCTGTCGCGGTAATAGAAAGCGTATAGATCGAAACCCGGCGCCTTGCAGTTGTGCGATACGCACGGCAGGAATTCCGGCAGCGGCTCGTAGTACTCGCGCGGGATCGCAATTCCGCGCGGGGCGGTGATCGCCGTCATTTTCTCGTACAGCGGCGCGAGGAACTCCCAGTAGACCGGTACGCGCACATCCACAAATGGCCGCCAGTAGACCTCCTCGGGCTTCTTCGGCCACTTCATCACTCCGTGCCGCTTGAACCATTCCAGCCCGTGCTCGGCGCCGAAGTTCGACTTCAGCTCTGCGTCGCAGATCTCCTCATAGCTGTAGCGGTGGTCCCCTTCGAGCCGGTGTTCCGGCGCGAGGCTCATGGCGGCGTTGTAGGCGGCGTTCAGGTCCGCGCGGATGCCGAGCCGGTCGGCGAGATCGAGGAGCACGACCGCCATGCGCCTCTGCTCGCCCACGGCCGGAAGAACCGGCTGGCGTATCGGCCAGGACCATTCGCCCATCCCCGCGGGATGGTTGAAGATGAAAGGGAAGTTGGAACGCGAATCGACCGACTGCAGATAGTCGCAATCGGGGAGCACAATATCGGCGAACGAAGACGTTTCGGTGAGGAACAGGTCGAAAGAGACCATGAACTTGTTTGCGGCGAGCGAGCGCGCAAGCGACTCGCGGTTGGCGATGCTCATCAGGAGGTTGGCGCCGAAATTGAGCAGCACCTCCGGACGATAGGGCAATTCGAGTTTCTCCCACCACTCGTCGCGATCGTCCGAATCGAGAAAGGGCGACATCATCCCCATCACGAACAGGTCCTGAAGCCCGTGCTGCTGTGGCAGGCGCGGCTCTGCGATCGGATAGGGGGGATGAAAGCCCATCCACATTCCGGTCATCATCAGACCGTCGGGGCCGGCGCTCGGAACGTAGTGCGGTCGCCCGGTTCCCGGATAACCCTGACAGGCCGGATTGAATCCGAGGCAGCCGCCGACCACGTCGGATGCACCGACCAGCTCGTTCAGCAGATCGATGGCGTAGAGGTTGTAGAGC
>JACPRN010000169.1 GCA_016189945.1 Betaproteobacteria bacterium
CGCATCCGCGAAGCGGTCGGAATCCCGCTGGTCGCGACCAATCGCATCAACACGCCGGAGCTGGCCGAACAAATACTCGCCGATGGCGTCGCCGACCTGGTGTCGCTGGCGCGCCCGCTCCTGGCCGACGCCTATTTCGCCGCCAAGGCGAAACAAGGCCGCGCCGCTGAAATCAACACCTGCATCGCCTGCAACCAGGGGTGTCTCGATTTCATGTTCCGCGACAAGGTGGCCACCTGCATGGTCAATCCGCGCGCCTGTCACGAAACCCAATTTCCGGCCGGTCCGGCGGCGCGCCCCCGGCGCGTGGCCGTGGTCGGCGCCGGAGCCGCGGGGCTCGCCTGCGCGGTCACGGCCGAAGAGCGCGGCCACCACGTGATGCTCTTCGAAGCCGGTGCCGAAATCGGCGGCCAGCTCAATCTTGCCAAGGCGGTTCCGGGAAAGGAGTTTGCCGAAACGCTGCGTTACTTCAATGCGCGCATCGCCAACAGCAGCATCCAGTTGAAGCTCGGAGCGGCGCCCTCTGCGGCCGATCTGGCCAGGGATTTCGATGAAATCGTGATCGCTACGGGCGTTCGTCCGCGCATGCCCGACATCGAGGGCATCGGCCATCCGATGGTGCTGCGCTACGACGAGGTGCTCTCGGGCAAGAAGGTGCCGGGCGAGCGCGTCGCCATCATCGGCGCCGGCGGAATCGGCTTCGATGTCGCCGTGTATCTCAGCCAACCGGGCGGAACATCCGAAGTCGCGGAATTCCTCGACGACTGGGGCGTGGACCGGAGCGGCAAGTCCTCGGGCGGGCTCGCCAAACCGAAGATGGCGCGCGCGGCGCGCAAGATCACGCTGCTGCAGCGCAAGCCGACATCGGCGGGCCGGACCCTCGGGCTCACCACCGGCTGGGCCATCAAGGCGGAACTGGCGCAGCGCGGCGTCACGATTCTCACCGGGGTGCAATACCAGCGCATCGACGAGCGCGGGCTGCATTACCTGCTGGAGGGGAAACCGGCGCTGCTCGAGGTGGACAACGTGGTCGTGTGCGCGGGACAGGAATCGGTGCGCGCGCTCCAGGACGAGCTAGAGTCGCTATCCAAGCCCGTCCACGTGATCGGCGGCGCCGAGCGCGCCGCCGAGCTCGATGCGCTGCGCGCGATCGACCAGGGCACGCGCACGGCGCTGGCGCTGTGAGGGCCAATCGCTTATCAGAGGAGCGTTGACGGCCTTGGCAAGATTTTGGCTTTCAAATACGATGAGATAACGGCAAAATCAACGCGGCTGATTCCGGCTTTAGGGAGGCTCTGAAGAACTCGATTTTTATCACCCCCGCGAAGCCTGCCCCCGAATGTCTTTATCGGGGGGCGGGGGTCCAGTCGAATCAAGGATCTTCTGGATTCCCGCTTTCGCGGGAATGACGTTTTTCAGAGCTTCCTTAGGCTCAGGAGAGTCAGACATCTCGTGAAACCAGTTTCCTTCGATTACTGCGCGCCGCAAACGCTGGACGAGGCCCTCGATGCCCTGGGCAAAGGCGGCCCCAGCGCGAGCATCCTGGCCGGGGGACAGAGCCTGATGCCGATGCTCAACATGCGCGTCGCGCGCCCTGCCCTCCTGGTCGACATCAACCGCATCGGCTCGCTCGCTCGCCTGGCGCCCGCGCCCGATTGCCTGAGCGTCGGCGCGCTGGTGAGGCACGCCGATCTGCTCGCCAATGCGGAAATACGCCGCGGGTGGCCGCTGCTCGCCGAGGCGACCTCCATGATCGGACACCCCGCAATCCGCAATCGCGGCACCGTCTGCGGGAGCGTGGCGCACGCCGATCCCGCGGCCGAGCACCCAGGCGTGCTGCTCGCCATGGATGCGACCGTGGTCATCGCCAGCGCTTCGCGGCGGCGCGAACTGCCGGCGCGAGAATTCTTCGTCGCCATGCTGACCACGGCCCTGGAGCGCGGCGAGATGATCGTGGAGCTGCGCTACCCGCGGCTGCCCGCAGGCACCGGTACCGGCTATGTCGAGGTTGCGCGCCGCCATGGCGCATTCGCCATCGCCGGCGTGGCGGCTGCGCTCACGATGCGGGACGGCGTGTGCCAGTCGGCGCGCATCAGCGTCGTGGGCGTAAACGACACCGCGTTCCGCGCCGAGGCTGCGGAGGCCGCGCTCAGGGCAAAGAACCTTGGCGCGGCCGAGGGCGCGCGCGCCTTTGCCGCCGCGGCGCGCGAAGTCGCCGCCGTGGTGAACCCCATCGACGACGTACATGCGTCTTCGTCCTACCGCCGGCATCTGGCCGGCGTCCTGACGCAGCGGGCGCTCGAGAAAGCGCTCGCGAGAGCCGGAGGAAATTAGTTTGGCCAAAGAGCAACGCATCAAGCTGAGCGTCAACGGCAGGACCTACGAGAAGAACGTGTCGGTGCGCCAGAGCCTGGCCGACTTCATTCGCGAAGAACTGAATCTCACCGGCACTCACCTGGGATGCGAGCACGGCGTGTGCGGCGCGTGCACGGTGCTCCTGAACGGCCGCAGCGCGCGCTCCTGCCTGACGCTCGCGGTGCAGGCCGACGGCGCCGAAATCGTCACCGTCGAGGGCCTCGGCGCGGCCGACGGTACGCTGCATCCGCTGCAGGACGCGTTTCACCGCAATTTCGCGCTGCAATGCGGATACTGCACCCCCGGATTTCTCATCACCGCGCTGGAGCTGCTGAGGCAGAACCCGAATCCGAGCGAAGAGGAAGTCCGCGAGGCGCTCTCGGGCAATCTGTGCCGCTGCACCGGCTATCAGGCGATCGTCGACGCCGTGCTGTCCATGGCAGGCAAGCCGCTTGCCTGAACGCGGCGCAATCAAATAGGGAGAAATTACATTGGATTTGAAACTCAAGGATCGCGTGGTGCTGGTCACCGGCGCGGGCCAGGGCGTCGGCCGGGTGATCGGCGAGGCCTTCGCCAAAGAAGGCGCGCACGTCGCCTTCCACTATCACCGATCGGCCGAAGGCGCAGAGGCCGGCGCCGGGGCTGCGCGAGCCATGGGAGTGAAGGCGAAAGCCTACCGGGCGAGCCTCGATGACCGCCCGGCGATCGATGCCATGGTGGCGTCGATCGAGAGCGATTTGGGACCGATCGACATCCTGGTCAACAACGCCGCTCACACGGCGCAGCAATACTTCATGGACTCCAGCGAAGAAGACTGGAAGCCGCGCATCGCGGTGACCGTGATCGGGCTCATGCACGTCTGCCAGTCGGTGATGAAAGGCATGAGCGCGCGCAAGCGCGGGGCCATCGTCACCATGGCCGGCGATTCGGGCCGCGTCGGCGAGGCGCGGCTCTCGGTCACCGCCGCCACGCGCGCCGCCGCCATCGCCTTCTCCAAGTCCATGGCGCGCGAAATGGCCAAATTCAGCATCCGCGTCAACGTGGTGTCCCTCGGACTGGTGAAAACGCCCAATTTCGACCAGCACAGCGATCCGGCGCAGTTGGAGCGCGTCACCAAGATGTATCCCTTGCGGCGCCTCGGCGAGATGGAGGACGTGCCGCCGATGGTGCTGCTGCTCGCTTCGGAGCGCTGCTCCTGGATCACCGGCCAGGTCGTCTCGATCAACGGCGGCTACAGCATGGTGTAGCCGCACATGCTGAAACTGCGTTTTTTTTCCTGCGGCAGCATCGGCTACGACCCGTGCAGCTTCGAGCCGGACATCCCCAGAGGCACGCATGTCGAAGGTCCGATCCCTTTCTACCTGCTCGAACACCCGAGCGGGCGGGCGCTGGTCGATACCGGCTGCCATCCGGATGTGGTCCAGAGTCCCGAGTCCGCGTGGGGCGGACTGGCGAAGGCCTTTTACCCGAAAGTGACGCCTGAGGACCTGCCGATGGCGCAGTTGCGGCGGGCCGGAATCGACCCGGATTCAATCCCGATCGTCATCAGCACCCACCTGCACATGGATCACGCGGGCTGCAACCAGTTCTTTCCCAAAGCCCGGATTCTCCTCCACGCCGAAGAATGGAAGGCGGTGCAGAACCCGGCGATGGAAGGCAAAGGCTACTTTCGCAGGGACTGGGACCACCGGCTGCGCTACGAAATGGTCGCTGACGGCCACGATGTATTCGGCGACGGTTCGGCCATCCTCAGGCATTGGCCGGGACACACGCCCGGCCACATGGGACTGGTGGTGAGGCTCGCCGGGCCGCGCACCGTGGTGCTCGCGGTCGACGCCGCCATCGTGCGCGCCAATCTCGCCGGTGCGGTGCCGCGCAATACCCTGGACAAGGACATCTACCGGCGCTCGATCGCGGCCATCCGCGCCTATCAGGAGGCGGGGGCCACCGTCATTTTCGGTCACGACCCGCAGCAGTTTGCCGAATTGCTCGCCCCGCCTGCGGCCTGGTAGTCAGCGCGAGGATTCCGCGCGCGACAGCTCGCGCAGCTTGAAGCGCTGAATCTTGCCCGTCGCGGTCTTGGGCAGCTCATCGAGGAACTTGATCCAGCGCGGGTACTTGTGCGGCGAGAGCATGCTTTTCACGTGCTGCTTCAACGCTTCTTCCAGTTCGGCGCTCGCCTTGCGGCCCTCCTTGAGCACCACGTAGGCCTTCGGCTTGGTCAGTTGGTTTTCGTCTTCGACGCCGACCACGGCGACCTCGAGCACCTCCGGGTGCGTCGCGAGCGAGGCTTCGATTTCGAACGGCGAGACGTACTGGCCGCTCACCTTGAGCATGTCGTCGGATCGCCCGGCGTAGACGTAGTAGCCGTCCTCGTCGACGTAGTGGCGGCCGCAGCCGCCACCCGCTGCCGGAACTGCCGCTGCTTACTTCTTCCTCACGTCGATGTACTTGCCGTTGACCACTTTGAGGATGGCGGTGGAGCCGGCTCCGTCGCGCACTTCGTTCATGGTGATCTCGCCGGCCACGCCGGGAAAGCCCTTTAAGGCCGCGAAGCCGGTGCGGATCTTCTCGCGGTCGGAGGCCAGATCGCCGGGCTTGTTGGTGACTCCGGAGTTTTCGATAACGTGCTTCAAGCCGTAGACGATGTCGTAGGATCGCGGACCGCTGTAGGGCGGCTGGGTGCCGAGCTTGGCGACGATCTTCTTCACGTACGCCTGCACCTCGGGACGGGGATCCTCGAGCCACGCCGCCGTGGACATGTACGCGCCCTCGGCGGCCTTGCCTGCCAGGTCGATGAAGCCCGGCGCGCCGGCGCAGGCGCCGCCCACCATCGGCACGTTGAGCCCCTGCTTGCGCGCCTCTTTGGCGATGGCGGCCGCGTTCTGGTAGCACGATCCCAGGGCGATGCCCTGGATACCGAGCGATTTGGCGCGCGTGATCTGCGCCGAGTAATCGGTGTCCTTGGTGCGGTAGGTGAGGATGTCCGCCACCTCGACCTTGTTCGACTTCAGCAGTCCGGGCAGGATGGCTGCGCCTTCGGCCTTGGATACGGCGTCCTCGGCGTCATGAATGATGACCGCTTTCTTGATGCCGTATTCCTTGACCCAGGCGCCTACCACCGGCGTCAACTGCTTGTCGCTGGTGAGGGTGTTGCGAAGCGCCCACCGGCTCATCGCGGAAAGGCCCGGTTTCGAAGAACAATAGGAAATGATGGAGGTCTTCAGCCGGGAATCGAGCTGCGGCGCGATGACCTCGAACACCGCGCTGAAGCACGGCCCCACCACCGCCAGCACCTTGTCGCGCTCGACCAGCCGGTTGATGATCTTGAGGCCCTCGGCTTCCTGGGTCTGGTAGTCGTAGCAGTTGATTTCCAACGGAACGCCGCCGATGCCTCCCTTGGCGTTGATCTCCTGCTGCGCGATTTCAATCGAGGCTTTGGCCCCCTGGCCCCACTCTGCGCCCTTGCCGGTGAGCGGAACCATGCACCCCAGCTTGACCTTTGGCCCCGCGACCGTGGCTGCCTCGGCGCCGCCGATCGGCGCGACTGCAAAAGCGACCACGCTCATTGCCGTGACGAACATCGCTGAAAATCTCATCGGAAAATCCTCCTCAAAACGTCGGTTGACTGCATGACGATGCTAAACCCAAAAACCGCAAATTGCACCCACTGACTTCCTTGCCTTTCAAGCGGCATGCTTGCCGAGATAGTTGCGCTGGATTTCAGGATCGTTGAGGAAACTCTGTCCGCTGCCCTGCAGGGTCACCCTGCCGCGCTCGAGCACGTAGGCCTGATCGGCGATCTGCAGCGCCTGGCGGGCGTTTTGTTCCACCAGGAATATGGTCTTGCCCTCCCCCTGCAGCTCGCGCAGCGTGCGGAAAATCTGCGTGACGATCATGGGAGCGAGCCCGAGCGAGGGTTCGTCCAGCAGCAGCAGACGGGGCCGGGCCATCAGCGCGCGCGCAATGGCGAGCATCTGCTGCTCGCCGCCGCTCAGGATGCCGGCCAGCCGATGCTGCCGCTCCTGCAGGGCTGGAAACCTCTGGAACATTTCCTCGATGTCGCGGCCGATGTCGAGATCGCCGCGCACGAATGCGCCCATGCGCAGATTCTCGAGCACCGTCATGCGCTTCAGGATCGCGCGGCCTTCGGCGACCTGGCTGATCCCCAGCTCGACGATCTTGTGCGGCGGCCGGTGGGTGATGTTGGCGCCGCCGACCTCGATCGATCCAGCGCTCGGGCGGATGATCCCCGAGACCGCCTTCAACAGCGTGGTCTTGCCCGCCCCGTTGGCGCCGATCAGGGTCACGATCTGGCCCTCCTCCACCGACAGATTGACGCTGTGCAGCACGGCGATTTTTCCGTAGCCGGCGTGCAGATCGCGGATGGCGAGCATGGTCAAAGACTCACGTCCTGGCCGAGATAGGCCTCGATCACCTTGGGGTCGTCCTGGATCTCCTTGGGCAGCCCGTCGGCGATCTTGGTCCCGAAGTTGAGCACCGTCACGCGATCGGAGATCTTCATCACCAGGTTCATGTCGTGCTCGACCAGAACGATGGTGACCCCCCGATCGCGGATGCGGCAGATAACGTCGTCCAGTTCCTCGGTCTCGCGCGGGTTCATTCCGGCGGCCGGCTCGTCGAGCAGGAGCAGCCGCGGCTGGGTTGCGAGCGCGCGCGCCAGTTCCAGCTTGCGCTGCTCGCCGTACGGCAGGTCGGAAGCCTTCGCCTGGCGCTTGTCCCCGAGGCCGAGGAATTCGAGCAGTTCCATGGCGTGACCCCGCATTTCGCGCTCCTCGCGGACCTCCTGCAAGGGACGGTGAAAGAAGGCGTCGCGCAGGGACTTCCAAGTCGATCGGTAGGAGCGGCAATGCTGGCCGATCATGACGTTCTCAAGGACCGTCATGTGGCGGAACAGACGTATGTTCTGGAAAGTCCGGGCAATCCCTTTGAGCGTGCGCCGGGAGGGCCGGTGATCGTTCATCACCCGGCCCTCGAAGGTGATTCGGCCGGAATCGGCCGCAAGAACGCCGGTCACGAGATTGAACAGGGTCGTCTTACCCGCTCCGTTCGGGCCGATGACCGCATGGATGTGACCGTGCGCGACATCCATGTCGAGGTTCCTCAGGGGATAGAAATCCCCGATCCGCATGGTCAGGCCGCGCACGCTCAAGCAGGCGCCGTCGGCAGGATTAGGCAAGTCGGCCCTCCCTTCGCCCGGCGAAGAAGCGCCGCAGGCTGTCGCGAGTCAGGATGCCGTCGGGCCGCAGAATCATCATGACGATGAGGATGATGCCGTAGGCGATAAGCCGCTTCTCGTTCTCGAAATCGAGAAATTCGTGAACGAAAGCGTAGATGCGCTTGAGCGGCGCCCCCTCCACCCACTCAGGCGGCAGCAGCTCCAGCCATTCGCGCAGCATCCTCAAGAACTCGGGCAGGAGGGTGAGGAAAGCTGCGCCGATCACCGGACCCCAATAGGTGCTAGAGCCGCCCACCAGGACGAACATGAGGATGTTGACCCCGACCAGGATGTTGAAGGTGGTCGAATCCACATAAGTGGCGTGATGGGCGAAAAGGGCGCCGGCGAGTCCGGCGACGAAAGCGCCGAGACCGAAAGCGAGCAGCTTGATGCTGACGACGTTGATCCCCATCACCTCGGCCGCCAGTTCATCCTCGTGGATCGAATCCATGGCGCGGCCGAGGCTCGAGCGCTCGAGCCGGGCGAAAGCGACGAGGAGCACGACGAGCAGTCCGTACACATAATCGAGCGTGTACGCGTTGTACGGAATGCGCTGGAAGCCCTCCGCGCCGCCGGTGTATTCCCAGGTCATGACGACGCCCTGGACGATTTCGGCGAAGGCGAGCGTCAGCAACAGCAGGTAAATGCCCCGGATGCGCAGGGCCGGAAAACCCACGCCGACTCCGACCAGGCCGGTGATCGCGCCGCCGACGAGCAACGCGACGGGAAAGGGCAGGCCCAGCTTCTGCGTCATGATCCCGGCCGCGTAGGCGCCGACGGCGAGGAAGCCGGCCTGGCCGAGCGACACCTGGCCCGTCTTGAACGGCAGATAGAAGCTGTAGGCGGCGATGATGTTGATGCCGGTGAAAACCAGTATCGACCGGGTATAGCCGTCAAAAAGGGTGTCGAGCATGATTGCGGCTAGCTGCCCTCGGTCGTGCGCGTGCCGAACAGTCCGCTCGGGCGAAAGAGCAGGATGAGAATCAGGATCGCGAAAGTGATGAAGTCGCGTTGCGTGGTGCCGATGTAGGCAGCCGACAGGATCTCGACCATGCCGAGCAGGATGCCGCCGACCATGGCGCCCGTGACATTGCCCAGGCCCCCGAGCAGCATCACGACCAGGCCTTTCACCGCCACCTCCAGCCCCATGAAAGGCGAAACGTTGCTGTTCTTCACGCCGTCAAGGACGCCGGCGATGCCCGCGATGGCCGACGAAATGACGAAGGTGACGAGGACCACCCGATTGACGTTCACCCCGAGGAGCGCCGCGGTCTCGTGGTTCTCCGCCACTGCGCGGATGGCACGGCCCATCTTGGTGCGCTCGATGAACAGCCACAGAATCGCCATCAACACGACGGCCACCACCAGGATGAAGATCTGCACCGAACTGATGATCACCGGCCCGAGGCGGTACAGCTCCTGCTTGATGGTTTCCGGAAAAGCCATCTGCTGCCCGCCGAAGATGTAGATGGCCATGTTCTGCAGGACGATGGTGACGCCGATGCTGCTGATCAACTGCGCGAGCGGGTGATCCTTGCTCACCGGGCGGACCGTCGCGACCACGGCGAGCGCGCCCAGGGCCCCGCAGGCGATCATCGCGCCTGCGAGCGCGACGTAGATGTTGGCGCCGGCCAGGATGACGGTGTAGAGCCCGATGAAGGCGCCCACCATGAACACTTCGCCATGGGCGAAGTAGAGCAGGTTGAGGACGCCGAAGATGAGCGTGTAGCCGATGGCGACCAGCGAATAGGACGCCCCCAGCATGAGGCCATTGATCAACTGCTGGTAGATCACGCGCTCCTCCCGCCGCGCGCAAGCCGAGGCGCCATAGTGTTCCCCTCCAGGATAGTCCTGCCCGAAACCCCCTACGCGCGGTTCAATCGCCGATCGGGTCCGGCATCGCCCTCGGCTGCCCTCTTGTCCGCCATGTTAACCCGCTTTTGCCCGGGATGAAAATGCCCGGCACCGAATCTTGGATCAGTAAGCGCCGCGGGCGTTCGGCGTTCAAGAGACGCCCCTCAGCGCCGCTTCAGACGCTGGTCAATCCTCTGGCGCATTTCGTCGCTGTCCCAGGCGGCGAGAATCGATTCGATGGCCTCGGCGCGGTCGGCCGCGCGCGCGTGCACCACCGAGAGCAGCACCTTCTTGGCGCTGCGAATCGAAAGCGGGGCTTTCGCCGCGATGCTGCCCGCGAGTTCCTTCGAGCGGGCGAAAAGGCGCTTGCGCGGCACCACTTCGTTCACGAGGCCCGCAGCGAGCGCCTCGGCCGCGTCGTAGCTGCGCCCGAAAATCAGCAGTTCGCGCGCGCGCGCAGTGCCCGCGAGCGCGACCAGGCGCGCGACATCGGCGTAGGCAAGCCCCAATCCGACCTCGGCGCTGGGAATGCCGAACTTCGCCCCTTCCACGGCGATGCGGTAGTCGCAGGCGCAGGCAAGCTCGAGGCCCCCGCCGATCGCCGCGCCGTTGATCTCCGCGATCACCGGGATGTCCAGGGCCTCCAGTTGATCGCAGGCGCGCGAAACCGCTGTGATATATCCCTGGATGCTCTCCCTGCTCTGCAGGATGCGCGGGAACTCGTTCAGGTCGGCCCCGGCGAGGAAGGCGCGGTCGCCCGCCCCGGTGACAAAGAGCACGCGCAGATCCGGATCCTGCGCAAGCTGAGCCACTTCATCGCCGATCGACTGCCAGGTGGCGATATCGGCGGCGTTGCGCATGCGCGGGCGGTTGATCGTGATCCGTGCCCAGTAATCCTCGCGCTCGACCAGCACCAGCGCTTGGGCGGCGGCTGCCATCGTCTCCGGCGCTATCGCCCTTGCGCTGCCGGCAGCACGCCCAGGCCCTTCAGCACCCGCTCCGGCGTCGCCGGGAACTCATGGATGTCGCCGCCGCGGGCGCTCAAGGCGTCGGAAACGGCGCACAGCACCGAGCCGAGAGCCCCGGTCTGCGAGCCCTCGCCGCAGCCCTTGAATCCGCCCAATGCGAGCGAGGGCGTATTGGCATGATGGAGTTCCACGCGCGGCATTTCGACCGCGCTCGGAATCAGAAAATCGGCCATGGTCACGGTGCGCGGCTGGCCCGTTTCGTCGTACACCAGCTCCTCCATCAGCGCCTCGCCCACCCCCTGCGCGATGCCGCCGATGATCTGGCCCTCGACGACTTTCGGATTGATCATGTTGCCGACGTCCTCGGCGGCCACATAGCGCAGGATCTTCACCTGGCCCGTCTGCGCATCGACGTCCACGACCGCGATGTGTGCGGCGCCGGCGAAACTGCCGAACTTGGGATCGTAGAAGGCGGTGACTTCGAAGCCTGGGTTCAGCTCCTCGGGAATCTTCTTGGCGGAGAAATAACTCAGCTCGGTCATTTCGCGCAGCGACAGGGTTTTCGATCCGTCCAGGGTCTGGATGACGCTCTCGGCGATGGCGAGCTCCTCGGCATGCACCTGCATCAAGTGTGCGGCGAGCGCCAGGATGCGCTTGCGCATTTCGCGCGCGGCGCGGATCACCGCCCCGCTTCCGAGCACCGCCGTGCGCGAAGCGAAGGTCCCGAATCCGTAGGGCGCCATGGCCGTGTCATGGGTGACGCCGGTGATGTCCTCGAGCTTCATGCCGAGTTCGTCGGCCGCCACCTGGCGCATCGCGGTGGCGATGCGCTGTCCCTGCGAGGGCATGACCGCCATGATGGAAAGCGTGCCGGTCGTCTCCAGCCGCAGCGTCACCGCGTCCCGCCCCGGCTGCAGCAAAGTGCCGGGACCCACCGCCGTGCTGGTGCCCAGGCCGGTCAGCTCCGCATAGCAGGAGACGCCGATGCCGCGCAGCTTGCCCTCGGAGCGCGCCGCGCGCTGCTCCGCGCGCAAGCGCTCGTACTCGGCCTTCGCCGTGGCGAGCTTCAGGCACGAAACGTAGTTCACGTTTTCGTGCACCAGGTTGTTCGCGTTGCGGAACGGCATGTCCTCTGGATGAATGAGGTTGATCAGCCTCACCTGCGCCGAATCGAGCGCCAGGCGGCGCGCGGCCTCCTCGATCACCAGCTCGAGCGCTGCCGAGGCCGACGGCCGGCCGACCGCGCGATAGGGGCCGACCGGCGTCTTGTTGGTCGCCACGCCGCGGCTGGTGTAGCGGTAGGCCGTGATCTTGTACGGACCCGGCATCAGGCCGCCGGTCTGCAGCGGCTCCATGCCTGCCGACCACAGGTAGGTGGAATAGGCGCCCACGTCGACCCAGACCTGGGAGCTGATGCCGAGAATCCGGCCGCTGCGCTCCAGGGCGAGCTTCACTTCGATGGTCTGCTCGCGCGAGTGGGTGGAGGCGACCATGTTCTCCAGCCGGTCCTCGACCCACTTCACCGGACGGCGGAGCTGCAGCGCGAGATAGGAGCAGACGAATTCCTCCGGATAGACCGAGGCCTTCTGCCCGAAGCCGCCGCCCGTGTTCGCGGCGACGACCCGCACGTCGCTCTCGCGCAGGCGCAGATGCTTGGCGAGGTAGTGGCGAATGACGGAGGGCAACTGGTGGCTGATCCAGAGCGTGAGCGTGAAGGCGCCGTCGCGGTAGGCGGCGACGCAGCCGCGCCCTTCCATGCACAGGGCCTGTTTCCGGCCGAGGCGAAAGCTCCGCTCGATCACCAGATCCGCCTTGCGGAACGCCGCATCCACGTCGCCGCGGCTGTATTCGCGCTTGATCAGGTGGTTGTGGGGACAGGTGTCGTGGATGAGCGGCGCGCCGTCGCGCTCTCCCTGGCGCGCATCGGTAACGGCGGCAAGGGGTTCGTATTCGACCTCGATCAATTCCAGGGCGTCTTCGGCGATCGCCCGGCTCTCGGCCACCACGGCGCAAATCGCCTCGCCGCAGAACCGGACCTTGTCCAGTGCCAGCCAGTGCTGCACCGATTCGCCGCCCGAGAAGCGATTGGGCATGCTCCTGAACGGCTCGACCTTGCCCAGAAGTTCCCTGCCGGTGAGCACGGTCACGACGCCTTTCATCGCCAGCGCCTTGCTCGCGTCGACCGAGACCAGGCGCGCGTGGGCGTGCGAGCTGCGCAGAAAGGCCACGTGATGCATGGCCGGAAGGCTGATGTCGTTGATGAAGCGGCCTTCGCCCAGGAGCAGCGGCTTCGCCTCGTCCGGAAGCACCGAGGTGCCGACAACGCCTTTGATATCGAAACGGGTTCCAGTCATGAATTAACTTCCCCTCATCGTGCGCGCAATTCTATCAGTCAAAGAGAAATCGTCCCCATTTCTCCCGCACCTGCCGCATGGTTTCGGGGGGCGTCTTGGTCGCCTTGGGGAACTGCTCGCGCCAGGCCCAGGGCCGGCACGCATCGATGATGGCGGTCGAAGTGGTGAAGTCCTTGTTGCGTCTTTGCTCGGGGCTCACCCGCGGGTCGGAGGCCTGCGATGGGCGGTTGGAGAGAAAGTCGATCTGCGTCTTGGGATCGCAGCGCGTCCCGAGCGCCCACAGGACCTCGGACATGTTGGCGGGGTCGATGTCCTCATCGACGACGATCACGAACCTGCCCACCCCGGTCGCGCCGCGATAGGAGCCGGCCGCGATCAGCGCCGCCTGCTTGGCGTGACCGGGATACATCTGCTTGAGCGACACCACGACCATGGGCCGGCGCCTGGCCGCGTAGACGAAGGCGACTCCCTGCACGCCCGCGATCTGCTGCTCGAACTCGGCCCAGAGCTGCGCCGAAAGATCGACGGTCCAGGTGAGGCTGTCGTCGTGGGTGCCG
The DNA here is from genome assembly GCA_016189945.1 of Betaproteobacteria bacterium. Lineage (GTDB taxonomy): Bacteria > Pseudomonadota > Gammaproteobacteria > Burkholderiales > SG8-39 > JACQTO01. Next base: position 13,328 of record JACPRN010000169.1, read on the forward strand.
ACGAGCATCGGCACCCCGAGCACGATCGGGTCGTTGCGATGCAGGATCGCGTTCACCCGGATCACCGGGTGCGGCGTTCTCACCCCGGCGTAATAACCTTCCCATTCGCCGAACGGGCCTTCTTCGGCGCTTTGCTTCTCGGGCGGCGGCATCTCGCCTTCGAGCACGATCTCCGCCTCAGCCGGGATCGGCAGATCGACGGTCTCGCCCCGCACCACTTCGAGCGCCCGGTTCAGCAATCCCCCTGCCCACGCGTATTCGCTGACGCCGAGCGGCACGGGAGAGACTGCCGTTGCCCACAGCTGCGGCCCCTGGCCGCAGACCAGGGCGATAGGGCAATTGGTCCCCCGGTCCCAATACTTCTTCGCAATCGCAGCGCCGTGATGGCTCGGGACGATGTGCATGGTCACGGTATTGCGGTCGACGATCTGCGAGCGGTAGCAGCCGACGTTGATCCAGCCGGTGTCCGGGTCCTTCAGGACGACCATCGAGCCGGTGCCGATATAGCGCCCGCCATCGAACTCGTGCCACTTCGGCGTCGGGAACTTCAGCACATCGACGGCGTCGCCAAGCAGGACGTTCTCGCGCACCGGGCCTGTGTCCACGTAGACCGGGGGGATCGGCTTCAAGCTGGTGAGCTTTTCCTTCCACGCTCTGATGAGATCCAGCCCTCTGAGCTCCAGCGACAAGCCGAGCGCAAGCGCAGCCCGCCGCGACGAGGAGAACGGATTGGCCGCGACGCGGTATCCGCTGCGATAGCCTTGAACGTTATCGAACAGGAGCAGCGGCGAATCGGGCACCGAGAGGGAGAGTTCGGCGATGCGGCCGATCTCCACGTCCCAGTGGGCGCCTTCGATCACCTTGCATTCGCCCAATTCGTTCGATTTCCGTATGAATTCCCTCAAATCGCCTGCCATCGCTGGTTCCCGATCCGTAGTGTCCGATTGATTGCCGAAAGGTTCAGCCGCTGCGAAAGGGCGAATCATACCCGGCGGATCGGCGGACTGCGATTTGCCGCCAACCGCCCGCGGCCGCGGCGCGTGCCGGCACGCGCTTGCGCCCAGCAATCCTCTGAATTCCCGTGCGTTTTCCTCTCGGCCGCAGCCAATCTTCCATTGAGCCTGCAGCGTTCACAGCCTATCGGGGTATGTGGCAACACCAGGGATGCGTTAACCGCTTGACGCGAAAGAGAAGATGACAGCCAGACAGACGCGGGTGTTTAATTGACCGACTTTTCGGAAGTTCACAACACGTTAGAGGTCGCCAGGTTTCCCGGTTATAGCCATACCAGCGTATGGCGTGGGCGCCATATCTATGCTAGTCTTTAGCGAATGGCGAAGACCCGATTCGACTGGGACCAAGACAAAGACGACAAGAACCAGAAGAAGCACGGGGTATCTTTCGCGCTGGCGCAACTCGCCTTTGCGGACTCGAAACGCGTCATCGCGGAAGACCTATCTCATGGCTCCAGCGAAAAGCGGTACTTCTGTTTTGGGCAGGTTGGTGCCGGAGTCCTCACGGTTCGCTTCACCTACCGAGAGGACATAATCCGTATTCACGGAGCCGGTTATTGGCGCAAAGGAAAGCGAATCTATGAGCGAGAAAATCAAATACGCGGACGAACCCCTCGGGAAATTCAGGGTCGTTCCTGACTTCCTGCCGCGCCCGGAGGATCTCGTATTCCGGGACGAAGGCGTAAAGGTCACGATTTCCCTGAGCAAGCGCAGCGTCGAATTCTTCAAGAACGAGGCGCGTAAGCACAATACGCAATACCAGCGCATGATCCGAAGATTGCTCGACGCTTACGCGGAGCATCACTCGGGGCGACCTCTAACCGCGCGCTCAACGCGGACGCGCGAAAAAGCGTCGCGCGCCGGTTAACGCGAACGTTGGCGCCTGGAGAGACACTATGGCTGAAACGTACGATGGAATGACTCTACAGGAGTTCGCCTCCAAGTTCAGGCGAGTGGCGGCGGAGGAAACTCGGGTGATTCATGTTGTTGAGCGTGGCGACATTCCGTTGGGCGAATATGGGTTTCTCGAATTCTTCTGTCCGGATCCCGCTTGCGATTGCCGGCGCGTCACGCTTCAGGTCACGACGCCTGATGGCCGTACCTGGGCATCGATAAGTTTCGGTTGGGAGAAGGCGCGGTTTTACCGACGATGGGCGCATGATCCTGATGATGCCGACGAGATGGCGGGTGCTTCACTTGACCCTCTAAACCACCAGAGCGAGCTCGCAGAATGGTTTCTCGCTTTATTCCGAGAGATGGTGCAAACCGACTGGAAGTACGTAAAGCGCTTGAAGCGCCATTACCGAATGTTCAAACATCTTCCGGGGGAGGAAATCGGGTGCAGCGGCGCCTGACTTTAAATGCAACGGACCGCCTCCGGCGGCCGTTGATTATTGACGTTCGGCGGCACGGTGGCAACAGAGACCCGCGGAGACGGTAAGCGAATGAGGCTGCGCACCGCGTACGCTTTGCTCTTGGCCCTATGCGCCGCTCTTGCCGCCGGTGGTGCTTCCGCGCAGCCGCGCATGCCGCTGATCGTGGTGCTGTTCCATGGAACGGAGAGCGCGACCCGTTCGCGCCTGGAGGCCCTGCGCGAGGGATTGCGAGAACTGGGCTACCGCGAGGGACAAAACTACCGCATGGAAGTGCGCTGGAGCGGCAATCGGGTAGAGCGGCTGCCGGAGCTCGCCCGCGAGTTGCTGGGCCTCAAGCCCGACCTCGCCGCGACCAACCTTGTGCTCCCCGCGCAGGCCTTCCACCGAGAATCGAAGACAATCCCGATCGTGATGACGGGCGGCGCGGGTGCGCAGCGCGTCGGGCTGATCGCGAGCCTGGCGCGCCCAGGCGGCAACGTCACGGGAGTGACCAACCAGGGCGACGAGTTGACGACCAAACTGTTCGAGCTACTGCAGGAGATCGCGCCGCGCGCCAAGCGCGTGATGGTGCTTTCCTCGGGACTGGGAACTGCCGAACTGGACGGGCGCGCCGGGTCGCGCGCGGCGGCGAAGGTCTACGGCATGACGTTGGTCGATGCGTTCGCCGAGTCGGCGTCGCAACTGCCGCCGCTGGC
>JACPRN010000156.1 GCA_016189945.1 Betaproteobacteria bacterium
GATGTGATCGCAGCTCACGTAGTGGTACACGCCTGGCGCAAGGCCGGTCACGCCGCCCGTGACCAGATAACCTTCGGTGGGATGGAGATTGCCGCTCGAAGGGTTGCAGCGCAGCGCCCAGGAGGTTTCGCCGTAGGCTTTCCAGGCCGAGATGCCCAGCGAAAGCTCGAACAGGATGGCGATCGAATCGAGGTTGACCGCCCGCGGGGCAGGCATCCGGCCGCGGCGCAGGTCCGCAAAGCGCGTTTCGAGCGTGTTGGCGAGGAGCGGCAATTCGATCGTCGGAGCCGCAAAATAACGGCGGAAAGGATTCGGCTGGTTCGCCCAATCAAGTCGCCCCGGACCCGGCGCGTAGCGGTTCAGGCGATGCTTGCTGCGCTCGTGGTAATCGGAGAGCGCGTAGTCGGCCATGGGCGAGGCGATCGAGACCGTTGCCCGCAGCGAGCGTCAGCCGCCGCGATCCTCGGCCATCGCGCGCCACAGCTCGCGCACGTCATGCGGCTTCCACCAGGGCTCGATTCCCAGGTCCCTTGCGATCACCTTGGCCGAGTTGTATCCCGGCGCGCCGGTGATATTTCCGCCCGGGTGGCAGGAGCTGCCGCACAGGTAAAGACCCTTGATCGGCGTGCGGTAGCCGCTGCACTCGGGGAACGGCCGGTTGTGCAGGTACTGCCTTTCGCTCATCTCGCCCACCATCCAGTCGCCCCCGTACATGTTCGGCAGGTGGCGCTCGACGTCGAAAGGGGTGATGCCGAACTTGTCCACGATCGCGCGCGGCAGGTTGGGGGCGTATTCGCTCCAGAATCCGATCAGCGTCTCGAGGAATTCGTGCCGGATCCGGTCCCAGCGTTCCGGGCCGCCCGCCTCGCTCGCCAGCCGCCCCGGCGCGATCTGCCACATGAAAGCGGTCGCGCCCCCCGGGGGCGCCTGCGTGGGGTCGTGCTGGCCGGGGGCGGCGCCGATGAGCGAGGGCCGGCGCGGAATCCGGCCGGCATGACAGTCGTCGTAGGTGTCCTGGATGTCGGCCATGGATTCAATGCCCAGAATGATGTACCAGGCCCTGCCGACGTCGGCGTCGAGCGCCTCGGCCCTCCGGTAGCGCGGGCGCTCCCTGAGCGCCACGTGCACGGTGTAGAGCGGCGTCGTGACCGAATAGGCGAATTTTTCCACTTTGGATGCGAATGCCGGGTCGATTCTCTCGCGGCCTACCAGCTCGAGGAAGGTCTGCTGCGGATTGATCGAGGAGGCAACGAAATGCCGCGCATAGAGCTTGCGTCCGTCCTCGAGCTCGACGCCCTTCGCCTCGCCGCGCTCGACTATGATCCGGACCGCAGCCGAGCTCTCGTGGATCTCGCCACCCGCCTTGAGAACCGCCTTGTTGAGGCTGTGCGCGAGCCGGTGGGATGTTCCCCGCGACATCTGCGTGTTCACGCCCAGCGCGATCGAGGCCGGCACCAAGTGGCCGAAACCCGGTTCGTTCATCTCGAAGCCGCGTATTACCGAGAGGAAGGTGATGATGGAGCGCACCTGCTCGCTCTCGAAGAGCGCCTCCACCGCCTGGCGAATGCTCAACGGCCGCCACTTCAAGTAGCGGCGGCCGGCATCGCTTCGCTCCAGCAGGGCGATCTTTTCTTCCAGCGGCAGAGGCGCGTCGTAGACCTCCCGCGCGAACACCTGGCCGCCCATCGCCGCGTACTCGCGCTGCACCTCGAGAAAGGTGCGCGCGTCGCGCGCGGAGAATTTGCCGAATGAGGCGGCCGTCTTCTCGTTCTCCGTGTTGTACCAGATGAGGCTTGCGCCGTCGCGCAGGATCATCGCCACCGAAACCGGTAGTCGGATGTACTGCTGCCCCATGCGTTCGAGTTCAAGGTCCTTGTACCACGCGAGGTCGCTCACGCCGCGGTGATTGTTCGAGTGAACGTTGTGCCAGTAGCCGGGGGCGCGCGGGTTTTCGTGCGCGTCGAGCCCGCCGCCGAGCTCGACATGGCGCTCGACGGCGATCACCTTGAGTCCGGCGCGGGCGAGGTAAGCCTGCAGGATCATGCCGTTGTGTCCGGCGCCTACGATGATCCCGTCATATTCGTTCTGCATGGTGCACCCCGCGGAAGGTTTCCCTATGAGGCCAGCGCAATGCGGGCGCCGAGATCTTCGGCCGCCGCGCGCGCCGCGACGAGCCCCGCGGCGCCCGCCAGACCGGCGCCGGGCGCCATCGAGGCGCCGGCGAGGTACAGCCCCGCGATGGGCGAGCGGTGGGCGAGTTCCGGGAAAGGCCGCTCGAAGAGCACCTGGCCTCCGGCGTTGCGGCCGCCGAAGATCCCGGTCTCCAGGTTCGGCCACTTGCGCACCAGCAGGTCCGGCGTGTGCGCGACCGACTCGAGAATGCATTCCCTGCTCACGTTCGGCGCCCAGCGCCGCAGGCGTTCGATGAGCGCGGCGGCATAGGCGTCGCGCACGCTTGCCCAGTCGCGTTCGAGCGCAAGGCGGCGCGGAACGAACTGCCACAGGGTGGTGTTGGCGGTCCCCTTGGGCGCTTGCGAGGGATCGCAAATGGCGCTCGAGAAGACGGTCATTGCCGCCTGCGACGGCAGCGCGCCTGAGCGGATTTCCTGCCACAGCGCGCGCGCTGCTGCCGGCGAGTCGATGCCGAGGTTGACCCGGAACGCCCGCCCGGCCTTCTTGTCGGCAAACCGCGGCGGCTCGCGCAAGGCGAGGTGCACGGCGAACACTGAATATTCGTCCGCTTCGAATTCGCGCACGCGCCGCGCCAGGGTGGGGGGCACGTGAGCCTCCTCCAGCAGCTCGAGAAAGGTGGACTGAAGATCGATGCTGCTGATCACCGCGCGCGCCCCGATCCGACGCCCACCGCTCACTTCGACACCGAGCGCGCGCCCGTCCTCGACCAGGATTCGCTTCACCTCGGTCGAGTCCCAGACATCGCCCTCGCCACCGATGCACGCCGACCAGAGCGCTTGGGCAAGCTCGTGCGCGCCCCCGGCGGCAAGCCGGTTCTCCGCGGCCAGGCCGACGGCGAGCGGCACCAGCGGTCCTGCACCTGCGTAATCGAAGCCGATTCCGCGCGGCGCCGCCAGATGCGCCAGGACCAGTGCCTTGACGGCATCGTTGTCGAAGTACTCGTCGAGTACCTCCATGGGCGTTCTCCCGCGCGCCGCAGCGGAAAGCCTGCCAAAGCCCGTGCGCTCGTAACGCGAATGCGCGGGGTCGCCGGCAGGCGAGGTCAGGTGCGCTCGAATTGCCGCCAGATCGGCGCGGAACTGCTCGACAATCAGGCGCCAGCGCTCGGAATCGTGCGCCGAGACCGCGGCAATACTCTCGAGCGTGCGCTCCAGGTCGGAGTAGACCACGAGCCACCCCCCGTCTGCGAGCGGCAGCGAAGACTGAACTTCGGGCGTGATCCAGCGCCCGTTGTATCGCGCCAGATCGAGATCGCTCATGAATGGCAGGATCGCCGCGGCGTCCTGAAACGGGTTGCCGGTGGTGTGCCAGAAACCGTTCAAGGTGGGCTCCTCGCCCGTGAGCCCCCCGCCGGACTCCAGCCGCCGCTCGATCACCATGACGCTGAGCCCGGCGCGCTTCAAATAGTCCGCCGCGATCAGCCCGTTTTGCCCGGCGCCGATGACGACGATATCGACTTTGTCAGTGAAATAATCGACCAAGGACCCTCCGCTCATCGGCTTGCGGGAAAGTCGGTCCGCGCGCAGTTGCGGCCTTCCCCTGCATGCATAGATACCGCCTGGGCTGCGAAGTTTCCGGCGCGCTCGCCCTTGTGCATCACTGCAAAGCGGCTAAATTGAAAATGTCGGTGCAAACAAAACGAGGAGGCCATATATGAAACTCAAACTCAATCGGGTGGATCTCTGGACAGCGACCGTTGAAGACCGCGCAGGCGGCCTTGCGGAGAAGCTGGAGCCGCTGGCGCAGGCGGGAGCCAACTTCGAATTTGTCTTCGCGCGCCGTACTCCCGAGCAACCGGGAAAGGGGATCGTGTTCGTATTCCCGGTCAAGGGCGCCAAGGCTGCCAAGGCCGCCCGTGATGCGGGTTTGGGCAAGTCCGAGGAGGTGCATTCGGTGCGCGTGGAGGGGCAAGACCGGCCTGCGGTGACGGCGAGAATCGCCCGCGCCCTGGCTGACGCGGGCTTGAGCTTCCGGGCGTTGTCGGCGAGCGCCCTGGGGCGGAACTTCGTCGCCTACCTCGCCCTGGACAATGCCGCGGATGCGTCAAAGGCGCTGAGCGTTCTGAAAAAGCTGGCGTGAAGCCGCCTAGTCCGGGAAAGTCTCGACCAGCTCTCTGAGGCGCTCCTTTGCGCCCTGGAGGATCGGTGCGCCGTCGCCGACGAGCAGGGTGTCGAAATCAAGGGCAAGCAGCTCGCGCACGCTTTGCCTAAGGCGCGCGGGATCGTCCATCACCTGCTCGCGCAGCAGGGCGCAGCGCCCCGGCGGATTGCCGATTACGGCGTCCCCGACGAACAGTGTCTTGCGCTCCGACCAGTAAAAGGCAACTTCTCCGGGAGACTTGCCGGGAGCGGCGATCACCGAAAGTGGGCCGATTCGCTCGCCGGAGGCGAGGCTGGAGTCCAGTTCGGCGCCCTGGCTTCGTGCGTGCGGCGCGTCTTGCGGGTGAATCGAGGTCTTCGCGCCCGTCGTCGCGCGCACCTGGTTCGCCGCCCGCGAATGATTGCGGTTGGTGAGCAGGATCCGGGCGACCCCAAAGCGCGCGATCTCGCTCAGGTCTTCCTCGCTCGGGGCGACGGGATCGATGCACAGGTTCCCGTCCGCGTGGCGAATCAGGTAGCCGTTGAAGTGATAGCCGTGGGGCTCCGAAAACCGTTGCCATGTATGCACGCCGCTGAGAATCTCCTTCATCGACTGCGCTCCTTCGCGAAAGCTCGGCTGATGTGGGCACTATAGCCGCGGGCGCTCCCGACCGCCATCTGTTGCCGTGCAACTCCCGACGGGCGCGGGAACCGGAACGTTTCGGTGTGCGTCGAACATTGCACAGCGCGAAGCGGCAGAGTGGAAGAAGTTAGAGGCAGGTAAACTCATAACCACCCTCTCAGCAAGGAGATTGCCATGATCGTCCGAGCCTCGCGCGCGTCGGAAGCGCAAGGCGGCGAGCGCCGATGAATGGAGAGTTTCATGAGCGATTTGGCCAACAAAACATGCGTTCCCTGCATGGGCAATGTGCCCGCCTTGCGAGGCGACGAAGCGAACCGCCTGCTGCGGCAATTGGCAGACGGCTGGAGCATCGTCGGTGACCATCATCTGGAAAAGAAATATCGCTTTCCCGACTTTCGGCAGGCGCTCGACTTCGTCGGCAGGATAGGCGAATTGGCGGAGCGCCAGGGGCATCATCCCGATATTCACCTGGCCTGGGGAAAGGTTGTCCTGACCGTGTGGACGCACAAGATCGACGGACTGACCGAAAGCGATTTTGTTTTTGCAGCGAAAGCCGACCTGGCGCTCGAAGCGAAGGCCTCAAACCGCAGCGCCACGGCGACGGACGAAACAAAAGTGCAGCGCATGCGCGAACTCGTGCAGGAAGCGGAAGACATTCGAAGGGCAGTCTACGACGGGATGCAGGATCTAAGGGCGATCTTGCCCGGAAAGCGATATCCGAGGACGTATCACTGAATGCAGGGCGACGCGGCTTGGGATCGAAAAAGCGCAGGCGAAGCCCGACCCGCGCTGAATGGCCCCCCTGCTCCAATTGCGCTGCGGCCGTAGAATGCCGAGAATACGCCGGTGCCGGGTTTTGGGGAGAGTCGATAAGAATCGGCCATGCTTGCTTCCGCGAAAATTGGATTCAACGGCACGCGCATCGCCCTGGAGACTGCGCTTCGCCGCCTCGGCAAAGGATCGAGCATTCCGTTCGCCGTGAGGTTCGCCGAAGGCGACGAATACCGCAACCGCGACGAAGATCCCGCTTTTGCGCTGGTCTTCAACTCCCCCCGGGCCGAACGGCGCGCGGTGCTCTTCGGCCACATCGGTTTGCTGGAATCGTATTTTGACGGCGACCTCGATGTCGAGGGCAGCTTCCCGCTCGCTTTCGCCGCCGCGATGGAGGGCCGGTTCAACATGCCCTACCGGCTGGTCACCGCGCGCAATCACTGGCACGAATTCCGCTTCTCCAACGCGACCTGGGAGCAGGCGAAGCGCAATGCGCGCGCGCACTACGGGCTGGGCACCGAGTTCTATCGCCTCTGGCTCGACGATCCGCTCATGATGTACACGTGCGCCTACTGGAAGGAAGGCACCCGCACGCTGGAGGAGGCACAGGCCAACAAGATCGACCACGTCTGCCGCAAGCTTCTCCTTGCGCCCGGGGAGGAAGTGGTCGACATCGGATGCGGATTCGGCGGTTTCATGTTGCGCGCGCACGAGCGCTGCGGCGTGCGCGTCACCGGCGTCAATACCACCACCGAACAGGTCGAAATGGTGCAGGCGGAAATCGCCAACCGCGGCCTGGGCTCGCAGCTCCAGGTGATCGATGCCGATTTTCGCGACGCCCGCCGCGAGTACGACAAGGTGGTTTCGATCGGGGTGCTCGAACACGCCGGCCGCGACCAGCTTGCCGAAGTGGTGCGCGCGCACGCGCGTTTTCTCAAGCCAGGCGGTCTCGGCATGCTGCACTTCATCGGTCACGTGGGCCGCTACGACACGGAATTCTTCATCCGCGAGCATGTCTTTCCCGGCGGCTGGATTCCAAGCCTTGCCGATGTCATCGTCGAAATGGAACACGCCGGCCTGGAGGTGATCGACATCGAGAACCTGCGCCGCCATTACGCGCTCACGCTCGACGTGTGGGCCGAGCGCTTCGACCGCAACTGGGAGCGGGTGCACGCGCTCGACCCGCGCCGCTTCGATGAGCGTTTCCGCCGCATCTGGCGCACCTATCTCTACGGTTGCGCCGAGCTGTTCCGCGCCCCTACCGGCATCACCCACCTGTTCCAGATCGTGTTTTCCAAGGGCAACGTATCGCTGCACGACTACCCGATGAGCCGCGCATTCGTCTATCGGTCGGGCGAGGACGCGCCGGCGCCGCCGGCGCGCGCGGAGTGAGCGTTGCCGCGGCCGAGCATGCAGCCCGGCGCGAGGCGCTCGCGGCGCGGCTGAAGGCTGGCAGCGGTCCGGTCCGGCTGGCGAAGGATACGTCGAACCTGTTTCGCGATCGCACGCCGGAGGCGCGGCGCGCGCTCGAGGTCCGCGAGTTCCACGACGTGCTGGCAGTCGATGCGCAAGCCGGCACCGTCGACGCCGAGGCGATGGTGCCCTATGACGCGCTCGCCGACGCCTGTCTGGCGCGCGGCGTCATGCCCGCCGTGGTTCCGCAACTGAAGAGCATCACGCTGGGGGGCGCGCTCGCCGGCGTGGGCATCGAAGCCTCGTCGCACCGCTACGGCCTGGTGCACGAAACCGTCCAGGAGTTCGAGGTGGTCTGCGCAGACGGCCGCATCCTCGTCTGCACGCCGCGAAACGAGCACGCCGACCTGTTCTTCGGCTTTCCGAATTCCTACGGCACCCTGGGCTACGCTTTGCGCGTGAAAGCCCGTACGGTGCCGGTGCGGTCCTATGTGCATCTGGAGCACCTGCCCTTCGCCGGCGCGCGGTCTTTCCTCGCCGAACTGGAGCGCTGCTGCCGCGAGGGCGAAGCGGACTTCATCGACGGCGTGATGTTCGCTCCCGATCGGCTGTTTCTGACCCTCGGCCGCTTTTGCGATAGCGCACCCTACAGGAGCGATTACACTTTCGAGCACATCTATTACCGCTCGATCGAGCACAAGCGCGAGGACTGGCTCTCGGCGCGCGATTTTCTCTGGCGATGGGACAGCGACTGGTTTTGGTGTTCCAAGAACGTGTACGCGCAAAACCCGCTCGTGCGCCGGCTCTACGGCCGCTCGCGCCTCGGCTCGCGAACTTACACGAGGATCATGCGCTGGAACAGCCGCGTGGGATTGACGCGGGCGCTCGACCGCTTGCGCGGACTGCACACGGAGTCGGTGATCCAGGACGTCGACGTGCCGCTCGCGCAGGCTGCGGAATTCCTCGATTATTACGCGCGCGAAATCGGCATCTGGCCCCTCTGGGTCTGCCCGATCGGACCGCAGGCCGATGCGGCCCGCTACGCGCTCTACCCGATGCGCGGCGAGTGGTACGTGAATTTCGGCTTCTGGGACGTGATCCGCACGCGCAAAGCTCATCCGCCCGGCTATTTCAATCGGCTGATTGAAAAGGAGCTCGCGCGGCGCGGCGGAATCAAGTCGCTGTATTCGGAAAGCTTCTACCCCGAGGACGAATTTCGGCGCATCTACGGCGGGGACGCGTACCGCGCCCTCAAGGCCAAGTACGACCCGAGCGGAGTGTTTCCGGACCTGTACGAGAAGTGCGTGCTGCACCGCTGAGCGCCGGTGCCCCGCGGCAGGTTCAGCGGCGGTTTCCTACGGTTTTCCGGACACCCGACGCGACAATTAATGCCCCGGCGTCACGATCTGAATGGCGCTGCGGTTCACGTTGATGAAAGGCGCGCTGAGCACCAGGCGCCCGCCGAGGACCGACTCGAAGACCTCCGCGTTCGTGACCGCGACGAAGTCCTTGGCCTCGACGATGAAATCGGTGAGGCGCGCCCCGGGCAAGAGATCGATGTAGCCCTTGATGCGGTAACTGCTGGTCAGAATGGTCACCTTGGTTCTGGACTGATCGGTCATAAGCTATGCTCCCCCGGACCCTCATGCGCAAATGCGAAATTTACTTGAAATCCCCGCTGCGGTGTCGCGCTTGTCCCGGCGCACCGCAGACATCGGGGTCAAATACGCTGCTAATCGAGTTTGGCCCCCGATGCTTTGACCGCGCGCGACCAGCGCGCGCCCTCTGCGCTGATGAGCGTCTGGAACTGTTCCGGCAAACCGCCGCCCGGCTCGAGTCCCCGATTCAATAGCGAATCCTGCACTTGCCTGGTCGCCAGGGCTTTGGATACCTCCGCGTTCAGGCGCGCGATGGCATCGTTCGGAGTCCCTCTTGGCGCGACCAGGCCAAACCAGTTGCTGACCTCGAAGCCGGGCAGACCCGCTTCGGCCGCGGTCGGCACGTTCTGCAGTTGAGCAAGCCGTTTGGGACCGGCTACGGCGAGTATCCGGATCTTGCCGGTCGCAATCGCCGCCGTAAACACGTCGATATTCGCGATGATGATCTGGATACGCCCGGCCATCAGATCCGTCAAGGCCGGTACGGCGCCTTTGTAGGGGACGTGAACGAGATCGACGCCGGCTGTGGTCTTGAACATTTCCCCTGCGATGTGCAGCGGGTTTCCGGTGCCGGCCGATCCGAAATTGAGCTGGCCCGGTTTCGATTTCGCCAGCTCGATCAAATCGCGCAACGAATTCGCCGACAGCGAGGAGGAAACGACGACGAGGTAAGGCCCGCTTGCGAGCAGGCTGATCGGTGCGAAGGATTTCGCCGGATCGTAGCCAAGGTTCGGATAAAGGCTCGGCGCGCTGGCGAGCGTGCCGGTAGTTCCCAACAGGAGCGTGTAGCCGTCGGCCGGCGATTTGGCCACTGCCTCCGCGCCGATGGTCCCGGCGGCGCCGGGCCGGTTCTCCACCACCACCGGCTGCCCGAGCCCGGGCGAGAGCTGTTGCGCGAAAATGCGTCCGACGTTGTCCACCGGTCCGCCGGGCGGATAGGGCACGATCAGCCTGATCGGCCTCGCCGGATATTGTGCCGAAGCGAAAGCAGAAACGAGAGCGGAGACGATCGCCACCGCGACCGCAAAGCACAGTTTTTTCATATTTCCCTTCCCGCGAAGCATGGCTGCTCTGATGGAGTAGCGCAAGACGCTGTGGGCTCGGCGAATCGGGAGATTGGCAGGGTCCCGACCTGCGGTAACATTGCCGGCGCTCGATGTTGCGCGAACCGAGACCGAAAACGAGGAGAGCTTATCATGATCGTCGACCTGGAACACCATCTCGAACCGCGTGCAGTGTGGGAAAAGCGCGGCGGCAAACCGGGACAACTGGTGGTGCAGCATGCCCCCGACGGCACCCCGTTGCGGCCTCTGGACGATGCCACTCACGACATCGCCATCCATCTCAAGAACATGGATATCGGCGGCATCGACATGGCCGTGCTGAGCGGAACCGAAGTCGACTCGGTGGAGGAGGCGAGGCTGTTCAACGATCATTTCGCCAAGATCGTACGCGAGCATCCCGCCAGGTTTGACGCCCTGGCCACCACCTTGCCTCTGGGCGGCAAACCCGCCCTTGACGAACTGGAGAGAGCGGTCAGGGTGCTCGGACTGAAAGGGGTATTGATCAACGCCGTGGTGCAAGGCGAGCCGGTGGATTCGCGCCGGCTGTGGCCGTTTTACGAAAAGGTATGCGAGCTAAATGTGCCCGTCTTCGTTCATCCTTCGATCAAGCTGAAGGGGTTCGACGCCTGCGCGGCGCCCTATGACCTGGTTCGGACCATCGGCAGGGAGTTCGACATGGCGCTTGCCACGATCCGGCTGTGTGCCGGCGGCGTGCTCGCTGAATTCTCTGACCTGAAAGTGATCGTGGCGCACTTCGGCGGCGGCTTTTCCTCCATCAAGGAACGCATGGACAGATACATCGGTTTTCTTGGCGAAAAGTTCTGGCAAGGCAAGCCCCTGATCGACGTGCCCTACCTCGACAACTTCAACAAGTATTTCGACCGGCTGTATTTCAACATGGCGGGACGCGAAGCGGGCATCCAGACCATCCGATGCGCCCTGACCAACATCAGTCCGGCCCGGCTGCTCTTTGCCACCGACTATCCGTCGAATTTCATCGACGACGGCAAGGGGATGCGTGCCTACGTCGAAAAAATACGGCAACTGGATCTCGACCGCAGTTCGATCGACGGCATGCTGGGCGGGAACGCGATCGACCTGCTGGGCCTGAACCTCTGATCCCGTCGTTCCACAAGATTTTCCGGGGCGAGGGAATAGATCGCTTCGATCCGCTGTCCTACGCTGCAGTGTCCTGTTCCCTGAATTCCGGCGGCACGGGAGAGCGCAGGATCGGATCGAAGGAGTCCCTCTCGATGGAACGAAAAAAGGCGAGCGATTTTCACCCCGAAGTCCTGAAGCTGTTCGACAGTTACATCCACGGTTACTTGAGCCGTCGCGATTTCCTCGATCGGGCGGCGAAGTTCGCGCTGGGAAGCTTCAGCGCCGCCGCGATGCTGGAGAGCCTGACCCCGAACTATGCCCTTGCCCAGCAGGTCGCCAGGGACGACGCGCGAATCCGCGCCGAGTACCTGTCCTACCCGTCGCCGCAGGGGTCGGGGACCATGCGCGGGTATTTTGCCCGGCCGGCCAAGGCGCCTCGCAGGCTCCCCGGCATGGTCGTGATCCACGAGAATCGGGGCCTCAACCCGTACATCGAGGACGTCGCGCGGCGCCTGGCGTTGGAGAATTTCGTCGCCTTTGCCCCGGACGCGCTCTCGCCCGCCGGCGGTTATCCCGGCAGCGAAGAGGCGGCCGCAGCCCTGTTTGCCAAGCTCGATCCGGCAAAGCGCAGCGAAGACCTGCTTGCGGCACCCGCTTTTCTGAAATCGCGTCCCGAATGCTCGGGAACGATCGGCGCGGTGGGTTTTTGCTTCGGCGGCGGCGTGGTCAACGCCATGGCCGTGCGCATGCCCGATCTCGCGGCGGCGGTGCCTTTTTACGGCAGCCAGCCGAGCGCAGCGGACACAGCGAAAATCAAGGCGCCGCTCCTGATCCACTACGCGGAAAACGACCAGCGGATCAACGGCGGCTGGCCGGCTTTCGAGTCGGCGCTCAAGGCGAACCGCGTCAAGTACCGGATGCACCTGTATCCGGGAACCAATCACGGCTTCCACAACGACACGACTCCCCGCTACGACGAAGCTGCGGCGAAACTCGCCTGGTCGCGAACTATCGCCTTCCTCAAGGAAAGTCTCAAAGATTGACTGCGGGGACGCCGTGCGCACGATGTTCCGTCCGGGACGCGGGATATCGATTCCGGGCGGCGTGAATCGCAGGCCTGCACGCTAGGAGGGATCCTGCGCGCCAAATCGCTCCTTGGCGAATTCGAGGCGCTCGTCGATCGCCCGCAGCCTGTCGCGGTTGGCCAGCACCGCATCGAGACGAGGACGCAAGCCGGCGCGGTTGGCGATCTGTATGTTCAGGCCCGGACGCGCGTTCAGCTCCAATATCATGGGCCCGAGATCGCGATCGAGCACGATGTCGACGCCGAGGTACCCCAGCCCGGTGAGTTCGAAACTGCGTGCGGCGATCTCCAGCAGCGTGTCCCATCTGGGAACCTGCACATCCCGAACCGGGTTCCCGGTGTCCGGGTGCTCGCTCACGACCTGGTCGCCCCGTACGGCGGTCATGGTGCGCCCGGTCGAAATATCCACGCCGCTGCCGATCGCCCCCTGGTGCAGGTTGGCCTTTCCCTTGGCCGCGCGCGTCGGCAGGCGCACCATGGCCATCACCGGCACTCCCAGAAACACGATGATGCGCACGTCGGGCACGCCGCGAAAAGTGATTTTCTCGAAAACGGGATCGAAATTGACGCGATATTCGATCATCGCCCGGTCGGTCTGACCGCCCAAACTGAATACGCCACTCAGGATATTGGACACATGAAACTCCAGCGCCGGCTGATCCATCAAACCGCCGTCCGCCAGACGATAGTGGTTGCCCGAACGCCCGGTCACCACCAGGATGCCGTCGCCTTGGCTGCCGCGAGCAGGCTTCACGACGAAGTCCTGCCGCGCGGAGAGCAAAGAGGCGAGTTCCGGCACCTCGTGCTGAATCTCGATCACGCCATAGAGCTGCGGCACTGCTACTCCAGCCTTCGAGGCGAGCTCCTTGGTGAGGAGCTTGTCGTCCACCAGCGGGAAGCGTGAGCGCTCGTTGTGGATCAGATTGAACTCTGCATTGCGCTCGTTGATTCCCATGACACCGTTCGCGCGCAGCGCCCTGGCGACGGCGATGAGCCCTTTCATCGCGCCAGTTCCCGAAAACGCCGGAGCTCCGTCAGCCGGTACCCGGAGTAACGGCCGAGAAGCAGGATTGCGGCAAGCACGAGCAACAGCAACTCCGGAAACACGAACGTGAGGTGCTCGACGATTGCAAGGCTCATCAGCAGGTAGCACAGTGCGCCGACCGCCAGGCTTCCCAGCGCCTGCTGCAGCGACTCGAGCGGGCCCCGTTCTTCCCATACGATCGACATGCGTTCAATGGTCATGGTAAGAATGATGATCGGGAACAGGCCGATCGAAAGCCCGCGCTCGAATCCGAGCTTGTGCGAAAAGATCGTAAGCGCCGCGAGCGTCAGCACCACGACGATTACCACCGCCGCGAGCCGCGGGACCAACAGCAATTTGAGCTGCTCCATGTAGAATCGAATGCTCAAACCGACCGCGACGATGACGGCGAAGAAAATGGCGCCCCATAGCAGCTCGGTCTGGCGGAATGAAATTGCGATCAGCACGGGCATGAAAGTGCCGAAGGTCTTCAAGCCCACCACGTTGCGCAGGATGACCAGCAGCAGGATCCCGATCGGGATCACCAGCACCGAGCGGTACACCGACTGCGTCTGAATCGGCAGCCCGAACAGGGAGAATTCCACCAGCTTCTGTTCTAGTTTTTGGCCCTGCTTGATTGCGGTGGCGAGTGCGTATTCGTAGGACCGGCTGACCGCGACGCTGTGCGACAGCTCCTCGCCTCCTACGACCTCGGCCAGCGGAGTCCGTCCCTGCCACCATCGCAGAGTTTTTTCCGGAACTACCGGCCTTGCCTCCGAGGGGAACCGCGGGACCCAATTGCGGCCGTTGTGCAATTCCAGCCAAGTGATGAAATGCGCGCCGCGCCGTTCCGGCTCCAGCGTCAGGCCGTGAACCGGCCGCGCCGGTATGCCGCCCAGGCGCAAAAGGTCAACGGCGACATTGATTACTCTGGCGCTTGTGGGTTGCGGACCCAGGAGAAGCGCTGCTTCGGCGCTTGGAGCGGGGCTTTTCAGCCGTTTGAGCAGGAGCGCAGCGAGCGTTTCGGGATCGGCGCTTTGCATCCGCGCTGAAGCCATCATGCGCTCCGCCGCAAGGCGTTCGGCGCCTTCCAAGCGCGTTGACGGCAGGTCCGGAACCGGCTCGCGCGACAAATCGTCGGCTGAGCGCAGGGCATGGATCAGGACCCGATAATAAACGGTCTGCGGCCCGCTCGCCGCGCGGATTGCAAACACCGCAACCTGGTTTCCGCGATCGATGCCGGTGGTCAGGCCGTATCCGGCGGAGACGAAATTCTGGTCGATGATGACGAGATTGTTGCCGCTGTGCGGCAGATTCATCTTCAGTTTCACGGGTTCGCCCCGGGCTTCGAACTGCATGCGCACCTCCACGCGCCAGGTGGCGATTTGTTTCTCGGGCTGCAGAGGGAACTTGAGCACCAGCGCCTTGTACAGGAAGAACGTCAGACCGCAGATCGCAAGAAACGCGCACAGAAGATAAAGATGACGGCGGCTCATTCTCTGTTCCGTTGCGCACAGTCCGGAGGAAGTGCATGATCCCGGGCGGGATCGACCACGAAATGCCCGCTGAGCACGTTTCTGCCCACGAGCACGTCGAAATCCAGGCCCGCGCGATTGGCCAGACTCACTTCGACTGCGCGGGAACGAGACCCGAGGCAGATCTCTAGGAGAACAACCGGTCTGCGGCTCGCGCGCATTCCGGCCTGCTTGATTCGCGCGTAACGTACGAGCGGGGCACTCAACCTGACGCGCGTTCCGTCGGCCCTGGCAACGACAAAGTCGATCCAGCGCCCGCGCTCGCGCCTCGTAGGAGTAATTTCGGCCGCGTCGATCGAGGATATGTCTGCGCCGGTGTCGATCTTTGCCTCGAACTCGATAGGTGGGTTCCCCACCATCACCTTCTCGAAGGCGCCGACGACACGAAGTCCTGGATCACCCGCCCGCGCGGAAAGCGAGACGGCCAAAAGGATCGCGGCAACAAGGCTTCGATGAGGAGTTGGCGATTTCGCCGCAGATATTTCTTCCTCGTGTTCGGGGGTCCGGTTGCGATACCGGTCGGGCCCGGTGGCGGCCCGGCCCGGGGGAGGGTGTACAGTGAATTTATCCGACCATTTCATGGCTTGGCCATTCTAGCCGAACTGGCCCCGGCAGCCGGCTATTGCCTCTCAGGGGAGCATGCGCTAGATTGCACCGCAGCCAACCGGCAAGACGACCCGATAACCCGGCTCGGCAAATTTCATCGCTCATCGAGACCTGGAATGACAGAGAGAACGCTCATCAAGAACGGCGCCGTCATCACGATGGACCCGCGGATCGGGGACCTTGCGCGCGGCGACCTCCTCATCGAAAACGATAGAATCGCTGCGGTCGCTTCCAACCTGAAAACCGAAGGCGCGCAGGTGATCGACGCGTCGGGCACGGTGGTCATGCCGGGGCTGGTCAACTCGCACATCCACACCTGGGAGATCACGCTGCGGGGCATCGGCGCCGATTGGATCAGCGCGCGCGACTATTTTGCCAACATCCACGGCAACCTGGCGCAGCGCTTCGAGGCCGAAGACAACTATTGCGCCAATCTGCTCGGCGCGCTCGCGCAGATCAACGCCGGCACCACCACCATCTTCGACTGGTGCCACAACCTGCGCTCCCCCGAGATGACCGACGCTTCGCTCGACGGCATCCTGGAGTCGGGCATCCGCGCGGTGTTCGGCCACGGCACCGCCAAGCCGATGGGCAAGCCCATGGCGAAGCCCTATTTCGAGATCCCGCAGCCGCGCGAGGAGGTGCACCGCCTGCGCACCAAGCGCCTGGCTTCCGACGAGGGGCTGGTCACCCTGGCGCTAGCCATCCTCGGACCGGACTACGGCACCTACGAGGTGGCGCAGGCCGATATCAGGCTGGCGCGCGAGTACGGCATCGTCAATAGCGCACATACCGCCGGGCGCCAGGGTAAGCGCATGGTGCCCGACGGCTACTGGCGGCTGAAGAAAGCGGGGCTGCTCGGCCCCGACCACAACGTGGTGCACGGCAACTGCCTCGCCGACGACGAGTTGAAGATGATCATCGAGGCCGGCTGCTCGGTATCGGCCACCGCCATGGCCGAGCAGCTCAACTGGGATCATCCGTCGCTCCTTGGACGTGTCGAGCGGCTGGGCGCGACGCCGGCCATCGGCACCGACGTCGATCCCTATTTTGCCGCCTCGATGTGGCAGGAGATGCGCCGCGCCTTCCTGCACCAGCGGGAACTGGACAACCGCGCCCTCTCGGCCCAGGGCCGCTGGCCCGCCGAGAGCCACGCCACCACCGTCCGCAGCGCACTGCGCTGGGCGACATTGGGCGGCGCCAGGGCGCTCGGCCTCGAGCACAGG
Source organism: Betaproteobacteria bacterium (assembly GCA_016189945.1). Classification (GTDB taxonomy): domain Bacteria; phylum Pseudomonadota; class Gammaproteobacteria; order Burkholderiales; family SG8-39; genus JACQTO01. Next base: position 16,397 of record JACPRN010000156.1, read on the forward strand.
ATCGGGTCGCTTGCGCCCGGCAAGCAGGCCGACCTGATCCTGGTGCGCGCAGGCGACCTCAACATCTTTCCTTCGGTGCCGCTCGGCGACCCGGTGCAGGCCGTGGTGATGAACGCCGAGACGGCCAACGTCGACACCGTGCTCGTCGCCGGCAGGATCGCCAAGCGCCACGGTAAGCTCGCCTTTGCGGCCGAGCGCATCGAGCGGCTGAAGGAAGACGTGCTCGCCTCGCGCGAGCGCGTGATGAAGAAAGGCAGCTACGTCTATCGACCCGTCGCGGAGGGACCACGCCCATGAGTAAACTTTTGGCACTTGTCGTCACCAGCCTTGTCACCGGCCTCGCGTTCGCTCAAGCCTATCCCTCGAAGCCGATCAAGCTCATCCACGGTTTCGTCCCGGGGGGCAACGTCGACATCACCGCGCGCGTCGTCGGCCAGCCGATGTCGGAAATCCTCGGCCAGCCCATGGTGGTGGAAGGGCGCCCCGGCGCCGGCGGCACCGTCGCAGCGAATGCAGTCGCCCGCTCCGATCCCGACGGCTACACCCTTTTCATGATGGCGTCGGGACACAGCTTCTCGCCCGGGCTGTATGTGTCGCTTCCCTACGATCCGGCGAACGACTTCACCATGATCTCGCTCGCGGCGCAGTTTCCGTTCGTCATCGCGGTGGCGCCCAACCATCCGGCGAAGTCGCTCGGCGATCTGATTGCCCAGGCGCGAGCGAAGAAGGGCGATGTGACGCTCGCGCATGCCGGCGTGGGAACCGGGATGCACCTTGCCACGGTGCTCCTGCAAAGCCGCGCCGGCATTCAGTTCAACCTCATTCCCTACAAGGGCGGCAACCTCGCGCCGATGGCGGTGGCGCAGGGCGAAACGCAGGTGGTGTTCGACACGCCCGCGGGCATGGCGAGCCTGATCAAGGGAGGACGGCTGCGGCCGCTTGCCGTGTCGAGCGCTTCGCGCTGGAAGAACTGGCCCGATGTCGCCACCGTCGCCGAATCGGTCCCGGGGTTCGATGTGCGCGGCTGGATGGCCCTTGCGGGTCCGAAGAACCTGCCGCAGCCGGTGGTCGAACGCCTGCGCAAGGCGATGCACCAGGCTCTTGCGCGCCAGGACGTGATCGAGCGGTTCTCTCAGATGGGCACGGGGGTCGCGCCCACGGCGCCTGCGGAAACGCAGGCTTTCCTGACCTCGGAGATCGAGCGCTGGAAGAAGGTGGTGCGCGAGGCGGGGATTAAGCCGCAGAATTAGGCGCCAGGTTGCAATCGCTCCTGGGCCGATACCAGGTTTGCGGCTTTTGCAGGGATTGGAGAACGGTGTAATGTAATTCGACTTATCCGACGCACCTTTTGGGTGCAAGCGGTACGCTGGCAGCGAGGGGGATCCCATGCGTACGGATCCAGGACGTATTATCCACGGAAGGCTTAAACCGATCGGGGGAACCGCGGTGCCTGGCGCGCGCGGCGCTCGCCGCAGCATCGTTGTTTTCCTGAGTTTTTGTTCGCTTCTCCAAGGACCGCCCGCGCTTGGCGCGCCCGGCGACCTCGATCCTGGCTTCGGCGTCGGCGGGAAGGTCATCACCTCTTTCGGCACCGGGAACAACTACGCCTATGGTGTAGCGATTCAGTCTGACGGCAAGATCGTGGTGACCGGAAGCGCCAGGGACGGTACCAACAACAAATTTTCAGTCGCGCGTTATAACGCCGACGGAACCCTGGATTCCGGTTTCGGCAACGGCGGGACGGTGATGACGGCGTTTGGAACCAGCTACGATGAGCCCTATGCGATGGCGCTCCAGGCCGACGGCAAGATCGTGGTTGCGGGATATACGCGGGGAACGACCTGGGATTTCGCCTTGGCGCGCTACGAGGCGGACGGCAAGCTGGATACCGGTTTCGGCGCCGGCGGAAAGGTGATCACCCCGGTCGGGACCGGCAGCGACATCGCGTACGCGGTTGCGATCCAACCCGACGGCAAAATCGTCGCTGCAGGAACAGCGTCCGGGACCACCCTAACATTCGCGCTCGTGCGCTACAACGCCGACGGCGGGCTCGACTCCAGTTTTGGCAGCGGGGGAAAGGTCGTTACGCAATTCGGTGCAGGCCAGAATTCGCTCAGTGGAGTGGCGATCCAGTCGGACGGGAAGATCGTCGCCGCCGGATCCAGCAACAGCAGGATCAACGACTATACGACCTCGGATTTCGCCTTGCTGCGGTATAACGCCGACGGCACCCTCGACGAGAGCTTTGGCACGGGGGGGAAGGTCATTACCGCTGTCGGGACGGGCCAAGACACCGCCTATGCGGTTGCGACACAGTCCGATGGCAAGATCGTGGCGGCGGGAAAATCGGGAACGTCCTTCGCCGTCCTGCGCTACAATTCAAACGGCACGCTCGATGCGGGTTTTGGCAGCGGCGGAAAAGTGCTTACCGCTGCGGGAGCGAGCGCAAGCAGCGCGCAGTCCGTCGTGATCCAATCAGACGGCAGGATCGTCGCCGCTGGGACAGCGGACAAGGTCTTTGCTGCCGCGCGCTACAACGCAGACGGCGCGCTCGATGCAGAGTTTGGTACCAACGGCAGGGTACTCACCGATGTCGGAACAGGCGACGATGTCGGTAGAGCGGTCGCGATCCAAGCCGACGGAAAACTCGTAGTGGCCGGATACGCGGGCAACTCGACATCGACCAATACGAGTATCGACGTTGCCATGGTGCGCTATAACGCGAACGGCACGCTCGATACGAGCTTCGGCAGCGTCGGCAAGGTAACTACCGATATCGGAACCAACGGCGAGTACGTCTCAGCGATGGCGCTGCAATCCGACGGCAAAGTGATCGTTGCCGGTTATTCCCATTGGTCCGACAGCAAGGGAGACGGCTTCGCGCTGGCGCGCTTCAACGCCGACGGTACTCCCGATGCCGCTTTCGGCAGCGGCGGCAAGGTCAACACTTATTTGTCCAGCAGTTCGGCGGCGTACGCGGTAACAATCCAGCCCGACGGCAAGATAGTCGCTGCCGGCTACGAAGGCACTTACACCTTTACGCTGGTCCGCTAC
>JACPRN010000164.1 GCA_016189945.1 Betaproteobacteria bacterium
CAGGCCGCCCGCATCAGGCGGCGGAAATCGGGCAGCGCGCTGATCCCGGCGAGGTCCCGCAGGTCGCGCTCGAGATAGGTGCGCACGTAGCCGTCGAACCAGATGGCGCGTTCCTTGGGTGTAGTCATTTCCACCGCAGGGGTGGGGAAGCCGCCCCGCCGGACGAACGAACGCCAGTCCTCGGCTTCCTCCGGTCCAGATGCCAGCAAGTCGCGCCAGTCGCGGTCGCTCGCGGCGAACAGCGCATCCCACATCCCGCACCGTCCCTCGCCGCGCTGCTCGCGCCGGGTCATCGGCCAGAGCGTCAAATAGCTCGCCCGGCCGGCGAGCGATTCGGCAACCTGACGCATCAGCAGCAGGTCGGCCGACCCGGTGATGAGAAAGCGGCCGGGCTTTCGATCGCGATCGATGGCCCGCTTCACCGCGTGCAGCAGCCCGGGCGCACGCTGGACCTCGTCGAGCGTCACCGGTCCGCTGCCGCCCAGAAGCGCCTCCGGGTCGCGGCGCGCGGCATCGAGCACATCGAGATCGTCGAGCGAGTGGTAGCGCCGCTCGCCGGGCACGAGCCGTTCCACTAGGGTGCTTTTGCCGGTCTGCCGCGCGCCGGTGACGATGACGGCGGGCATCACTCGCAGCCGCTCGCCGAGAACGCGGCCGACCAGCCGGGGGAGGGTCTTCATGCCGTGGATGATAGTCATTCACGTGGTGAATGGTCAAGCGCGCACGGCGCTATACAATATCCCGCCGGCGCCCAAAAGGCACCACCCATCGCCAAATCGAAGGAGCATCGAGTGATGAAACCACGCATCATCTTCGCGACCGGCCTCTCGGCGCTGCTTGTCATCGTGCCGGCCGCGTTCGGGCAGAGCGCAGCCTCCGCGAAACCGGCGGCGCGGACCGCCTTGGGCCTGCCGGTTGTGCCCAAGAACGCCGCCGGCTACAGGAAGCTCAGCGCGGAGCAGCTTGCCGCAAGCATGGCGGGCAAGAAATTCACCCTGGTCAACGTGCATGTTCCGTTTGAAGCCAACCTGCCGAAGACGGATCTCTCCATTCCCTTCGATCAGATCAAAAGCAGCGCGAACAAGCTTCCGCGCAAAGATGCGCCGATCGTGATCTATTGCCGAAGCGGCACCATGAGCACCCAGGCGGCGAAGGACCTTGCTGCCGCGGGCTACACGAGGGTCTATGAGCTGGACGGCGGATTCAATGCATGGAAGGCCGGGGGTCACAGGCTGGCGGGATCGACACACTAGTTGCGAACACCGACGTGACGAGCCTGCTGCCGTGCAACCCGGTCATCCGCGAGGTCGCGCCGGGAAAGATTTCGCTCGAGTTCGTCAAGCCGACCGCGATGATGCAGATACTGGGCGACGCCAAGCTCGCGGGACTGGCACGCGAGGCCGATGCGATGATCGAGCGCGCCCTGGGTAACGCTTGATTCCGAAGACTTGCAGGATTCCCGACCGGCGGTGGCTTCTCTCGCTTTGAGCAGCCTGCGCCTGAATCGCTACGCGGGGGGTGCTCCCGGAAACTGCGGCAGCGCTCCGGTGATGTCGAACCAGGGGGCCTTGTCGGCGGTGAAGATATGCCCCTGCGCCCGCGTACCCGGATCGGTGTCGAGGGATCCCGCGGGCACGTTGACGAAGCCGCGGTCCGCAGACGCCCGCGGCACCTTGGCTCCGCAGCGCGAGCAGAAGGCCACGGTGTGAAAGCGCGCATCGGGCACCTTGTACTCGCGTACCAGCTCTTCCCCGCGCATCCAGCGAAACTGGTCGAGCTTGTAGAAGATGTTGGTCGCGTGCGCCGCGGCGCGGCCGAGGCGGCAGCGGCTGCAGTGGCAGTTCATCATGCGCATCGGCGCGCCCGCAGCCTCGAAGCCGCTCGCCCCGCACAGGCAGCTTCCCTCGGTGATGCCGGCGCGCGGCGCCACGACCGGGCGCGGCACTTCCTTGGCTTCAACTCCCGGCGGGTAGGCCTCGTACTGCGGGAGAGCATCGGTGATGAGGTCCCAGGGCGCCTTGGAGCGAACGAAGATATGGCTCTGGGGCTTGATGCCGAGATCGCCGTCGAAGGCGGCCGCCGGCGCGGCCACGATCCCCAGTTCGGGCAAGGTCGAGGGCCCCGCAGACCCGCAAGCGCTGCAGAACGTACGCACCCCTTTCGGCGAGGATCGATAGCGCGCGAGCTTCCCCTCGGCCGAAGTCAGGCGAAAGCCCGCGATCGGTCCGAGGACGAAAGTCGCAAATCCCGTCCCATGGTGCTTGCGGCACATCGAGCAGTGGCAGTGGATCATGGCGCTGAACGGGCCATCCAGCTCGTAGGTCAGGGTGCCGCACAGACATCTTGCCTTGGTCATGGTCGTCTCTCCGCGCCCGGGAGGAGGCAGGCGCACCAGGTAAGGGTAGCGCAGGCGAGGGGATCCTGCGAGGGTCGTGCAGGAGTTGCCTTTGGAGATCCTCCCGCGTAGATTGCCCGGCAATCGACCCATAATACGTATTCGGTCGAACCGATCTCAGCGGGGGGAGAAGCTGAAATGAACCTGGGTGCGCCCACGCCGTTTCCTGCGCGGCACGAGCTGGGCCTGGGGAAACTTCACAACAGATATCCCTCGATTGCCGACCTGGAAGCGCGCGCGCGCCGGCGCCTGCCGCGATTCGCGTGGGACTACCTGTCCGGTGCCGCCGGCGACGAAACGGGACTCGCGCACAACCGCAGCGCCTACGATGCCGTGCGTTTCACGCCGCAATACCTGTGCGAGCGGCGCGCGGTCGATACGCGCACCACGCTGTTTGGCCGCTCCTTTGCCTATCCCTTCGGGATCGCCCCCGTCGGACAGTCGGGCCTCGTGTGGCCGCGTTCCGCCGAATACCTGGCTGCGGCCGCAAAGCGCGCCGACATCCCCTATTGCCTGTCGATGGTCGCGACCACCGGCATCGAGCGCATCGGCGAAATCGCCGGCGCGAACGCCTGGTTCCAGCTCTATCCGCTGCGCGACCCGGGCGTCACGCGTTCGGTGCTCGAACGCGCCAAGGCGGCGGGATTTTCAGCGCTCGTCGTGACCGTGGATACTCCCGCGGGCCGCCGCACCCTGCGCGACCGGCGCAACGGCCTCACCCTGCCGCCGCGGCTGTCGCTGGCGAACATCGCGCGCATGTTCGGACATCCCGCCTGGCTCGCTTCTTCCGCACGCGCAGGGATCCCGCGTTTCGAGACCCTGCTCCCCTATCTGCCCAAGGGAGCCGATGCCACAGGGGTTATCGCATTGACCCAGACGCTGATCGCGCGCGGCATCGATGCCAAGGGGCTTGAGGCGATTCGAGCGCTATGGGACAAGCCGATGATCGTGAAAGGACCGCTCGGCTTAGATGACGCACGCACTTGCCAGGAGATCGGCATCGACGGTCTCGTGCTCTCCAATCACGGCGCTCGCCAGTCCGAATCGCTGGTGAATCCACTGCACGTGCTGGAGCGCATTCGCGATGCCGTCGGCGAGTCGCTGTGCGTGGGGATCGATTCCGGCGCGCGTTCCGGGCTCGACATCGCCCGGGCGCTTGCGCTCGGCGCGCAGTTCGTGTTGCTGGGGCGCGCCTTCATGTTCGCTGTTGCGGCGCTTGGAGCGCCCGGCGCCCGGCACGCGACGGAGCTGCTGGCGCTCGAACTGGAGCAGGCGATGGGCCAGATCGGATGCTTCGAACTTGCGCACCTGCCCGCGCGGCTCGCTCCGGATTCGGCGGCAGTGACGCGACTCGACCTGCAGCGCGAAAGCGAATCAATCGAAGCGCGTCATCGGACCAGTTGAAGCGTGCCCCGTCTCGGTAACTCACTGCCCGCGCGTCGCCCGGGGCGCCGCGCCAGCTCGGCAAAGGGTATAAGATAGGCGCGCCAACCCAGCAGGAGGAAACCCATGAATAAAGTTTCCCTCGGCATGCGGCTTGCCGCGTTTACGGCCGCGGCGCTGTTCGCGGGCGCCGCGCCGGCGCAGGTCAAGCTTCCCGCAACGCTCGCCTGGAGCGCCTACGACGTGGGCTCGGGCGGGTACAACCAGTCGGTCGCGATCGGCAACGCGCTCAAGCAGAAATACAACGTGAGCCTGCGCGTGCTGCCGGGGAAGAACGACGTCTCGCGCACGCTGCCGGTGCGCGAAGGCCAGGTGCAGTTTTCCGCCAACGGCGTAGGCGGCAGCTACCTCGCGCAGGAGGGCGTATACGAGTTCGGCGCCAAGGACTGGGGCCCGCAGCCGATCCGCGGTCTGATGATCAATACCTCGGACCAGATCCTGACCGTGCTTGCGGCGAAGGACTCCGGGGTGCGCACGATCGCCGATCTCAAGGGCAAGCGGGTCGCGTGGGTGATCGGCGCCCCATCACTCAACCAGAACATCACTGCGCTGCTCGCCTTCGCCAATCTCTCCTGGAGCGACGTGAAGAAGGTCGAGTTCGGCGGCTTTGGCGCGGCGATGGACGGCATTATCAACAACCAGGTCGACGCCGCGTTCGCATCCTCGATCTCGGGCAAGGCCTATCAGATCGCGAAATCCCCGCGCGGACTCGTCTATCCCGTGATCTCGCACGCCGACAAGGAGGGCTGGAAGCGCGTGCAGGCGATCGCGCCGTTCTTCTTCCCGTTCATGGGCACCGAGGGCGCAGAGCTGTCCAAGGACCATCCCGCGGAATCGGCGACCTACCCCTATCCCATCCTGATGGCCTACGCCGCACAGAATGCGGACCTGGTCTACAATATGACGCGCGCCATGGTCGAGACCTTCGATCAGTACAAAGGCTCCGCGCCGGGCAACGCTGGATGGGACGTTAAACGCCAGAATTTCGCCTGGGTGATCCCCTACCACGACGGCGCGATCCGCTACTGGAGGCAAGCCGGCGCGTGGAAGCCCGAGCATCAGGCGCACAACGACCGGCTCGTCGCGCGCCAGAA
>JACPRN010000157.1 GCA_016189945.1 Betaproteobacteria bacterium
GCCCGGAAAGCATCGCATACACGACCATGATGATCGAGGGCGGCACCAGGCTCCCCAGCGTTCCGCCGGCGGCGATGGTGCCCGCGGCGAAGGCCGGCGAATAGCGCCGCGCGAGCATCTGGGGCAGCGCGATCTTGCCGAAGGTCGCGGCGGTGGCAATGGCCGAGCCGCACACCGCGCCGAACCCGGCGCAGCCGCCGATGGTGGCCATCGCCAGGCCTCCGCGGCGGTGGCCGAGAAGCGCGTAGGCGATCCGGTACAGGTCTTCGGAGAGCCCGGCCACCGTCGCAAACGCTCCCATCATGAGAAAGAGCGGAATCGCCCCCAGATCCAGGCTCGAAAGCAGGGTGGCGGTTTCGCTCGCGAGCAGCGTCAGCGCGGGCTTGAATCCTGCGAGCACGCCGAAGCCGAAGACGCCTGAGACGCCCATCGCGACGCCGATCGGAACGTGCAGGAAGATCAGCACGAACATGCCGCCGAGGACGAGCAGCGCTACGGCGAGCGGATCCATGGCTGGAGCAATTGCCTCGTCAGCGTTCGGGGTCGGCCGCCTCGGCGCTCACATGGCCGCGGATGATGAACAGCAGCACCATGGCCGCGACCAGGGCGCTCGAGGCGATCATCAGCGTCACGACCGTCCACCAGGGCCATACCTGCCAGCGCAGGATTGCCAGGCGCTCGCCGGCGCGCGCCAGGTCAATGGTGAAATAGACGTATTGCCAGGCCATGGCGGCGAAGAAGGCGAGCGTCACGAGCGCGCCGAATCCATCCAGCACCCTGGTTGCGCGGGGCCCGAGCAGCTTGCCGACGACGCGGATGGTGATATTGCCGCGCCGGGCGAGGAGCGCCGGAAAGCACGCCGAGCCGGCCACCGCCATCGCGATCACGGCAAAATCGAAGAAGCCGCGGATCGGCGCGGAGACGAGCCAGCGCAGCAGCACGTCGGCCAGCGTGACGATCGAAATGGCGAGCAGCATCGAGCAGGCGCCGAGCGCGAGCCAGCGGGTCGCGCGCAGCGTCTGCGCTTCCAGGCGCGCGAGCACCGGATTATTTTCCGGCGCGAACCTTTTGCACTTCTTCGGTGAAAACTTTGTACACCTGCTCGTTGCCCGGCTTCGCTTTTCTCCAAGCGGCGACGACCGGATCGGTGAGCTTGCGCCAGGCCGCCTGTTCGGCTGCGGAGACGAGCACCATGCTTCCCTTGCCCGATTTGGTGCTTTTCTCCATGTATTGGCCGGCTGCGATGTCGATGGCGTTGGCGAATCGAAGTCCCAGTTGCTCTCCGGAATAGCGGTCGAGCGCGGCTTTGGCGGCAGGCAGCAGGGCGTCGTACTTCGACTGCTGCATCACCACCATGAACGCGAGCGCTCCCAGGGGGATGGCCAGGTGATGCTGCGCGACCTCATCGAGCCGGAAGGTGGCGACAAAACTCCAGTCGTTGAGCGAAAGGTCGAGCACCCCGCGCGCGAGCGATTCGGCCACCTGGGGCGCGCCCATCTGCACCGGCACTGCGCCGAGCGCCTCGAGGACCTTGGCGGCCTGCGAGGAGGAGGCGCGGGTCTTCTTGCCGCGCAGGTCGGCGAGCGCTTTGATCGGCGACTTGCCATGGAAATTGGCCACTGCCGTAGTGCTCCAGGCGAGCACCTTGAGGCCATCCAGCCCCCTGATGAGCTTTTTCGCATGCAGTCGCGAAAGGCCGATCGCGCCCTCGCGCGCGTTGTTGATCAGAAACGGCAGCTCGACCACCTCGGTGTCATCGAACCGCCCCGGCGTGTAGCCGGGGATCACCCAGGCGATATCGGCGACGCCGTCCTGCACCAGCTTCAACTGCTGCAGCGGATTGCGGCCGAGCGTGCCCCCGGGAAAGACGTCCAGTTTAAGCGCGCCGCCCGAGGCTTGGGCCAATTCCTTGGCGAGCGGAACGATCACCTGGGTGACGTTTTGTCCCTGGGCCGGATCGATGGTCGCGAATTTCAGCGTGACGGTCTGGGCGCTGGCTGCGTTGGCAAAGAACGCCAGCGCGGCAGCGGCGAGCGCGATGCAAAGCACACTTGCTTTCGATGGCATGAGATCTCCTCCCTTTAGAACCTGATGTTCGAGATTCGCGTTACTTCAGGTACGTCGTACCGAGGTACTGGCTTTCGCCCAACTGCACCTCGATGGTCTTCTTTTCATGGCCGGGATGGGCGATCTCGACCGCGTAGGCGCCGCTCGCCGGCTCCAGCCTATCGAACTTGAAATCGCCGAAAGCGTCGGTACGCTGCTCCGCGATCCTCGCGCCGCCGCGCAGAAGCGCGACCTCGGCCCCGGGAAGGCAATCGAGCGTCCCGTTGCGATCGACCGCAACGCTGCCGCCGACGAAATATTCGCTGAAGCGGTACAAGTTCTTGTAGTACACGCGCGGCTTTGCGGTCAGTTCCGGGCGCAGGACTTCCAGCTCTTCGCTCTTCGCCAGGCTCTGCATCTCAGAGTCCTCGACCTTGATCGAGTGCATCGCTCCGGTGGGGCAAGCCTGCACGCAGCGCGGCTCCTTCCAGCCCTGATCGAGCAGGTGTGCATCGAAAATCCATTTCTGGGCGACGTTGTGCTCCTCGTTCCACCAAATGGAGCCGTACGGACACGATTTGACGATTTCCTTGTTCCCGCGCGCTTTCTGCGGGTCGATGATCACGATGCCGTCGGGCCGCTGATAGACGGCGCCGTCCTTCGATGCTTTGACGCAAGGCGCATTGTCGCAGTGGTTGCACATCGTCGGCAGGTAGGCCACGTCGATCATGGGCGCGCGGCCGCGTTCTTTTCGCCGGATGTCGATCCAGCGGTGACCGAGACGGGGCTGGGGAGCCGCGTAGCCGGGAAAGTCGTTGTCGACGTGCTCGTCCCGGTTGGTGAGGAAGCAGTTGTTGCAGTTGGTGCACTTGGCGACATCGATGATGAGGTTCCACTTCTTCATGCGGCCGCTCCGGTCCACTTCTCGATCTGCACCAGGCAGGACATGGCTGCGCTGCTCTCGGTCTTCGCCGACTGCCTGCGGCTCGGCGTGAGCAGGTTCATGCATCCGCCCCGATCGATCGACTTGCCCGGCTCGCCCATCGGATCGTAGGAGGCGCAGGATTCGTACGAGTGCGCAACTCCCGGCGCCATGGTTTCGGTCACGTCGGCCGCGCACAGCACCGCGCCGCGGTCGTTGTACACCTTGACCAGATCGTGCATCTTGATCTCACGCGCGCGCGCGTCATCGGGACTGATGCGCACGATCCAGTAGTAATAGCCGTCGATGCAAATCCGGTGGTCGGCGATATCGTCCACGGCACCTTTGGCATCGGTGATGGTGTGATAGGCATAGCGCGCGTGGGGCGTGATGAGCTGCAGCGGATACTTCGCATGCAGCTCTGTTGCCTGCGGTCCTTCCCACGAAGGCGCGTATTTGTTGAGCGGCGGACGATCCTCGCTCGCGGCGTCGAACCGCTTCAGGCTCTCGGGGATGAACTCGAACTTCCCCGACTGCGTCTGCAGCCCCCGCCCGAACTTCTCCGAGTATCCTCCCGGCACCGGGTGCGGCTCGGGAACGTCCTTCATCCGGTCCTCGACGAACCAGCGCATGTAGGCGGGCACGCGCGTTTTTTCGCTCTCGGCCGGGACCACGAAATAGCCTTTCTTCAGGAACTCCTTCCAGGTGATGTGCCGCGGCAGGTCGGTCGAGTCGAAAATGCGCTTGCACCAGTCGAGCTCGCTCATCCCCTCGGAGTAATAGGCGCCCAGTCCCAGGCGCTGCGCGATGTCCCAGAAGATCTGATAATCCGATTTCGATTCGCCGAGCGGCTCGATGCACTTGTGCTGGATGGCGATCACCCGGTGGTTGACCTGGTCCTGGCCGTGGTGGCCGTAGCCGCCGGGGTTGGCCCACTCGCCGATGTCCCAGCGCTCGAGCTGCGTGCAGGCCGGCAGGATGACGTCGGCGAACTTTGCCTCGCCTTCGAAGAAGATCGACTGGTTGACGACGCACTCGAGCTTCTCCGAGCGGTACATGTCGACGAAGCGGCCCGAGTCGCAGATGGTGCCGAAGGACGAATTTCCGTAGCGGTAGAGCATGTGCACCTTCGAGTGCCCGGGCGCCGGATACATCATGCGCCGGAACTGGCCTTCGATCGACATGGGGTCGGTCGGGTAGCCGTAGCATTCGCCGTCGAGGATCGCTTCGGGCAACCTCTGCCGGGGAATCACCTGCCCCACCGGGTTCATGGACAAGAGGTGCGGCATGCGCACGTAGTTGTTGACCGCTGAGGCCGTGAACTGCAGCTCGCCCGATATGCCGCCCTCGGAGTAGCCCGGGAAATAGAACCCGAGATCGACGGGCGCGCCTCCCTGCAGGCAGCCGAAGTTGATTCCGGGCTTGCCCCATCCCTGCATCGCCATGAGCTGCACCATGGCGCGGGCCCATTGGGTGCCGGTCGCGGTGCGGCAGGCGCCTCCCATTCCGGTGCCGGCCGGCCCGGCCGACAGATAAGTCTTCTTCGTCGCCCACTCGCGCGCAAGCGCCCGCACGTCTTTGGCCGCGATGCCGGTCTCGGGCTCCTGCCACTCGGGCGTTTTGGGCACGCCGTCGGACTTCCCGAGCACGTAGTCGCGCCACTCCTCGAACCCGGTGGTCCTCGTGCGCACGTATTCCTTGTCGTACCGGTCCTCCGTGATCCAGACAAACATGATCGCAATCGCCAGCGCGCCGTCGGTGCCGGGGCGAATGGGCAGCCATTTGCCCCCGAGCATGGAGGCGGTCGGGCAGTACCAGGGATTGATCTGGACCATCTTGATGCCCAGTTGCTGCAGCCACAAGCGCCGCTGCGAGCCTTCCTGGCCGCCGTAGTTGCCCATCTGGGATTCCGGGTCGCTCGACCAGAACACCATCATTTCGCATTCCTTGAGGCAATCCTCGATCAGGCCGTAGGTGCCGGGTTTCCCGAGGCGCATGCTGTTGCCGAAATGATGCATCGCGCCCCAGTACCAGCCTTCCCAACTGTCGGGATTCAAGTGCACGCGCGTGTAGCCGATGGCGTTGCCGAAGCGCGGCAGCGCGCTCAGGTAGTAGCCGACGTTCCCCCATTGGTGGTGCGAGCTGTGGTAGATCGCGATCGCCCCGGGCCCGTGCTCGCGCTTCATGCGCAGGATCTCGGCGCTCACGATATCGAGCGCCTGGTCCCAGCTTATGCGCTCGTAGCCCGAGCGGCCGCGGTTCTGCGGGTTGCGCTCGCCCTCGGGATCGAAATCCACCCGCTTCATGGGATAGAGCGCGCGCTTTTCCGAGTGAACGAGCGAGCGAAGCACGAGCGAGTGGGGCGCGACCACCGCTTTTCGCCAAGGGGTGAATTTCTTCCCGCGCGCTTCAACGGTCCAGGAGGGCGCGTCTTGCTCGTCGTACTCGATGAGGGTGGTGCGGATGACCCGGCCGTTCTTGACGAAGACGTACACCGGCCCGCCGTTGGTCATGGTCGTGCAGCGCGTGGTGCCGTCCGCCATGCGCGTGCCGTATTCGAGGCCGGCGCGCGGGATCATGTTCAGCAGTTGCATGAACCAGGACACCAGATCGTCCGGCCCTTCGACCTCGACGCGGAAATTCTTCGCCGCGTGGATGATCTCGGCGTGATCGGCGGGGAGTTTCAGGAAACCGAGAGCCGTTTCC
>JACPRN010000158.1 GCA_016189945.1 Betaproteobacteria bacterium
CGCGACACGGGCCTGTCGGTCACCTCGAGCGGTCTGCCGATCACCGAAAGCGATTTGTTCGATGCGACCAACAACTGCTTGCAGGATTCGGGCGTGTGCAGCGACGAGCAAAAAGCGGCTGCCTCGGCAAACCTGCTCGCAGCGAAAGGCTGGTTCGTAACCTTGGCTCCCGGCGAGAAAAACGTCGGCACCGCCACGACAATCTCGGGCACGACGCTGTTCAATACCAATCAGCCAAGCGCCACTGCGGGCGGCGGCGCCTGCGGCAGCAACCTGGGCATCGCCCGCTCGTACCTGCTCAGCTACAAGGACGCCACGGCTACGACCGACGTCAACGCCACCGGCACGGTGACCACGGCTGACCGCTACACCGTGCACGCGGGCGGGGGGTTCCTGCCCTCCCCGGTACCGGTGATCGTCACCATAGCCGGGAAGAAATATCAGGCAGTGATCTCCGGCACATCGGTTCAGAACCCCGGCGGTCTGACTCTGGAGACACGCATCCGAACCTACTGGCGGCGCAAGATCGAATAGGGCCAAGAACCAACCGAGATTTTGCTCTCTGTCGAGCGATTAGATCTCATCTAAAGCTTCGGCTATAATGGCCTTATGGACATTGATAACAGCACTCGGCATTCGATCAGCGAGCGCCTGCGCCAGCACGGCATCACGCCGACCTACCAGCGCATCGAGATCGCAGCGGTGCTGTTCGAGCGCATGGAGCACCTGAGCGCCGAACAGATCCTTGCGCTGGTCAATGAACGCCACGCGGAGGCCTCCAAGGCCACCGTCTACAACACGCTCAAGCTGTTCCGGGAAAAGAACTTGGTGAGGGAACTCGTCATCGACCCGGCCAGGATCGTCTACGATCCGAATACCACGCCGCACCACCATCGCTACGACGTGGAGACCGGCGAGCTGGCCGATATCCGGGCCGAGGACATACGCGTCGTCGGCCTGCCGGAGCTGCCTCCCGGGGTGGAAACCGAAAGCGTCGATATCATCGTGCGCACGCGCCAGCGGCGAGGCCAAGCCGGCGCGTGATCCCGCGCCCCGCGCCGCCGCTTGGCAACGATTTGCCGCGGCGGCGAAAGCGTATGATGCTGGTATCTCCATCGGCGACGCATTCGGAGTCGAACATGCGCGCGTTTCTCATTCTCGGCATTGCGCTTGCGCTGTCCGCGAGCGCGTTCGCGCAGCAGATGTACCGCTGGGTCGACAAGGACGGCCGTGTCCACTACACGCAGACGCCGCCGCCTGCGGGCGCCAAGAACGTTCAGAAAAAGCCCCTGTCCGCGGGCGCCGGCGATGCGATCCAGCTTCCGTACGCGACCCGAATTGCAGCGGCCAACTTTCCGGTGGCGCTGTACGTCTCGGATGAATGCACAGACCCCTGCAAGGAGGCGCGCGGTCTGCTCGCCAAGCGCGGCATTCCCCATCGCGTGATCGAGGTCGCTGACGCCAAGTCGCTCGAGGACCTCAAGCGTGTCTCGGGCGGCATCAGCGTGCCGGTATTGAGCGTGGGAAGGGAAGTGCTGAAGGGTTTCGACGCCACGCAATATCACGCGGCGCTGGACTCCGCGGGCTACCCGGCGAGCGGACCGCAGGTGCCACCGCAGGTGCTGCGTAACAAACCCGAGGCCGAAGCCGCACCGGAGCAGAAGCAGAGTTCGGTGCCGGCGAGCATTCCGGCGGGCCAGCAGGTGACCCTCTACGCTTCGCCCGAATGCGGCGCTCCCTGCAAGGACGCGCGCGAGCTGCTTGCTGCGCGCGGAGTCGAGTTCCGCGAAGTCCAGGTCGTCCTGCCCAAGGACATCGATGAATTGCAGCGCATCTCCGGCGGTAACCAGGTGCCGGTGCTGACGATCGGCACATTCGTCATGCGGGGATTCGCGCAGAGCGATTACCAGGCGGCGCTCGACGCCGCAGGATACAAGACGCCGGCCGCGGCGAAATCATCGCCGGCGCCGCGCGCAGCGGCAAAGCGCTAGCGCGATCTCGCGCCGCTCGGGCGGCTTCTTCGCCCCGAGCGCCGCTTCGCTCCACGCCTTCCCTGATACAATACGCACCCTCGTTGGGCGCTTTTCCGGCGCGGCCGGAGCGCCGGTGCCGCGCAGAAGTTCGCTAGGCAGGGCAGGAGCCGCTGTAGCTCAGTCGGTAGAGCAGCGCATTCGTAATGCGAAGGTCGCCAGTTCGAATCCGGCCAGCGGCACCACGATCAAGCCCCTGGTGGATCCCGCCGGCACGCGAATGACGCGCTTTCAGAGTTTCTGCGAGCCGGAACCAGCGCGGGGCGGCTTTTTTGGCGTTAATCAATCTCCACGCTTTTGTGCTGCAGTTGCCATGCGAGTGCAGCACAAACGCGTGGCGACGTATCAAGAAGGCAAATTCTCGCCGACTCCGTCAATACTCGTCGGCTAAGCGCCTAGCGGTGCACCAGCACCGGCACCTTGCTGTGCGTGAGCACGCGCTGCGTCTCGCTGCCGAGCAACAGGCTGCTCAAGCCGCGGCGGCCGTGCGAGGCCATGAAGATGAGGTCGCATTTCTTTGCCCTCGCCGCCTTGATGATCGCTTGCCACGGCGTGGCGCTGACGACGAAGTACGTCTGGCAGCGCACGCGCGCGGCCTTGGCCATTTTTTCGATCGCGCCGAGGTAGCGCTCGGCCGTGCGCTTCGTTTGCCGCGCGAATTCCTGCGGCGTGACGAAATCCGGCGGCACGAAATCGCCGTATATCTGCACGGTGTACTGGGGCCCGGCGTAAAACGCGGTGATTCGGGCGCCCGATCCCTTGGCGAATGCGATGGCGCGTTTGGCGGCCCTGAGCGAAAGCGGCGAGCCGTCGGTGGGAACCAGGATGTGCTTGAACATGTTTCTCCTTGCGCAAGGCAGGAAATTACTGCTGTTCGCGGCCCACCCGAACTGTTGGAGCCGCTCGCATATATGAAGCCACAACGGCGCGCTGACCCTTTTGACGTGGATCAACGGGCGCTTGAGGGCGCATCGCGAGCGGGGATGAACGGTGGCTTCGGCGCGCGCCGGGGCCCGCTTTAGTCGATTATCAGGCGAGTGTTGACGACAGCGGCGGGAATTTGGCTGTTACGTGGAGATTGATAAAGAGCAAGAACCAACATCTCTGATTCCAGCTCATTCGCCTTAGGCGCTGCGTTTTTGCGCTAAACTTGTTGCGCTGACTCGCACCATCGGCGGTGCCGCAAAAAGGGGGAACGTTCATGCTGAAGCTCTTCGGGAGCAGCAAACCCGATCACCCGCTGGCCGATCTCAAGGAGGCGCGCAAGGTCCTGGAGGCGGTGCCGGCAAACGATTCGTTCCGGGCGCTCGAGGAGCTTGCGCACTGGCACGAGTCGGTGCGCAACGCCCAGGACTTCAAGCCCGAGTATCGCGCGCAACTGGTGCAGCTTATCGACGAGGCGGCGCAGGTGCACGTGCGCAGGCTCTCGCGCGAATACCTTTCCTCGCCGCGCCTTTCCAGGGTCCAGGAAAACCGGCTCTGGAGCGCGATCCACGAGTACCTGAGGCATTCGGCCCTCGCCATGGCCGCTTGCCTCGAGTTGTACGCGAGCGGCGCCAAAGGCGCCGAGGCGATCAAGGCCGTGGCGCCGCTCTTGTCGGTGCGCGCGCTGCGCACGCTTGCGGCGCAGATGAAATGGCAATACCTGCGCTACGGTCCGTTCGAGAACTCGCTCTGGGGCGAGGTGGCGAAGATCTATGCGCTTGCAGAGACGAGGAAATACGCGCGCACCGCGCTCGGCGTCTATCCCAACGTTCCCGGCGAATCCTCCCCGGAGCAGGAGTTCTTGCGCGCAGTGGTGCTCTCGGCCTCCTCCCCCGACGGGCTGACGCCGACGGAGATCGAAATCGCCGAGCGGCTGATCGCGCATTTTTCCGCTTCGTTCACGCTGGTGCTCGAGCAGCAGCCCGACATCGCCTACTGGATCGACCTCGCCGCCGGCCAACCGCCGCTGCGCCTTGCGCGGCCGCCGCAGCATGCACCGACCCTGCGCTTTTTCGCCACCGGCAAGGCCGGCCGGCAGCTCGAGGATCTGATCGCTGCGATCCGCTCGAGCAATGCCATACCCTCGGAGGTCAACCTCGGCGGAACTTACGAGCCCGAGACGGTGCTCGCCGTGCTCCAGCATCTGGCGATGGTTTGGGCACCCAAGCCGCCCGAGCGCAAGTTCGCGCGCCACACCGTGAAGTCGCGCCTTACGGTGACCCACGGGTTCGACGGCGTGCTGGCGGTGCTCGATCCGGTCGGTTCCCTCGATTTCGATCAAAGCCGCATCGAGAGCTGGATTGTCGAGAATGTCAGCCAGGGCGGTTTCGGCGCGCTGGTGCCGCAGATCAAGGGCGAGTGGCTGCGTATCGGCGCGCTGATCGCTCTGCAGCCCGAAGGCGGCGAGAACTGGCTGGTCGGCGCCATCCGACGCTTCAATCGCGACACGCCGCAGCGCGGCGCGGTGGGGGTGCAGACCTTCGCCAAATCGGCGCAAGTCGTGAAGTGGCAAGCCGAAGGCGAGGCGGGCGAAGCCGAGACCGGCATCCTGCTCACTCCGCTTTCCGGCGAATCCGCCACCGAAGCGCAGATCCTGGTGCCCGCGGCCGCGGTTCTGCCGGGACAGAATCTCGAGATGGAAGCCGAGGGCAAGCGCTTCCTGCTGCTGCCCGCGGGTGCGGGAGAGCACGGTGACGATTACGAGTTGCTTCGCTTCCGCAAGATGATGCGCGATAGCGGCGAGTAAGGCGTGTCGCGCGCGGGCGGCGCGCCGCTTCGTCGCTTATCGCAGGAGTGTTGGCGAAATGGGTGAGAATTGCTTTTTTAACCCGTCTCCACACTTTTTTGTTCAGTTGCTTGCAACTGAACAAAAGTGTGGAGATTGATTAACGGCAAAAGCAACACCACACGTTTCGGTTCACCGCGATGTCAGCGAATCTCCGGCCGACAGATCTCAGTTCCTTGGCGCCGGCGTGAGCATCGTCTCCCTGCGCTCGCCATTGCGAAGGTAGACCACTCTTGCCGGCACGCCGATCTTGAGCGTCTCCAGCGCATAGGTGTACTCGTAGATGTTGGCGACGGCTTGGCCTGCGATCTCGACGATCGTATCGCCCTTTTGCAATCCGGCCCTGTCGGCCGGTCCGCCGCCGATCACGCCGCTGAGCACGAGTCCCTTGGCCGCCGAGGCGTAGTCGGGAATGGTGCCGGTGAAAATGCGCACGCCGGCGCGGCTGGGACGGTCGCTCGAGCGTTCCTCGACCCTGGCGAAAGCGGGCGGGCGCTCCAGATCGGCGATGCGGCGCGCGATCGAGGCCGCAAATTCGGCGACGCGGTCCAGGTCCTCGTAGTTGATCTTGTCGGCCGTATCGCTCGGCCGGTGATAGTCGGCATGCGCCCCGGTGAAAAAGTTCAGGCTCGGCACCCCCGCCTGGTTGAAGCTCGCCACGTCGGTCGGCTGATGCGGATCTTCCTGCAGCGCGAGATCGAATCCGGCGGCGACGTTCGCCTGCTCGAGCAATCGCGGCCACGCGGGGCTGGTGCCGCTCGCCTGGACGATCAGCCGGTTGTCCTGCATGCGCCCGACCATGTCGAAATTCAGATACGCCGCGACGGCGTCGAGTGCGATCGGGCTCGCCTCGATGAATGCCTTGGAGCCCAGCAGGCCGAACTCCTCGCCCGACCAGAATGCGAGCAGCGCATGGCGCTTCCTCGGCTGCGCGGCAAGCGCTTCGCCCCACGCCAGAACCGCCGCGGTGCCCGAAGCGTTGTCGTCGGCGCCGTAATGGATGCGGCCGGCCTCGTCCTTACCGGCAAGGGAGTTGCCCGCCTCGCCGTGGCCGAGGTGGTCGTAGTGCGCGCCCGCCGCGATCCAGGGCTTCACGATCGCGTCGGTCGGGCCGCTCGCCGGAAGATAGGCGAGAACGTTGTTGCCCGTGCGCGTCTCGCGCTCAACGGCGGCGCGCACGCTCACTCTCACACCGGGCAGATCGAAGCCGCGCACCTGCGGATCGCCCGAATCGAGGGATTGCTGCGCCTCGCCGAGCGAATGGCCTGAGCCCTCGAACAGCGCGCGAGCGACCCCGGCGCCGATGCTTGCCGCGACGATCCCGGAGCCGGCGAGCGCCGTGTCGAAGCTCATCGGGATGATTTCGCCGGCGTTCGGGGAATGCGGCCCGGCGACGACCAGCATCGCCCGCGCGCCGCGCGCCCGCGCGGCGAGCGCCTTGTAGCGCAAATTGGAATAGCGCGCGAGTGCGGCCCTCGCCTTCGCGTCGGTTCTCTCCGGGAAGTAGCGCAAGACGAGGACGATCTTGTCCTTCACCTCGAGCCCGGCGTAACTGTCGTAGCGAAAGTTTTGGCTCTCGGGAACGACGATGCCGTAGCCGGCGAATACCACCGGAGCGGCAACGGTGCCGTTATCCGAGAGCGAAAGCGCCTGGATGTCGCTGCGCGAAGAAAACGTGCGCTCGCGCGGGCCCGGCGCGGACACGGTGATCGTCGAGCCGCCGTCGCGCGCGCCGGCGGTAAAGCGAAACGGCTGCCGGTAATCGCTCGCCCCCGGCAGCGGCAACGCGCCGATCCGCTTGATCTGCGCGACGATGTAGTCGGCGGCGCGCCGTTCGCCCTCGGAGCCGGTGAGCCGTCCTGCCTCGGCATCCGAAGCGAGGGCCACCACGTGCGCTTTGGTCCGCGAAGCCGGCTGCGCGGCGAGGGTAGCGGCGTCGAATGCAAGGGCCGGCGCGACGAGCGCAAGGGCGAGAACAAGACTTCCGCGGCGCGATTTGCCGCTCACGGCTTGCGTCTCGGCGGCGCGTTGCGCAGCGCTTCGCGCGCCTTTTCGTGGTTCCATTGCGCGAGAAAAATCTGTCCCGCGCCCCCGCCCGAGCGGCTCGAAGTCCAGGCGAGCTGCCTGCCGTCTGGCGAGGGCACCGGCAGCCCGTCGAAACCGTCTGTGGTGGTAACGCGAACCGGCTCTTTGGCGCCTTGGGCATCGACGATGAAAAGCTCGAAATTCGCGAATCCGTGCTTGTTCGATGAAAAGATGAAATACTCGCCCGACGGGTGCTCGTAGGGCGCCCAGGAGAGCGATCCGAAATCGGTAATGCGCCTCACGCCGCTCCCGTCGGGCCTCATGGTGTAGATGTCTGCGTTCAAGCCTTTTTCGTCGAACCGCCGCCAGACGATGCGCGCGCCGTCATGGGTGAAGAAGGGTCCGCCGTCGTACCCGGCTGAATGCGTGAGGCGCTTTTGCTCCGAGCCGTCGGCGCGCATGATATAGATTTCGGCGAAGACGCTCGGGTTGTCCTCGAGCATCTTCTTCTCCGCCGCGCTCAAGGGCCTGCTGTAGGCGTCGCGGGTCGAGGCGAAGACGATCCAGCGGCCATCGGGCGAGTAGGCCGCCTCGGCGTCATAGCCGCGCGCGCTGGTGAGGCGCGTGAGCGCCCCGGTCTTTTCGCTGTAGGCGTAGATATCCATCTCGGGATCGTAGTCCCACGCGTAGCGGCGCTTGCGCCCGGAAGCGCGAAATGCGATCTCTTCCTCCTGCAGCGAGCGCGAGCGCGGATCGGCGTGCGTGGAGGAGAACAGGATCTCGTCGCTTCCGGGGCGAAAGAAAGCGCAGGTGGTCTTGCCCACGCCCGGGGAGATGCGCTTGGTCTCGCCGCTGGCGAGGTCGAGCACATAGATCTGGT
This sequence comes from Betaproteobacteria bacterium, assembly GCA_016189945.1. Taxonomy (GTDB): domain Bacteria; phylum Pseudomonadota; class Gammaproteobacteria; order Burkholderiales; family SG8-39; genus JACQTO01. The sequence goes on from JACPRN010000158.1 coordinate 7,706, forward strand.
AGAAGGGATTGCCGGGCTCGCGCTCGCTCTGGAATACCATGCGCCTGCCGTCGGCGGACCAGTAGCCTTCGCCCGCGCGCCTGCCTTCGACGGTGAGACGCCGGATACGGGTAAGGAAATCGCGTTCCTCATACGTCGCCTCGGCGCCAACCTGCGGCGCGAAAGCGGCGAACAGCGCTGCCGCGACGAGCGCCGCGGCCAATGTGGCGGCGAGTTTCTTCATCGCCCTCCATGATAAGAAAAAGGCGCCGCGCGCGCAGCCCATCGGCTTCACGTTCGCGAGGAAGCGCCGCCCGGGAAGCGGGAGCGTTTCGCGCCGGGAAGTCCCCAAATTGCCGCGCTGGAGTGCGAAGGCGGGCAGCGGGGAAATTCCGCAGTCGGGCGGGGGGATTTGCCCCACTCCATGCGGATTTCGCCGGCTGCGCATTCGCCGGCGCATTTTGTCCCTTTGAAACCATATCGTTATCGATGGGCGAAAGGTGGCACGGGAAGTGCTGCGCATTGCGCAGCCGAGGTCAACCGCATGAATTTGCCGCGCCCCCAGTTCGACATCCAGCCGCATCCGATGCTCGCGCACATCCCGCGCCTGCGCCGCTACGCGCGCGCGCTGGTGCGCGATCGCGACGCCGCCGACGACCTGGTGCAGGACACGCTCGAGCGCGCCTCCAGAAAGCTGCATTTGTGGCGGCCCGGAAGCGACATGCGGGCGTGGCTGTTTTCGATCCTGCACAACGTCTTCGCCAACCATTGGCGCAAGCGCAGATTCGAAGTCGCGCTTGACCCGGAGCAGTTGCCGGAGGTCGCGGTCGAGCCGCCGCACGCCGAGCGTCAGGAGCTTGCGGCGGTGGAAAAGGCGCTCGCCGGGATTGCGGCCGAACAGCGCGAGGTGCTGATTCTTGTCGCCGTCGAACAGATGACTTACGAGGAGGTTGCGAGCGCTCTCGCAATCCCGATCGGCACAGTCATGTCGCGGCTCTCGCGCGCGAGAAACCGGCTTCGCCGGCTGATGAACGGAGCCGGAGCGCCATAGCGGTCGCGATCGCGCCGAAACAGGCCTGGCGGCCAAGCTGCCGGCACGCTGCGCGCAGCGCTCTCGCCGGCCGCGATCCGCGCAGGCACGTCGGCGCCGGTGCCGTCAGCTCGCGGCAGCAGCAAAGGCCGCAGGATCGGCGCCATCGCCTTCAGGATCTGTACCGGAAGCGCCGACGTGAAGTCATAGGCAGCCGCCTGGCTCCCCGGCACGAAGGCGGTCACGGCGCCGAAATGGCGCTCGCCGATGAAGAAGACGAACGTTGCCGCGCGGTTCACGACGCGCGAAGAAAGCACATGGCCCCCCGGCGCAAAGGTGTCGAAGCGGTGATCGCCGGTTCCGGTCTTGCCGCCCAGGGCGAGGGTCTCGGCCGGGTCCGGCCCGCGGAAGGCGCCCTTGAGGCGCCGCGCGGTCCCGTTTTCAACCACGCCGAGGAGCGCGCGGCGCACGCTATCGGCCACTTCGGACTGAAGCACGCGCTCGCCCGGCTGGGGGCGGCGCGCAAGCAGCGTCTCGAACGGCGTATCGGCGGCGAAGTGAAGCGCATCGATGCTCACCGGCGGCCGGCGCAGGCCGCCGTTTATCACCACGCCGACCAGTTCGGCAAGGCTCGCGGGGCGGTCGGCCGAGGCGCCGATCGCGCTGGCAAAGGACGGCACCAGGCGCTCGAAGGGATAGCCCAGACGCCGCCAGCCTGCGCCGATGCCCTCGAATGCAGCGGCTTCCAGGGCAATGGCAATGGCGCGCTCCTGGGCGCGGCGCGAGGTGCTCTTGAACAGCCAACGGTAGACCACCGGCGCTTCGGCGGCGCTTGCGGCGAGCGCATCGGCGAAGCTCGCCCTCGGGTGTTGCTTGAGATACGCAACCAGCCACAGCTCGAGGGGATGGAGCCGGGCCAGATAGCCGCGGTCCGCGAGATCGAAGCGCCCCGGCTCATACGCGGCGTAGCGTCGCCGGAGATGGGCATCGCTGCCTGCGCGCTCGCCGAGACGCTCGCGCATGAAGCGTTCGAATGCGGCAAAGTCGGCTTGCGGCTCGACGCTGCGAAAGACGAGCGCAAGGCGCCCGGGCAGCGGCCGGACCGAGGCGGCGATGGCCGCGAGCAACTCATCGGGCGCCTTGCCCCGGTACTTGTGCCAGAAGCGCTGCAGGAATTCGCGCCGGTCCTGGTCGGCAAAGCGCTCGAGCGCCCGCCGCCGCGCCTCTTCGCCCCCGCGGCGCACCTCGCTTCCGAGTGCGCCGGCGGCCTCGTAGGCGTGATAGTGGACCACGTCGCGCATCAGGCGCACGAAGGCGAGATTGATCGACTGCTCAAGCGCTTCGGCGACGGTGGGTACGCGCGCATCGTCTTCGCGCCTGAAATTGCGGAAGGCGTGCCGGCCGCCGCCGGTGAAGAAGGCCTCCGCCGGATGCGCCGAGTAGCGACGCTGCATGGCCGCCTCGAGCATGTGCTGCAGAGTGCGATCGCTTTTCGCCGCCAGATAGGCGAGGGCCCAGCGGCTGAGCCGGTCCTCGCGGGGAAGCGCGATGCTCTCCAGCGCCTCGCGCGGCATCGCGCCATAGCGCTGGTGCAGCTCGGCGACTGTCTCCAGGTACGTGATCAGGGTGCGCAGTTTGGCGCTCGATCCGAGGTCGAGTTTGACCCCGGAGTTGAGGTCCAGGGGCTGGTCGAGATTGTCCGCCTGTACGCGCAGCAGATTGCCGAGGGGCGAAGCCTCGTAGAGCGTGAAGCTGAAGCGCACCTGCCGCGGATCGCCGCGCGCGAGCAGCCGCGCGCCCTTCAAACCGTTGCGGCGCAAGAACCCCTCGTCGCTCAACTGCGCGAGAAAACCGGCGGCGGCCGCCTGAGTCGGACCGTCGAAGGTCGTGCCGGCGACGAGATCGTAGCGGTCGAGCGCATAGAGACTGCGGGCATTGAGCTCACCGGCGAGCGCGACGCGCGCGGCGTTCACGGCCTTGCGCTCGATGAACGAGGCCGAAGGCGGCGCCAGGGGTTGGCGCCCGGGGGCGAGCTTCACGGCAAGCGCGGCGTCCCGGAGCGCGGGGGCGATCACGCCGTCGCGCGCGAGGATGCGCAGGTAGCTGTCCGTCAATGCCGAGAGCCGCTCCTGCCTTTCGCCGAAGAACGCCGAGGGACGGCGCTGCGCGACGATGAGCGAAAGCGCTTCCTTGTAGGTGCCGGCCGCCGCTTCCGGATCGGCGTTCGCGTTCATCAAGATGCGGTTGGCGTCGGCGAAATCGCGCCCGTAGCGCAGCCACAGGCCGTCGCCCAGGCCGATGATCTCTCCGTATCCGGGTGCCGCGCCCAGGGGCACCGAGTTCAGGTAATCGAGGACGATGCGCCGGCGCGCTTCGAGCGTTCCCTCGCCGAGGAGGTAGGCGCGCAGCGAAGCCGAAAGGAGCTGGCGTATCTTGTCGGACACGTCGCGCGAGCGGCCGCCGGGGGAATGCCGGAATTTCTCCAGTTGGGTCGCAAGCGTGCTCCCGCCCACCCGGCTCACCTCGGCGTTGACGCTGCGCGCCGCCTGGGTCAAGAGCGCCAGCGCCAGCCGGTCGCCTTCCAGCGCCGGGTTGTACGAGGGGCGCTTGTCGTCGAGCAGCTCGCGGTTTTCCACGTGAAGCAAGGTCGCCACCAGCAGCGGCGGGATCGAATCGAAATCCGCGTATTGCCGCTCCGGGTGCGGACTGGCGTAGAGCGGCTCGCCGTGGCGATCCAGGATGGCGAGGCCCGCCTGCGACTTCTGTTTGTAGACGGGATACAAGCCGAACGTTCCCGTGAGCTGGCGGAAAAGGAAGGACTGGCGCGCCTGGGCCTCGATCGAATAGCCCGATGAAACCAGGTGCGGGAGCGTCGCTTTCATGCGGCTGTAGCCGAGGCGGATGTCGTAGGGGCCGGACTGCGGCAGCCAAAGGCGCTCGCTTGCCCCCGGGGCGATCCAATACGAGAGGCCCTGAGCGATGGTGGAGAAGAACCGCGCCTGAAGGGTCGAGTGATGTGTTTCCACCCACCACCAGGCGGCAACGGCCGCCAGCGCGAGGGCAACCAGCCGCAAGGTGCCCGCTCCGAGATTCAGAAGACGTTGTCCACCCCGGCGCTTTGCGCGCCCAACGATCAATGCCGAGCCCGAGTCCATCCTGATCACCCTCCCGGGCGACGGAACATGCCTTCCTCAGTTAGACCGGATGGCGGGCGAAAAACTCCTGTCGCGGCAAACGAATTGAGCAAAGGGGAACGCCGCAGCGCTGGCAACGCGATGCGTTGCGCTTGCCCCAAGAACGGGGCTAATGCTGCGCGCGCGAGCCTGCGAGCGCAGTGAACGCTCCAAGCCCGATCAGTGCGCCGCCGCTTGCGTAGCGGGCGAGATTGAAATCATCAACCGGATGGTTGAGCTTCATCGGCCTGCGCGGCCTTTCGGTAGACTGGGTCGGCGGCGGCGATGTCCTCGACCGCCACCGGAATCAACTCGTCCATGCGCAGCAGGGCGCGAACGGCGTTCTCGTCGAGGGTCATCGCCGGGCGCCCCATGTTCTCAGGCGCGGATCTGGCCCCGCCTGCGCAGCTCGTCGTACCACTTCGCAACCTCCGGCCGCAGGAGGGCAGCCGCGAGCGCGGCGTAGGCGGCGGTGGAGACGAGCAGCCACGGCGCAGGGAGCAGCGCGTAGGCGGTGAGGGCGATGAGGCCGGGCGCTTCCGCGACGGCGGCGTAGACGGTGACGGCGGAGCGGGCACGCTGCAGAAATTCAGCCGCGGTCATGGTCCCGGAGGCGGCGATGCTCTCGATCAGGCGCGAGCGCAGCCAGGCGGCCCCGAGCAGGCCCGCCAGCGCGAGGCCCGCCGCGCCGATCGGCAGCATCTCCTCGTAGCCGGCGAGGGCGGCAATCGGCGCGAGCCCGCCCATGCGGCCGGCCGCCCACAGCCCCGCGGCGAGCACCCACAGGCCCGAGGGGATCATGGCAAAGAACGTTATTTCCACGAGCCGGTTCTGTTCTTCCATTCCGCCGCTCATCTTGAGATCAGACCCCGCTTAGAGCGAAAGGACGAGGCGCAGCCCGTCTTCCACGTCACCGAGCAGCCGCGGCGCAAGCCTTCCGGCGCGCTCGGTCAAGAATGATTTGTCGACTGTCAGAATCTGAGATACGTTCGCTACCGATGGCTTTCGCAGCCCGGTTCCTCGCGCGGGGAGGCGCACGTTTCCCGGCGCATCCGCCAAGCGGAGATTCGACGTAATTACGATGGCTATCACGGTGCTGATGCGACTTTCGTTGAAGCTGTTCGCCGAAATGACCAGGAGCGGGCGCCGAAATCCCGGTCCCGAGCCCGAGGGTTCGGGCAAAGATGCCCACCAGATTTCACCGCGACGCATTACCACTTCTCGCGGCCAATTGAGCGACGCTGAAGCGAAGCAAGATCAGGGTCGAGCGAGGAGTCTTCGGCCCCGGGGCCGTAGATTTCGTTCAGACGGGATGTAATCAGGTCGTCTCGATGCTTCTCAAGAAACGCCCTCATAGCCCTGGCGTAGAGCTCGCTTCGGGACACGCGAAGTCGCGACGCAAGCTGCTCTCCGGACTTGAAGACTGGGTCGGGGATAGAGATGGCAGTCTTCACGGCATGAGTATAACATTGGTTATACCCGCGTCAACTCTGATTTGGCAGGGTCCAGCGTCTTGGTGAACGACGGTTTCTCAGCGGCCGCGACGGGCGAGCCTCGCAAGCACCTCTTCGGCGGGAACCGTTTCGCCACGATCGGCCTCGGCGATAGAAAGAAGCAGTTCGGCCTCCTCCTCAGGGGACAGGGTGAAGCCGCCTTCGTCATCTTTGGTCAAAACAGTCACCGACGCGCCCTCTTCGAGGGTAACGCCCTCGACCACGACCTTACCTCCGACAACCTTTCCAGTAGCTGTCTTCACATAGTGCAAAGAATACTCCGATCTACGACCCCTCGTGAATCAGTTTGCCTGATGGCTCTTGCGGAAGCTACGGGATTCCCACGGCCAACGTCGCGGTTCAGCGGCGGGCCCGAGCGTAGCGAGGGCCCGTCCGCCGGAACCGTTGGTTAGCCGCCAAGTCCGTGGTCTGAATGAGGCTCTCCAGCGGAATATGCAGTTTCCTATGAAGGC
>JACPRN010000163.1 GCA_016189945.1 Betaproteobacteria bacterium
GCGCGACGAGTTTCCGCGCCAGTTCTTCGCGTCCCTCGTAGGCCGCCATCATCAGAACGCTGGAGCCGTTGGTGCTGCGCGCGTTGATGTCGGCGCCGCGGCCGATCAGATATTCGGCGACTTCTTCGTAACCGGCGAACACGGCGTAGTGAAGGGCGCTCCACTGCAGCGGCCCGCGGTTGAGTCGCGCGCCATGCGCGAGCAGCCATTTCACCGCATCGAGCTTCCCGCGCCAGGCTGCGTGCAGCAGCGCCTGTTCGCCTGCCGCGTTGGTCTTGTTGACATCGGCGCCGCGCGCGACGAACAGCTCCATCAGCGCGATGTTGCCTTCCCAGGCGGCGATCATCAGGCCGGTGCCGATGCGGTCACCGACGAAGTCCGGAGGGAGACCGGCGTCCAGCCACTCGCGCGCCTGGGCGACATCGCCCAGCTCCATGCGCACACCGAAGCGCACCGGATCGGGCAGTTCGGCGCGAGCCGGCTGCGCCAAGAACGAAACGGCGAGAACCAATGGCAGAAGTATCCAGAACATCCCTTTCACGGCTTTCATATGCGCGTCATTTCCCGCTTGCGATAAGCGCCCGGCCGGGGCGATCATTGTCCGACGAAAAGACTTTTCCAGCCAAGCCGCATGCGTATCATTGACCCCGCTCTGAGCAAGGCTTTGGCCTTATCCTTTCTCCTGCATGCGCTGTTGTTCGCGGTGGGGGACTGGCTGGTCGGCCCGGTGCACGGCGCCGCCGGTCCACGCGAGATGAAATTGGACGTCACTCTTCGTCTGCGCGAGGCGTTGGCTGAGCCGGAGCTGCCGCCCCTTCTGGAAGAACCGCCCAAGGCCGCTGCGCCGGCGGCGGTGCGGGTCAGACCGGCGCGTCAACGCTCAGCCCGTGATTCGGCAATCACCCCGGCGGTCGAGGCGACGCGGCAAGCGATTACGCGGGTGTCCGAAGAACTCCTCTACCCGCCCGAGGCCATCGCGCGCGGACTGGAAGGCGAGGCGCTGGTGCTGCTCGTTCTGGACGCTTCGGGCAATCCCATCAGCGCCACGCTGAAGGCAAGCAGCGGGCATGCGCTCCTCGACGATGCCGCGGTGCGCGCCGCCCGGGCTCTGCGCGCTCTGCCTGAGAGCATGCCGCGTGAAACCTTGTTGCCGGTGCGTTTCCGGCTGCGTTGAACGCGAGGTCTGGCGCATGCAGGTGAAGGCGGCGGGCGTGCAGCCGGAGTAGACTTCGTTTTTCTCCCGCCGAGCGCTTTCAAAGGGGCCCTTGTCCATGAATGATCCGGCCGCACCGACCCGCCTTGCGCCTGCGCGCGACGATTCCTGGATCGCCACCTCCTGCGCACTTTGCTATGCCTCCTGCTCGATTCTCGCGCATCGCGTCGACGGCGTGGTCGTCAAGGTGGAAGGCAATCCGGCGAGCGCGGTAGGCAAGGGACGCCTGTGCGGCAAGGGGGTTTCGGGAATCGCCTCGCATTACGATCCGAACCGGCTGACCGTGCCGCTCAAGCGCACCAACCCGAAAAAGGGCCTGAATGAGGACCCGCGCTGGAAGCGAATAAGCTGGGACGAGGCGCTGGAGGAAATCGCGGCGCAATTGCGTCGGGTTCGCGCCGAGGACCCGCGCAAGCTCGTCATGCAGCGCACCACCACCGTGGTGGCGAGCCTCGCCCCCATGCAGACTTTCGCCGCCGCCTTCGGCACCAACAACACTTCGGCCGCGGGCGGCGGGCTGCACTGCGGCAACGCGGCGCACCAGATCTCGGGGATGACGCACGCTTCCTGGTCAATAGTGCCCGATTTCGCGCACTGCAACTACGCCATCTATTTCGGGTGCTCCAAGGGGCACGGTGCCGGACACGTCGCGAACACCAACATGCGCCTTGCGGCGGACGCCCGCGCGCGCGGCATGAAGATGGTGGTGGTCGATCCGATGTGCAATTTCGCCAGCGCCAAGGCGACCGAATGGGTCCCGATCCGGGTGGGCACCGACGGGGCGCTCGCCCTTGCGCTCGCCAACGTGATCGTCAACGAACTGGGGGTCTACGACAGTGCGTATCTGCAGAGCAAGACCAATGCGCCGTATCTGATCGGTCCGGACAAGCTCGCCGTGCGCGATGCGGCAAGCGGAAAACCGCTGGTCTGGGATAGCGCGGCCAAAGCGGTGCGGGCCTACACCGACGCCAGGCCCGCCGACATGGTCCTCGCAGGCGACTATGAGGTCAATGGCGTGCCCTGCCAGCCCGCGTTTCAGAAACTGAAAGACCACCTGAGGAGATTCACGCCGGACTGGGCCGAGGGCATCACCACTGTTGCGGCGGCGGACATGCGCAGAATCGCCGCCGAATTCGCGCGCGAGGCGAGGATCGGCAGCACCATCGTGGTGGACGGCGTGACGCTCCCCTATCGGCCGGTCGCCGCGATCGCTTTCCGCGGCGCTCAAGGGCACATGAACTCGCTGTACAACTTCTTCGCCATCGAGCTGCTGAACGAGCTGGTGGGCGCCTGCGACGTGGTGGGAGGGTGCCTGGGGTTCAACCCGGCGTGCCACGGCTTTCCCGAAACCGGCCGGCCTCGCTACGTGCCGAAACCCGGTCCCGATGGCCTGATGGTCTCGGGAATGTGGATGACCTCCCACTACCCGTTCCCGATCGGCGAGCCGCGCCTGCCGCGCCAGGTCGGCCTGCAGGACCTGTTCGTTCTCTCGATGCGCTCGCCGTTCCTGGATTCGGACGATCAGGAGGAGGTGTGGGAGCGGTTCGAATTCGCCTACCGGCCCGAGGTGATGATCAACCACGGCGCCAATTCGGTGATGAGCGTCGGCAACCGCGACGCGGTGGCCAGGTCGCTGGCCAAATACAGGTTCATGGTGTCGTTCGACGTCTTTCTCACCGAGACCAGCGCCTTTGCCGACATCGTGCTGCCCGACTGCGGCTACCTCCAGACGCTCGATTCGCGCTCCAATTTTCCGTTCATCTTCAGCCACCCTGCCGGAATGGGGGAATGGAGCTGGCCGATCCGCCAGCCGGTGCTTGCGCCCGAAGGCGAGCAGCGGCGCTTCCAGGACGTGCTCCTCGAGCTTGCCGATCGGCTTGGGCTGCGCGCGGACCTGAACGCGGCCTACAACGCGTGGATGAACCTCGCGCCCGAATACCGCTAGCAGGGCGATCGGCGCTACACCTACGAGGAAATCTGCGACGCAGAGCTGAAGAGCAACTTCGGCCGCGAGCGGGGCTTGGAGTGGTTCAAAGAGCACGGCGTGATCACCTGGCCGAAGAAACCCGAGGAGGTCTACTGGCGTCCGTTCGTCGACGTGCGCGTGCCGATCTACTGGGATTTCCTGCCTTCGATCTACGAGAAAACGGCAGCCATCGCCGGGCCGCGAGGACTCGATATTCCGCGCGCGTATTTCGAGCCGCTGCCGGACTTCCTCCCCTGCCCTTCGCACAGATGCAAGGCGCCCGGATTCGACTTGTACGGCTTTTATTACCGCGACACCATCCACACCAACAGCTTCACGATGGAGAACCCGTGGCTCGATGAGGCAGCGCGGATCGATCCCTTCTCCTACACCATCGCCATCAACGC
>JACPRN010000165.1 GCA_016189945.1 Betaproteobacteria bacterium
ACCCGCTCGGCCACCTCGAGATGATGCCTCCGAGAGTACCAGAGCCAGGACAACGCCCCTACGCAGCTTGCGTATATACGCAAATTGCGTATAATTAGCGCCAACCCATGAAAGCCGTCTTCGTCGAGCTGCCGGCTTTCGAGCGACACCGCCCGGAGTACCTCGACGACGAGGGTTTCAGCGCGCTCCAGCGCGAGTTGATGCTCAATCCTGCCGCCGGCGAGGTGATCGAGGGCACGGGCGGCTTGCGCAAGATGCGTTTTGCCGACAAGCGGCGGGGCAAGGGAAAGCGCGGCGGGCTACGGGTGGTCTATTACTGGTGGAATGCGGGCATGCAGTTCTGGCTCTATACGCTGTACGACAAGGACGAGATGGCCGATCTCACGCCGCAGCAGCGCAAGACGCTGAAGGCGATGATCAAGGCCGAACTGGATTCGAGGAGATCGACATGAAGGCATCGGTGAAAGCCAAACGCGCGCCCAAGCGCGACCTGTTCGCGGAATTGGGCGAAGGCATGGTGGCGCTCGCGCGGGCTCGCGAGGGCAAGCGCACGCTGCGCACGCATGCGGTGGAATTCAAGCCCGCCCCCGAGGTCACGCCTAAGGAACTGGTGCGCGTTCGCGAGCGCCTCAAGCTGTCGCGCGCCCTGTTCGCCGTCTATTTGCGCACGAACGTCCGCACGCTGGAGAACTGGGAACAGGGCCGTGCCAAGCCGAACGCGCAGGCAGCGTTGCTGATCAATCTCGTCAAGCAGTATCCGGATACGGTCCAGCGCCTTGCGGCGATCTGATTGGTCGGAACAGCTACGCCGAGCGCAGGCAGCCTGCGGTGACTTCGCGTACTGATGGAGGAGATGCTATCAACGATGAGTATTTATCGCTGGTGCGTCCGGCCAATCCTCTTTGGCTTCGACCCCGAGCGGGTGCACGAGGCCACGATAAGAGCGTGCCGGACCACCGCGCGCACCGGTTTTCTTCTGCGGGGATTGCACAGCGTCTTCGGGTACGAGGACGCGCGGCTCAGGGTATCGGTCGCCGGCATGGAATTTCCGAACCCGCTCGGGCTTGGCGCGGGCCTCGACAAAAATGCCCGCGCGGCGGAGGCGCTTGCCGCGCTCGGGTTCGGATTCCTGGAGCTGGGTTCGGTTTCCGCGCGACCCTCTGCAGGAAACCGCGTTCGCCCGCGACTTTTCCGCTTGCCCGCGGACGAAGCTTTGGTGGTCTTCTACGGTGTTCCCAATGAGGGCGCGGCAGCGATTGCTCATCGGCTTGCTGCAGTCCGTCGCACCGTTCCTCTCGGCGTCAGCCTGGTCGAGACCAATACCGGCACCATGGGGGAAGTGGAACATGTGATCGAGGAGCTCGTCGATGCCGCGCGCCCTTTTCTGGGCTTGGCCGATTATTTGACGCTGAATCTCAATTGTCCCAACAGCACCGACGGCCGAAGTCACTTCGAGGATCCGCGCAACCTGCGCTTGCTTCTGGAGCGGTTGCAGAGCATCGAGCCGCTTCCGCCGGTATTCGTAAAGACTGCATCCCCCGCAGAGCCGGGCGCAATCGATGCCGTGCTGGAAGCGTGCGATCCATTCGGGTTCGTCAAGGGATTCATTCCCAGCGCTCACGCGGAAAATTGCCGCGCCCGATTGAAAACGCCGCAAGAGGCGCTCGAGCGCATGTCCGGGAGCGTCACCGGTCCGGTCAACCGGCAGGCAGCGCACGAGGCGGTGCGCTCATGGTATGCGCGTATCGATCGCAGGCGGCATGTGCTCGTGGGCGTGGGCGGTATCACGTGCGCGGAGGATGCCTACGAATTCATTCGCAGCGGCGCAGCGCTGGTGCAACTCGTGACCGCGCTCGTCTACCGCGGACCGGGGCTCGTCAAGCGGATCAAACAGCGGCTTTGCGGTCTGATCGAGCGCGACGGTCTTGGGAACGTCGCCGAGGCCGTCGGCACCGCCAAACCGATGAAGAGGTAGAGTCAGTCCTGCAGCGGGATGCGCGCTTCCTTGACGATCCTGGCGAATTTGGCGAGATCCGCCCTGTACTTCGCGTCAAACTCCTCCGGCGTGTTGCCGACGATCTCCAAAGTCATGCCACGGATACGATTCCGGACCTCGGGCATGTTGATGACCTTCACGGTTGCCCGCTGGATCGACTCAACGACATCGCGGGGAGTTTTCGCCGGCACGAACAACCCGTACCAGCTCACGAATTCGTAGCCTGAGACACCCGCTTCGGCGATCGTGGGCACATCGGGAAGGTCGGCCGAACGCCGAGCGCTGGTCACCCCCAAGGCGCGCAAGCGTCCGGCCTTGACCGCCTGCAGACTGGTCTGGAGCGGCATCACAGCCACGTCCACTTCGCCCGCCATCAGCGCGCTGCTGATCGGCGCATCGCCCTTGTACGGAACGGCCAGGATGTCGACGCCCGCCGATAGTTTCAGCAACTCCATGCCGAAATACAATGTGCTGCCGAAGCCGGCATGGCCGTAGTTCAGGCTGCCGGGTTTGGATTTGGCCAGCGCAATCAGCTCCCTGGTCGAAGCGACGGGCAATTTGGAACCGGCAACAAGGATCAGCGTCGTTGCCACGGGTTGCGTTACCGGCAGGAGATCCTTTGCCGCGTCGAAAGGCAGCTTGCGGTAAAGCGCGTGGCTGATCGCAAGACCGGCGGTATTGAGGAGAATGGTGTAGCCGTCGGGGGCGGCCTTGGCGACCGCGTCCGAGCCGAGGTTGCCGCCCGCCCCGGGACGGTTGTCCACCAGGACCGGCTGATTCAGCGCGTCGGTCATCTTGGGGCTGATGACACGGGCCATAGTGTCGACGGCACCGCCGGGCGGGAACGGCACCACGATGCGAACCGATTTGCTCGCATAGCTTTGGGCGAAGGCAGCCCCGTCATGCAGCGCGAGCGCGGCAAGCAGTATGAACGACGCAAAGCACCCCGGTGACTTCATCGACCCCTCCTGCTATGAAATATGCGAGCGGTGGTTCTTCAGGTACCACGCCGCCAGCTCTTCGCGCGAGGCCCACCAGACTCCGTCGTGCCCCTTCGCGTACTTGAGGAATTCGCGGTACAGACGCATGCGGTGCGGATGGCCGGACACGTGCGGGTGAATGCCGATGTTCATGAGCTTTCCGGTTTCGGCGCCTTCGGCGTACAACTCGTCGAAATTGTCTTTCAGCATTTTGAGCGAATCGTCGGTGCTCATGGCGCGGCGGTGGAAATAGGTGAAATCGTTGATTTCGATCGAATACGGAACGCACACGATCGGGCCGTGATCGGTATGGATCAGATAGGGCTGATCGTCGTTCATGTAGTCGCAGAAGTAGGTCAGTCCCGCCTCGGCGACGATGTCGGGCGTGCGCGGGGTGCTGCGAAGCGAGGAAGACAGCCACCCCGCGGCCTTCTTGCCCATCGTTTTCTCGTAGACCTTCAGAGTTTCGTGGATCACCTGGCGCTCTTTTTTCGCGTCGAACATATAGCGCGTCAAGAGCTCGCCCTGCTCATAGTTGTGCGCAACCACTTCCCAGCCCTTCGCTTTCACATGCTCGATGATCTCCGGCCGTTCGAGCATCAGCTTGGCGTTGAAGGTGCAGGAAAGCGGCACACCCGCTTCCTCGAAGACCTTGAACAGCCGCCACACGCCGACCCGCTGGCCGTACTCGCGCCAGGTGAAGTTGGAAAAATCCGAGACATTGCCGGGGAGCGGATCGGGCAGGATCTGGGGACCGCCCGCATAGTAGGTTTCCTTGCTGTCCTTCAGCAGATCCCAAAACTCGCAGTTGATGGTGATGATCAAGGCGAGGCGCTTGCCCTTGGGCCACTTGAGCGGTTTGCGCTTGACGATCGGAACCCAGTCGTAATGCATGTTCTTTTCTCCCGTTGGTCTTGTTGAAAGGACTTCGGCCGAAAAATTATACACACTCGCCTCCGGCTTGCCGGCCTCGGGCCCGCCCCGTTGCGCTTCACTTCGGCCTTAACAGATTGAATTCATTCGCCTATACCGTCATGCCAGGGGAAAATGACACCGAGGTATCCGGCTGCCACCGGCGTCAAGGCGACAAGCGCTTCGGGGCGCGACGCCTTGTCTTATGCCGCGATCTGTGTAAAGTGCGGCACTTGGTGGTTACGTAAAAAACCTATACGGAGAGGAGCGAACCATGCGTGTATTTTCCATTCTCGCCGTTTTCGCGACGGCGCTGGCAGTTGCATCCCCCACTCAAGCGCAAGTGCAAGGCAAGCGCGTCGCGCTGCTCACCTCGCCGATTCAGAATCCCTACGTCGGCGCCATGAACGCGGCGTTCATCAAGGTGCTGGAGCCGCAGGGGATCAAAGTCACCAACCTCACCACGCCCTACGACGCGGCGATCCAGTCGCAGCAGGTGGACGACGCCATCGGCCAGAAGTTCGACATCATCTCGATCCAGGTGACCAATCACATCGCCATCATTCCGGCGCTGGAGCGCGCGGCCAAGGCCAAGGTGCCGGTCGTCCTCATGATTGCGCCGCTCGCGCCGGGGAACGAGCGGCTCTACGTCAGCGTGGCCGGAAACGACCAGTCGGAACTGGGCCGGATCGCTGCCAGCCAGATCATCAAGGCGCTGGGCGGCAAGCCCGCCAAAGTGGCGCTCATCGAGGGAACGACAACCCAGAATATCGTGCAGTTGCGCACCGCGGCGTTCAAGCAGGCGGTCGCCAAGGTCCCCACCATCCAGCTCGTTGCGGTGGAGGCGGCGAACTGGCGCACCGACCTGTCGGAGAACGTGGCGCGGCAGCTCTTCGTGCGCTTTGCCCCACAAGGCGGTCTGCAGGGCATCTATGCGATGGCCGACAACATGGCCTTCGGCGTGATCCAGGCGGCCGAGGCGGCGGGCCTCGCTCCGGGCAAGAATCTCGTCGTCGTCTCCAGCACCTGCCAGAAGGAAGGGATCCAGAATATCCGCAGCGGCAAACAGTTCTCTGCGGTCGATCAGGTGCCGACGCGCGAAGGCGAGCATGCCGCCCGCGTGGTCCTCAAGGTGCTCAAGGGCGAGCCGGTCAAAAAGGCCGAGATCCTCCCCGCGCGCGCCGTCGACAAGTCGAACGTCGAGCAATACGCGCAGGCTTGCTCGTTCTGATCGCGTGCGCCGCGCCGGGCGCCTCGGGCGCGCCCGGCGTTCGGGAAGGTGACGCGGGCCTCCCGCCGCACGCTCTCGCGCGCCCGCCGGGTGCGCTCGAAGGGCGCGAATGCCGATGAAGCCGCCCATTCTTTCGGTGGAAGGCATCTCGAAGCATTTCGGCGGCATCCAGGCCCTCAGCCACGTCAGCCTCGAAATTCACGCCGGGGAGGTGCTCGCGATCTGCGGCGAAAACGGCGCCGGCAAATCGACCCTGGTGAAGATCCTGATGGGGATCTACCAGCCCGACACCGGGTCCGTTTTCAGCGAAGGCAAAGAGGTAAAGATCCGCAATCCGGCAGACGGGCAGGCGCTCGGCATCGCCCTCGTTTCGCAGGAGCTGTCGCTTGCCCCAGATTTGTCGGTCGCCGACAACATCTGGCTCGGCTCGCGCCGCGTGCCGCTTTTTCATCGCCGCGCGGCGCTGCGCGCGCGGGCGGCCGATACCATGGCTATGCTCGGATTCGGCGGGGACTTCATCGATCGGCCGGTCGCTTCGCTGTCGCTCGCCGAGCGGCAGTTGGTGGAAATCGCGCGCAACCTCTGCCGCGATGCGAAGGTGTTGATCCTCGACGAGCCCACCGCGATGCTCTCCGACCGGGAGATCGAGCGCACGTTCGCCGCCATACGCCGGCTGCGCGCGCAGGGTACCGCAATCGTCTACATCACCCACCGCCTGGGCGAGGTGTTCACCATCTGCGATCGCGCCACCGTGCTGCGCAACGGCCAGGTGGTGGGCAGCGCCCGAACGAGCGAACTCAGCCGCGAGCGTCTGGTCGAGATGATGATCGGCAGGAAGCTGGAAAACGTCTACCCGCCTTCAAAGCGCGAATTCGGCCAGCCGCTCCTGGCGGTCAGGGACTTGCGCGTTCCGGGCGTGGTGGAGGACATCGCGCTCACCGTGCGCCGGGGCGAGATCGTCGGCATCGCCGGCCAGATCGGGTCCGGTGCGGCCGAGGTGATTCGCGTCCTGGCGGGCCTGGTGCCTGATTCGGCCGGCCGGGTCGAGCTTGGCGGCAGGCCGGTGCCGCTGGGCTCGCGCAGCCGGATGCTCGCCGCCGGCGTTGCGTTCATTTCCGAAGACCGCGGTGCGGAGGGTCTGTTTCTAAAGCGCGAGGTGCGCGAAAACCTGGTTGCCTCGCGCTACGGCGAGTTCTCGCGTTTGGGCCTCGTCGACTGGCGGGCCCTCGGCGAAGGCGCCAAACGCCTCGCCTCGCGCGTCGGCATCGACTTCAGGCGCCTGCTGCACAAGGCCGAGGACCTCTCCGGCGGGAACCAGCAGAAGATCGCCTTCGGCCGCTGCGTCGATCCTCCCAAGCCCGGCCTGGTGCTGATGAACGAACCGACGCGCGGCGTCGATGTCGGCGCGCGCAGCGACATCTACGCCATCATGCGCGGGTTCTGCGCGCAAGGGTTCGGGCTGCTCATGCATTCGACCGATCTGGAGGAACTGCTCGGGATGTCCGATGTCGTTCTGACCCTGTACCGCGGCCGTCTGGTAGGGAGATACGAGCGCGACGGCGTCGAGCTGCAGCGCGTGCTCGCCGACATCACCCACGCGAACAGGTCCGCATGACGCGCCAGCGGGCGATAAACGCGATCAGAGCGCTGCTGCTCGCGCTGCTCGTCGCGGCGATGGCGACAACCCCGGGGTTCTTCAGCGCGCCTTCGATCATCGCGACGCTGGATTACGCCTCGCTCATCGGTCTGGTGGCGATCGGCATGGCCTTCATCACCATCTCGGGCAACATCATGTCGCTCGCGCTCTCGGCGACCATGGCGACCTGCGGGGAGATATTCCTTCTGACCAGCGGCATGGGCATGTGGACCGCGATCGCGATCGCCCTGGCGGCGGGTGTGGTCATCACCGGCCTCCAGGGTTTCATCATCGGCGTCATCCGCGCCAACCCGATCATCGTGACCATTGCCGCTTTCGCGCTGCTCCACGGCATCGTCTCCGCCTTCACCGGAGGCGCACGCGCCTATCCCGATCCGGGGGCCGAGTATTCGCTGCTGCGCACGCGCATCGGCATGGTCCAGGCGCCGCTCGCCGTGTTCATCGCCGGCGCGATCGCGGCGCAACTCGTGCTCACCTTCACCCGCTTCGGGCGCAATCTGTTCCTCGTCGGCAGCAATTTCCGCGCTGCCGAAGCGGCCGGCGTCGTCACCTGGCGCACCACGAGCATCGCCTATTGCCTGGCGGGGTTCTATACGGCCCTTGCCGGCATCATGGCCGCGGCGCGCTACCAGACGGCCGATCTGGAACTGGGCGCCGGCTACGACTACGAGGCGATCGCCGCGGTGCTGATCGGCGGCATCGCCATCCAGGGCGGGATGGGCTCGGCTTGGCGCGTGGTCATCGGCGCCGTCATTTTCGCGGCCGCCGGAACGCTGCTCGTTCTGCGCGGCTACAGCACCGAGATGCAGCGCCTGCTGACCGGGGTGCTCATCTTCTGCGTCGTCTGTCTGCAAACGGGCGGAGCCAAGCGGTGAACGGCCTGCGTTTTCTCCAGCTTGCCGGCGCAGCCAACGTGCGCCCGTTCACCATCCTCGCGCTCACCTTTGCCGCGATCGCCGCGGCCGACCTGGGATTCGGCGCGCTCTTGCACAGCGCGACGATTTTCAGCGTCACCCAGCTTTTCGCGACGCTGGGACTGGCCGCATTGGGCCTGGGCTTGACGATGATCGTGGACGAGTTCGACCTCTCCATCCCGGGTTCGTTTACCGCCGCCGGCGCAGTGGCGGTCCTCACCGGCGCGGACAATCCATGGCTCGGGATTGCCTGCGGCGTGGCAACCGGATTGGCGGCGGGCGCGATTCAGGGCGCTTTGATCGTCAGCCTGGGCGTGCGCGCCGTCGGCCTCACCCTCGGCGGTTTCCTGACCCTGATCGGGATCACCTACGTTCTTACCGGCGGATCGACGATCGCGTATTCCAATCAGGCGGTCTCCGGCTGGTTGCACCAGCCAACCTTGTTCGGGCTGATATCCAATCGCGGCGTGGTGGTTCTGGCTGTATTTCTCGCCGCGGCGGCGATCATGTTCTTCACCCGCCTGGGGCGCGAC
Source organism: Betaproteobacteria bacterium (assembly GCA_016189945.1). Lineage (GTDB taxonomy): Bacteria > Pseudomonadota > Gammaproteobacteria > Burkholderiales > SG8-39 > JACQTO01. Next base: position 8,224 of record JACPRN010000165.1, read on the forward strand.
ATCATCGCCACCGGCAGCAACCGCGCCGGCGCGCCGGTGGCGGGCGTCAATACCGCAGCGATCATCATCGGCGTCTTTTCCGCCGCGGGCGCGCTCGCGGCGCTCGGCGGCGTACTGCTTTCCTACAGCCTCCAGGCCGCCTCGGCGACGCAGCTCTCCGATACGCTGGTGGCGGCGGCCTCGGCAGCGATTCTCGGCGGCGTTTCCTTGAGCGGCGGAAAGGGCAGGGCGCTCGGGGTCGCCGCGGGCGTGCTCACCATCTGCCTGCTGCGCTCGGGGCTCTCGGCCATCGGCGCCAAGCCCTATACCCTCGAGATCGTCACCGGGACGCTGCTGCTGGTCGTTGCGATCTTCGATGCACCGCGATTTCTGGATCAAATGGGACGATTGCGCCGCTGGCTCGGCCAGCCGCGGCGCTGATCGAAAGCAGCACCCGAGCTACTCCACCTTGGCGCCGGAGATGGCGACCACCTTGGCCATCTTCTTGAAGCGCCGCTCCGATCAGTGCAGATTGCAGCCATTGGGTGCGCATCGCGTTATCTCCTGTTATCTCCTCTGTTCGAATGCTCCCGGGACGCGCTGCCGCTGCGGTCAAGCGCAGACAAAAGGTTCCGCAACCCTATTTCCGCCACTTGTCCAGCTCGGGCATTTTGAATTCGCGCCAGCCGGGCACGTCGGCAACCTCGGCGAACGGCTTGCCCACCGGCCGCGTCGCGTCGATGCCGACCGCCGAAGAAATATGCGTCTCGAGCGGTCCCGACTGGTCGACTGACGGGTCGAGGTGCGTGGCCGGAACGTTGTCGACGACGAATACGTCCCGATGCGGCTGGACGCGCAGCGACATCGCCCATTCCACATCGGAGGAGCTGTAGATGTCGATGTCGGGCTCGACGACGATCACCCATTTGGGGCGCACGTTCGAGGCGAGGGCGGCCATGATCGCCTGCCGCGCCTCGCCCTGGAAGCGCGGCTGCATCGAGATCACCAGGTAATACTGGATCCCGCCCGCGGGGCGGAAGGCGATCCTGTCGATGGTCGGGAACTGCCGGTTCATGGTGCGCCAGAACGACGCCTCGAACGGCACCTGCTTCAGGATGTGGTTCTCGGTGAGCGGCTTCCCGGTGAGCAGACCCTGGACATAGGGATCGCGCCGGTGGGTGATGGCCGTGATGCGCACCGTCGGTTTTTCGGAGGCCGGCGTGTAATAGCCCGTGAACTCGCCCAGCGGCCCCTCCATCGCCAGATGGTCGACTTCGACTTCGAATTCGATCACCAGCTCGGTCGTTGCCGGCACTTCGACATCGACGGTCTTGCATTTGACCAGTTCGACCGGTGCGCCACGCAGACCTCCGGCGACTTCCCAATCGTTGGTCGTGTCGGTGCCCTGCACCTGGCATGCGTAGGCGATTACCGGGTCGGTGCCGAGCAGAATCGCGCCCTGCAGCTTCTTGCCGCGCTTCTGCGCCTTGATGATGTTCTTGCCGAAGCGGTGGAAAACCTGAGCGTAGAACCCGAGCCTGTCGGGCCCCAGGACATGGTAGCGGTAATGCCCGATGTCGGGAGCCCCGGTTTCCGGATCCCTGGTGACCGGGATCGCGGGCGTGATGAACGGCCCGCCGTCCTTCGGGCTGTATTTCGGGATCGGAAAGCGCCGGATGTCGATGTCTTTCCCGGTCAGCACGACCTCTTGGCAGGGGGCCGCGCCTTTGCACATCACCGGCGCAATCGGATGGTCCAGACCGCTGAGGAACTTGTCGAACAGCTTGTCTTCGGTCGTTTCGAAGGCGAGCAGTGCCTTTCTGCGCGTCGCGTAGATGCCCGCGAGGAATCGGTAATCCGTACCGTTCTTGTTGAAAACGAGGGCGGGGCCGCCGTAGACCGAAATCTGCTTCAGCGCCTTGGGGATCTCGTTGTCCAGATGCATCGGGCGGTCGATCTCGATCAGTTCCCCCTCCTTGCGGAGCACCTCGAGGAACTGGCGCAAATCCTGGTAGGGCATTCCCGATTCCTTCCCCGAGTTACATCGCGAGATGGAAGTGCTTCACGTCCTTGCGCATGGCGACCTCGCGCACGAGATCCGCGAGGGGGCCCGAGGAAACCGCGCCCTCGAGCTTCATCGGGCCGGCTTCGCGCAGCGCCTTGAGGTGATCGGGCATGAACAGGTACTCGAGCAGCATCTCTTCGTCGGATGCGAAAGGCCCGTTTTCCCTGCGGAAGCGCTCGATCGCCGGCTCGACCGTGAGCCCCGGCCGCACCGTGATGGGCTGCTTGCCGGTGCGGCGGACGATCGCGTCGAGCAGGTTCTGGTTCACCGGGGCAGGCGTCTCGCCGTAGCGGCCCAGCACCAGTTGATCCGTTTCGTTGAGCGTCACCTTGTAGCGGCCGTAGAGGACGTTGAGCGCCGCCTGCGTGCCGATCACCTGCGAAAAGGGCGTGACCATCAGCGCCCAGCCGAGATCCTCGCGCACGGCCGGAATTTCCTCGAACACCTCCTCGATTCGATGCTCCAGTCCAAGCGTAGCCATCTGCGCGCGGAAGTTCGAAATCATCCCGCCGGGCATCTGGTGCTTGTAGAACGAGGGATCGTATTCGGCAGGCTTGCCTATGGGTTTGCCGTGGCGCTTGGCGACCGCGAAGAAATGTTCTTCGATTTGCTGGATGGCCTGCTGATCGAGATCGATGTCGTAGCCGGCGCGCTTCAGGTCGCGCACCATCGAGCTGGTTGCCGGCAGCGAGGAAGCGTTGGCGAGCGCCTTGGACGCGGTCCAGATCACGTCCGCGCCGCACGCCACCGCCTCCAGGTTGGACGCGGGTCCAACGCCCGTGACGCAGTGGGAGTGGCAGTACAAGGGACGGCCGGCCGCGGCGACTTTCATCTTCGGCGCGAGGGAGCGCACGCGCTCCGGGGTGAGGATGCCGTTCGGGTCCTTCAGCACCAGGATATCGGCCCCCATGTCGATGAGTTCCTTCGACTTCTGCACGAAGTGCTCATCGGTGTGCGCCGGACTGATGGAATAGACGATCCCACCGAGCACTTCGGCGCCTGCCTTGTGCGCGGCCCGGTTCACCACCTCGAAATTGCGGATGTCGTTGAGCCCGTCCATGAAGAAGAAACGCTTGATGCCGCCGGCGGCGCAGCGCAGGAAAAACAGTTCCAGCATGTCGTCCGGCATCAGCGCCTTGCCGACGGAAAAGCCGATGCAGATGCTGATCATCTCCAGCGGCGTGCGCGTTATGTTTTGGCGCAGAATGCGCAAGCGCTCCCAGGGATTCTCCTTGAGGTAGCGGACACAGGAGTCCATGACCGCCGTGCCCATGCACTCGACGGCGTCGTAGCCGACCCGGTCCAGCACGGGAAGAATCGGCAACATCATCGCGGTGGTCATGCGCGTCGCCCACAGCGATTGCTGCCCATCCCGCAGGGTGCTGTCGATAACGTTGACTTTTCTTGCCATAGCACGCCTCCTGAAAAATGGGGTCAGAGCAACTTTTCTTTAGACCCAGTTCCCCGGTCCAAGGATTCAAAAGAAAAGTTACTCCGACCCCAAATCAGATCCCGCCGAAACAGCGTTCGATCACACCGGCTCAATGTACATCAACGGCTGGCCGTACTCCACCATGCTCGCGTCCTCGATCAGGATCTCGGCGATGCGGCCCTTGCAAGGCGCGACGACGCTGGTAAACATCTTCATCACTTCGATGAGGCAGACCGGGTCGTTCGCCCCGACCTCGCTGCCCACCTCGACGAAAGGCGGCTGGTCGGGGGCTGGCCGGCGATAGAAAACCCCTACCGAGGGCGCGGTGACTGCGACCCAGCCCTCGGGCACTTCTGCCAGGGCCTTGGGCGCGGCGGCTGCCTTGGCCGGGGCTGCCGCAGGCGCCGCAACAGCCGGTGTCGGAGCCAATGCGGCAGCGGCTGCGGCGACTCCCGTCGGACGCGGTGCCGGCGTCGAAAAAGGCTGAGGGGCACTGCCGCCGCCTTTGCTGACGGCCAGGCGCACGGTCCCGATTTCCAGCCGCAGGTCCTGCAGCTCCGAGTCGAGAAAGATCTTGAGGACCTCCCTGATTTCCTCAATAGAAGGATTCATGTGCTCTTGCCTCCGCTTGGTCAATTTGTGTTTGTTTCATATCTGCTCGCGCCGACCGCCCGGCTACCCCGCGCCTGGGCAACCCCAACGGATCGCGCTTTGGCCTTGCGCGGCGTCACAGGCTCGGCCCCGCGCGGGTCGCAGCACTCCCCGCGCGGCTCCCTGGCAAGGGCATGCGCAGTCGGCGCGTCGACTTGGATTTCGGCCTCGACTGGATCGGCGCAGCAATGGCGCTTCGCCGGCAGATCCTGCGCGCGATTCTAGCATCCCGGGCCGGGTGAAACCAGATCGGCCGCGGATACCGCATGGCAAGCCCGCCTTTGGATCGGACCCCGGTCCCCGGATTTGCCGCGTGCCGGGCGGTGTGCCGCGGCCTGCGCTGGCGCGCAAGCGGCGTGGAGCACGGTCCGGAGCGCCAAGCGATTCTGCGCTGTTTCAGCTCGAGCCCCTTTCGTCCGTAAGTCAATTCCAATTCAGGTATGAGCCTGAACGAGGGTGGCGAGGGATGAGTGTGCATGTGGTACGCCGCAGGGTTATCCACGGGGCCGCCGCCCGCCACTCTAAGGCGGGAGGCGAGCGGCCCGGTGG
>JACPRN010000167.1 GCA_016189945.1 Betaproteobacteria bacterium
GATGATCACGCCGAAAGCGATCGCCGACGGCAGCGCGACCAGCATGGCCGCTAGACCGCCCCAGAAATCGCCAGTCAGGTTTTCTGTGTCCGGCATCTTCACGGCGTATCTCCCGTTACGGTCGATCGATGCTTTCGTCCCGCAATTCGCCCCCTGCCGCGAGTGCAGTCGTAGCGCACCGGCGCGGGCGGACAATGCAGGCGAAGTTTTGCCTCCCCGAGGAGCCACAATATACGCTGCTCTGCCTTTACACGCGAACGCAGGATCCAACGCGCCCTATTCCTTGCGGGGCAAATGGCGCTATGACAGAATGGCCGCGGGTTCCAGCCGTTCGATTCGTCATCCACTGCTTTTCCCCGAGGCTGGCGGCGACAACAATCACCAAAGGAGCGATTTCACCATGGCGCGCAAGTCTTGGCTGGCGGCGACATGTTTGGTACTCGCCGCCCTATCGGGGGCAAGCCCGGCACAGGGGCCGCCTTTCCCGAGCCGACCCGTCAGGCTCATCACCGGATTTCAGGCCGGCGGCCCGACCGACTTTATCGCGCGGATCCTGGGCGAAAAGCTCCAGGCCGCGTGGAAGCAGCCGGTGGTGGTCGAGGCAAGGCCCGGCGCTTCGGGGATCCTGGCGATGGAACAGGTGAAGAACGTGCCGCCGGACGGCTACCTGCTGCTCATCTCGCCGACCAACACGCTGGGAGTCATCCCGCACATGTTCGCGAAGCTGCCTTATGACCCGGTCAAGGACTTTACCCTCATCACCCGCGTCGCCAACATCGACAACGTGCTCGTCGTCAACGCGAACGTGCCGGTGAGGACGCTTCCGGAGCTCGCCGCGCTTGCGCGCAGCAGTCCAACGCCGTTGACTTTCGGGTCGCCCGCGAACGGCTCGCAGCCGCACATCGCCGGCGAATTCCTCAACCAGCACTACGGCGTGAAGATGGTCCACGTGCCCTACAAAGGGACGGCTCCCGCGGTCAACGACCTGCTCGGCGGCCAGATCACCATGACGTTCGGGACGGTGCCCACCGTGCTGCCGCACATCAAGTCCGGCCGGTTGCGCCCGATCGCGCTGCCCGCGCGTGAGCGCAATGCGGCGATTCCGGACGTTCCCACTTTCGCCGAGCAGGGCGTGCCCGACTTCGAGGCGGTGACCTGGTTTCTTTTGATCGGCCCGGCCGGGATTCCCGCCGAGGTGACCGCAAGGATCCGGCACGACGCGATCGCCGCGCTGCAGGAGCGCGAAGTGCGCGAGAAGTTCCGCGCCTTCGGCGCCGAGTCGCCTGGCCCGGCCGCAGAAGATCTCGACGCGTTCCTGCGCAGGGAGCTTGCGCGCTGGGGGAAAGTGGTGCGCGCCGCGGGCATCCGCGCGGAGTAGGGCGAATCAGCTCCACAAGCATCCTCGAGCGGCTGTTCCGGCCGCGCGCGGCGGCGATCGTCGGCGCCTCCACGGATCCGCGCAAGACGGGTGGCATGCCCGTGCACTATTCGAAGCTGCGCGGCTACAAAGGCGAGATCTACCCGGTGAATCCCGGCGCAGCCCAAGTGCAGGGACTGCGCGCCTGGCCTTCGATCAGCGCCATCGGCAAGCCGGTCGACTGCGCCGTGATCGCGGTGCCGGCGGCGCAGGCAGTGGCGGCGGTCGAGGACGCCGCGCGCGGGCGGGTGCCGCTCGCGGTGGTGTTCACGGCGGGTTTCGCGGAAGTTTCCGAACCAGGCCGCCTCCTGCAGGAGGAGATGCTCCGCGTCGCGCGCGCGGGCGGCGTGCGCCTGCTCGGGCCGAACAGCATGGGCGCATTCGATCTCGCCTCGGGATTCATCGCCACTTTTTCCTCGGCGTTCGAGCACCGCGGCGGCGCGGGCTGGCCGGCACTGGGCGCCGTGAGCGTCGCCAGTCAGTCCGGTGCGGTGGGCGTCGACATCCTGGTGCGCCTGCGCGAGCGGGGCGTGGGCCTTGCCAAATGGGTTGCGACCGGGAATCAGTGCGACCTCGATCTGGCCGATTGCATCGAATTCCTGGCCGTGGATGACCAGACCCGTGTGCTCGTGGTGTACGCCGAGGGCTGTCGCGACGGCGCTCGTTTTGCGCGCGCGCTCGATGCGGCCGCCGCGGCGAATAAGCCCGTGCTCATGCTCAAGGCCGGAACGACAGAAGCGGGCGCTCTAGCGGTGGCCTCGCACACAGCGACCCTGGCCGCCCCCGACGAGCTGTTCGCCGCGCTGCTCGAGCGCCACGGCGCTCTGCGCGCGCATTCCTTGAGCGAGCTCTCCGACCTCGCCGCCGCGTGCGTCCCGGGGATCCGGCCCTCTGCCCCGCGCATCGGGCTGGTCTCTATCTCGGGCGGCGTGGGTGCGCTGATGGCAGATGAGGCCGCCGCGCGCGGCCTGGAGATTCCGCCCATGCCCGAATCCGGGGAGCGGCGCATGAGGGAACTCGTGCCTTTTGCCGCCACGCGCAATCCCATCGATTGCGCGGCGCCGGCCATGGCGGACATGGCGCTGCTTGCGCGCTTTGTCGAGATCGCGTTGGAGGAGGGCGGCTATCCGGCGCTCGCCTGTTTCCTCAGCCACCTCGGGCACGTGGACCGCAACTTCGACGAGCTGCGCGGTCGGCTTGCCGCGATTCGCCGGCGCTTCCCGGAACGCGTGATCGTGCTCGCGATCCTCGCGCCGCCTGAGCGCTGCGCGCTGCTGGAAGCAGACGGGTTCCTCGTTTTCGACGACCCGGCCCGTGCCGTGGCCGCAATCGCCGCCTTATGGCAGATGGCTGCTGCGCGCGCACGCGTGCGCAGCGTGACTGGCGATGTTCCCCGGCTGGAAGCTTATCGCGGGCCGGCGATCTCCGGCGCGACTGACGAGGCGGCCGCGCGCGCTGTTCTTGAAGCGATCGGCATCCCGGTGGTCCCGGCGCAGCTCGCGACTTCCGCTGCGCAGGCCGCCCGCGCCGCCGAGCGCTTCGGCGGCGCGGTCGCCCTCAAGGTGGTTTCCCCCGACGTGCCGCACAAGACCGAGTCGGGCGGCGTGCTGCTGGGAGTGGCCGCGGCGTCGGCGGCGCAGCGCTACGACGACATGATCGAGCGCGTCGGGGCCGCGCATCCGGCGGCGCGCCTTTCCGGCGTGCTGGTGAGCCCGATGGTCGAAGGCGGCGTCGAGACCTTCATCGGCGCGAAGGTCGACCCGGCGCTCGGTGCCTTCGTCGCTTTCGGCATCGGCGGCGTGTTCATCGAGGCCTACCGCGACCTCGCCTGGCGGCCCGCGCCGCTCGGCCGCGGCGAAGCGCTCGCAATGATCCGCAGCATCCGCGGCTTTACCCTGCTCGATGGCGCGCGCGGGCGCGAGGGCGCCGACCTGGAAGCGATCGCCGATGCGATCGCGCGCCTGTCGGTGTTCGTCGCCCGCCATGCGGCCGAGCTGGAGAGCATCGACATCAACCCCTTCGTCGTGCTTGCGCGCGGTGCGCTTGCGCTCGACGCGCTCGTCGTGCCGCGGGCGAGATGAGGGGGAGAAGTCACTCCGCCCGGATCTTGTGCTCCCGGATCAGCTTGCCCAGGCGAGCGTGTTCCGCGCGCAGGAACACCGTGAATTCCGCGGTCGAATTCATCACCGCCTCGGCGCCAAGCTCCTGCAGGCGCGCCTGGACTTCCGGCGCGCCGATGGCTTTGGCGAATTCGCCGTGCAGGCGGGCGATGACCGCATTCGGCGTGCCGGCGGGAACGAACAACCCCATCCATTGTCCTTCGGGGAAATTGGCGTAGCCGGCCTCGACGAAGGTCGGCACCCGCGGAAGCAGCGGCGCGCGTTTCGTTCCGGTCATGCCGATCGCACGCGCCTTGCCCGAACGCACCAGGGGCGCGGCAAGCGTTATGGCGATCAGGGAGGCCTGCACCTGATTGCCGACCAGGTCGGCCATTGCCGGAGCGCCGCCCTTGTACGGCACGTGGATCATCTCGATTCCGGTCGCCTCCTGCAGGAATACCATCAGAAGGTGGTTGCTCATGCCGGTGCCGGTGCTCGCGTAGGCGAATTTTCCCCGTTGCGAGCGCACGTAGGCGACGAACTCCGCGACAGAGCCCGCGGAAACCGACGGATGCACGATCAGTGCAAGCGGCAATCTGAGCAGCATCGATACCGGCGCCAGATCGCGGAACAGCTCGTAGCCCAGATTCCGGAAGAGATGCGGATTTGCAGGCGAGAAGTCCGCGCTCATCAGCATCGTGTAGCCGTCGGGAGCCGACTTGGCGAGCAGCGACTCCGCCACCGTTCCGCTGGCGCCGCCGCGGTTCTCGATGATCACCGGCTGGCCCAGTCCCTCGGCAAGGCGCGGCTGCAGCAGGCGCGCATAGATGTCGATCATGCCGCCGGCCGCGCTCGCGCCGATGAGGCGCAGGGGCTTCTCCGGGAATACTTGCGCCGCAGCCGGTGAAATTCCCGCGAGCGCCAAAGCTGCCGCGAGCATCAGTCCGGCCTCGCGTTGCTTCAATCTTTCCAATAAACACGAGGTGGATCCTGCACGCAGCGAGCCAACCATGATGTCCCCCTTCGCTTCTCCGGTTACGATCAGGACCTCGGTCCCCTTATTTAGCTCCTCCGGCATCGACATGAATGCGCCCTGACTGCATGGGTTTGCCATCCAGCCTGTCCTTGATCCAGTCGGCGACCAGCGTTTGCCAGCCCAAGGCGCCTGAGAGCGAGTGGCGCTCGCCCCGATAGACTACGATTTGCTTGGGCGCCGTGATCTCGTCGTACAGGTCGTAGGAATGCTTGATCGGACTCAGCTCGTCATCCTCGCCCGCGACGATCTGGAACGGGCACTTGATCCTGCCGCCGACGCCCTCGAGCGTGAGCGTCCGCGCGAACTCGTCGAACTCGTCTTCGTTTTCAAAGCTGGCCATCCAGATATACCTCGCCTTGAAGGTGGGTGAGGCCGTATTGAAGAGGTTGTTCATTCCAGGCTCGTGGCAGACCGCCTGCACGGAGGCCGCCTTGATGCGGTGATCGTGCGCGGCAACCTGAGCGCCCCAGAACGAGCCCATGCTTCTTCCCGACAGCGCGATCCTGCTGGCGTCGATCTCCGGGCGCCTTTCGAGATAGTCCATCGCCGCGCCTCCGGCGCGGGCGTAATTGTCGGCGCTGCACCTGATTCCGCGCAGCAGGCATTCCCCCTGGCCGGGTCCGTCGAGCGCCAGAACCGCGATCCCCCTTTCCAGGAACCTGTCGCCATACACCGGAACGGAATATTCCTTCAATGCATCCATTCCGCGGATGGCGAGCACGGAGGGTAGGGGCCGCTGCGCCTCCCGCGGGAGATGAAGAATGGCAGGCAGCGACCTGCTTTCAAAAGGGATTTCCACCCGCTCGATCGGATGCGGAGCGTACGCGATGTATTTGTCGTAGCACTCGGCCTTCTTCGCGTGATAGGCGATGTTCTCCTCGTTGTCGTCTTCATGGTATGGCCAGGTGGCGATGCCGTAGAAAATGGAAGCGGCAAAATAGTTCTCCCTTGCCGTCATCGGATGGCCCTCGCCCTCGGCCTTTCTTGCGACCGCCTCGCGTCTCGAAGCAACCCTCTCGAATTCTCTGGAGATGTCGGCGTATTTCTTGACCCGCGCGCGAATGCTCATGACGTCGGGATAGGCGTCGTAGCCGAGGATGCTCAAGGCGTTGCCGGTCGGCGCCCAGGAAAAATCGACGCCGCTTGTTTCGATCACCTTGTCGATGAGCCAGCGCTGCTCCTCCATTCTTCGCGTTTTTTCTTTCCGATGCTTCATTTCATCCTCCGCAATCTCCTGGCGCTGGATTCCTCGCGCGCTATTGCACCACGATGTTGCCGCGTGTCATCACCTGGGTCCACAACTTGATGCCGCTGCGGACGCGGGAATCGAAAGCCTCGGGTTTGCCGCCAGCGGGATTCACGCCCTGCCTGTCCATCACCTCCTTCACGTCCGGGAGGGCGAGCAGGTCATTGACTTCGGCGTTGAATTTGGCGACGACAGCGCCCGGCGTTCCCGCGGGCGCCATCACGCCGTACCAGACCTCGAATATCACGTTTGGCACCCCTACTTCAGCGAGCGTGGGCACCAGCGGAAGTTTTGCAGCGCGTTCTGTTCCCATCACGGCCAGCATGCGCAGCTTTCCGCTTTGCACGTAGGGCACCGCCGAGGGCAGCGCCACCACGCTCGCCTGCACGAGGCCGGCGATGATGTCGTTCAGCACGCCCGCGGTTCCTTTATAGGGAACGTGAACCAGATTGATGCCCGTCTCCTGCTTCAGCAGCTCCATGCCCAGATGCTGGCTGCTGCCTATGCCGGGCGAGCCGAAATTGAAGACGCCGGGCCGCCTTTTGACCTGGTCGAGGAACTCCCGCACGGTATTGGCGGGAAAGTTGCTGCTGACGACCACGCTCATCACAGTAGTGCCCAGCAGCGATACCCGCACGAAACTCTTGATCGGATCGTAGGGCAGCTTCGGATGGGACGCCGCCAGCGTTTCGAAGGAGGACCCGACGAAGAGGAACGTATGGCCGTCGGGATTGGCCTTGGCGACGGCATGGGCGCCGACGATGCCGCCGGCACCGATCTTGTTGTCCACCATGATCGGCACGCCCCAGCGCTGGGACATCTTCGGACCGAGCACGCGCGCCATCGTGTCCATGACCGTGCCCGGAGTGGCAGGCACGATGAATTGGATGAGGCGCGAGGGATAATCCTGCGCATGCGGCGGAGTCGGTATCGCCGCGGCGCACAGGAAACACATTGCGGTGAAAAATTTCCTTGGCTTCATGGTCGGCTCCCTTTTGTTCACATGCTCCCCATCTCCAGGATAGACGCTGTGAGGCAAGTCACGCAATCAGAAGATTTCGTCGCGGCAATGCCGCTTGATGGCCTCGCCAAAGCCGCGTAGCCTATGCGCGCGAACGAGGGCGCCGAGGGAGAGAGAACAACAGCGTGGAAACCACGGGGAGACTGAAAGGGCGCGTCGCCATCGTGACCGGCGCCGCGCAGGGGATCGGAGCGCACTACGCCAAGGCGCTGGCGGCCGAAGGGGCCAGCAGTCGTTGTCGCCGACCTGCTCGAGGCGTCGCTTCTTCGGCGCCTGGTCCGGATCGCTACGGGTTCACTCGGCCTTGATGCCGGCTTCCTTCACCAATTTGGCCCACTTGGCGATTTCGCTCTTTTGCAGCGCCGTGAATTCCTCGGGTGTGCTCGCGATCACCTCCGCCCCGAGGTTCTCGAGCTTCTGGCGCACGTCCGGAACCGCCAGGGCCTTGACCGTTTCCGCGTGCAGCTTCTGCACGATCTCGCGCGAAACGCCGGCCGGCGCAACCATTCCGAACCAGGTGTAGGCGTCGAATCCCTTTAGGCCCGATTCCGCGACCGTCGGCACCTGGGGCAGCGCCCGCGTGCGCGCGATAGTGGTCGCCGCGAGCATCTTGAGCCTTCCTGCCTTGACATGCGGGATCAAGGCCGGCCCGGTTTCCATCGCCATCTGGGTTTCGCCTGCCACGACCGAGGCCACCGAGGGCGCCGAGCCCTTGTACGGGATATGGAGGATGAAAACCCCGGTCATGTTCTTGAACAGCTCCATGTTCATGTGTGTCGAGGTGCCTGCGCCGGCGGACGAATAATTGAGCTTTCCCGGGTTCTTGCGCGCATAGGCGATCAGCTCCTGCACCGTGTTCGCCGGCACCTTGGGATTTACGACCAGATAGTTCGGTGTGCGTATCACGATGGAGATCGGCGCAAAGTCCTTGAGCGCATCGAAGGGAATGTTCGGATAGAGCAAGTGAGCCACCGAGAAGGCATTGCTCGATCCCATGAGGACCGTATATCCGTCCGGGGGCGATTTCGCTACGCGATCCGAGCCGACGATTCCGCCCGCCCCCGATATGTTCTCCACCGTCGCCGCATGACCGAAAGCCTTGGTGAAATGGTTCGCGACGAAGCGGGCGGCGATGTCGGTGGGCCCGCCAGGCGGAAACGGCACGACGATTCGCACCGGTTTGGCGGGGTACTGCTGCGCCTGCGCGATGCCGGCTGCAAGAGCGAACAAGACAGCAACTATTCTTGCCCACATGATTCTTCCCTCCCTGGGTCAAAGAAGTCGAGGCAAACGATCCTGCGCCTATGAATGATACGCCGCCGTCGAGCGGCTGCGCTATCATTTCGCTCGATGCAACTGATCACCTGGAACATCCAGTGGTGCCGAGGGTGCGACGGCGCGGTCGATCCGGCGCGCATCGTCCGCGTCTGCCGGGAGATGGCCGACTTCGACGTGCTGTGTTTCCAGGAAGTGCCGCGCAATTATCCCGAGCTCGAAGGCAGCCGCGGCGAAGATCAGTTCGCAGCGCTCGCGGCCGAGCTGCCCGGATTCACGCCGATCAAAGGCATAGCGGTCGATGTGCTCGGGGCTAACGGCGCTCGCCGCCAGTTCGGCAATGCAATCTTCAGCCGGCTTGCCGTGCTGCAGATCTTTCGCCATCTGCTGCCGTTTCCCGCCGACCCGGATCTTCCGGGGATGCAGCGCGTCGCCGTCGAGGCCGTGCTGGGGGCGAAATCCGGGCCGCTGCGCGTGACCACAACGCACCTTGCCTACTATTCGGCAATACAGCGTGCGGCGCAGGTGGAGGGGCTGCGCGGACTGCAGGCGGAGGCGGCAGGACACGCCGCCGACGCGGCGCACCCGCACAAGGAAGGCGGTCCGTTCCAGACCATGCCGCGGCCGGCGTCCGCGGTGCTCACCGCGGACTTCAACTTTCGGCCCGAGGATCCGCTCTATGAGCGGCTGCAGGCGCCGCTTGCAGCCGGAGTTCCCGCCTACAGCGACGCTTGGCGCATCGCGCATCCTGGCCAGGCGCACCAGGCGACGCTCGGGGTCTATGACAAGGAGCAGTGGCCGGGCGAGGCCTTCTGCTGCGATTTCATTTTCGTCACCGAGGACCTCGCGCCGTGGGTCGAAGACGTGGCGGTGAACGGCGCGACCGACGCCTCCGACCATCAGCCGGTGCTGCTAAGGCTTGCCGACTGAAGTCCGAATTCGGTCTTCGGACGGGGAAGCGGCGAGGAACCAGGACCAAGCCGGGTGCACCTGAACTGAATCGGGGACTTCGGTCGCCGATTCCGGAGCAAGCGTCACGAGGTGGAGCGACGCGCGCGGGTGCTCGGCCTTGGCCGCGAGCAGCGCGCGGATTTCGCGCTCGCGCGTGGCCTGTTCGTCCAGATCGGCGGCGACCTGGATGAGCACGGGCGGCTGCGCCGGTGCCCGCGCAAGGAAGTCCACCTCGTAGCCCTCCTTCGTCTTGACGTAGGTCACCTGCATGCGCCGGCGCTCCAGTTCCACTCGGACCGCGGCCTCCAGCGCGTGACCGCGATTGGCACGGCCGGTCTGGTCGAAGATCGGTATCAGGCCTGGGTCCACCGGGTGCACTTTGCGCGGATTGACCATCCGGCGCCGCTCCGATGCCGCCTCGACCCACAGGGTGCGTACAAGAAAGCAGTCCTCGACGTAGCCGAGTAGCGCGTGCAGCGTATCGCGCGCGATGGCGATCCCCTGGGACTTGAGCCGCGCATGGAACTTCTCCACGCTGAAGAGCGCGCCGGGATTGCCGAGCAAATGCCGCACCAGCCAGTGCAGCCCCGCCACGTTCGTGACCCCGTGGCGCTCCATCACGTCGCGCAGCATGGCGACGTCCACGTAGCGCAGCAGCAGTTCGTGGCGATCCGCCGGGGGGAGCGCCTGCGCCTCGGGGAAGCCCCCGGTCTCGAGGTACGCCAGCAGATGATGCTCGAGCGCCGAGCGCTCGGCCGCGGACACTTGTTCCGGATGCTCCGGAACAAGCAGGGCGCGGTGGCGCAAGAACTCCTCGAAGCTGAAAGGATGGATCAGCACCTCCCAGCCGCGGCCGCGCATGCTGGTGGCCACCTCGCGGCTCAGCAGCGCCGCCGACGAACCGCTCAGGAAGATCTCCACCTGCTCGGTGTCCAGCAGCCGCCGCACGAATCGCTCCCAGCCGGGAACTGCCTGTATCTCATCGAAGCACCAAGTTACCGTCTCGCGCGCGCGCAGCCCCGGGTATCGTCGGTAGTACTCGTCCAAGAGGAAGCCGAGCTGCGCCGCTTGCATGCCGGCGAGCACTTCGTCCTCGAAGTTGATGTAGGGCAAGCGCTCGCGCGCCACCCCGGCGGCGAGGCGCTCGCGGCGCAACTGGTGCAGGAAGGTGGTCTTGCCGGCGCGGCGCATGCCGATCACCGCCGTCGCCTTGCCCGGCAGGCTGACGGTGCCGCGCATGCGCCGCGGCGTTGCCGCGGGAAGGGGCGCGGTGAGTGAATCGGCGAGCTTGTCTGCGAGCCGCCGCCGAACCAGGCCCGACGCTGCCGTGGCCATGCTCTCGGTTTTCTCCTTATTGAAAGGAGAAAAATACAATAATTTCTCCTTCGTAGAAGGAGAAATTTCTAACACATTGAGTATATGGGACCTTTTACCATTTTGCCCGCCTTTCTTCGCGGCAAGCATTCCCCTGCGACGCCGGACAAGCGTCCATGGCGGGCGCAGCGGCTTCCGAACTGACAGGCGTAGAACCTGCGCAAGCTTGACTCAGTTGGCGATTTACTGCGATGTATTGCCGGGCACGATCGGGAGCATGAGGTACGAGGCGCGGGTTCCGCCGGCGAACAGCGTGTGGGTTCCGCTATTGTAGTCGGCCGAGTAGTGCGTGTAGGGCGCGCTGCCGATGCCGTCGCGCGGCTGGATGTCGAGCCGGATGCGGTGGCCCTTGGCAAATACCATGCAGGTCGGCCAGATCTCAACTTCCAGTCTCACCGGCTCGCCGGGTGTGAGCCATTGCCGTTGGTCGTGCGCGTGATAGGGGCGAAAGGGGAGCGATAGGCGCTCGTCGAGCTTGCGGTGCGATGCGCGCAGCCACCCCTTGGCCACGGGAACAGGCTGGCCCTGCTGTCCCTGTTCGTGCACGTCCTCGCCCTCGGAGTCGATGTTGCGCAGGGTCGCGAAAATGTCCATGTCCTCGGTGCTGCTCGCTACCCAGAGGACGAGCACAACGGGTCCGGTGACTTCGGTGTCCCGCTCAAGCGGAGCGGTCTCGAACGATGCGCCCGTGCGCGGGCTCGCCTTGCCGATCAGCGCGGCCTGCCAGGTTGGTGTCCCCAAGCCCGGCCGGGACAACCCGTTCGACCAATAGGTGAGCGAAGACTGCCTGCGAGGCGCAGTCGCGGTGAGCGCGCCTTCGACCTCATTTCTCCCGCCCACCGGTCCGGGGCTCAGGTAGAAACGCGTCCAGCGCGTGCGCTTGAGCGGCCATGCGCGCTCGTGGCGAAAGACGTAGTTCCCCCTGCCTCCGGTGCGGATGCGCAGCTTGACGCGGGGCTCCTCCAGAAGCCCCGAATCGACGCCCCTCAGCCAATGGTCGAAAAACCGCAATTGATCGCGGCGCCCTTCCTCGCTGTGGAAGGGGCCGAAGTGCGTGCCCGAGTCGATGCGCAGCCACTTGTGCCGCGACCGGGCGCGCAGGAAGGCCTCGGTGTTGCCGCGCAGGTGCAGGCCCATTCCGCTCCAGTTGCCCGCGGACAGGAACGGAACATCGATCTCGTTCCAGCGCGCCTGCCGCCCGTGATAGAAGTCGCCGTCCAGGCTGTTGCGCATGTACTCCCAGATCCAGGGCGAAGAAAAAGAGTCCGGGGAAGTCGAGCGCGGCTTGCCGAGCAGGTGGTGCGCCATCTGCATGTGATACCAGTTGACCGCAAACCCCATCATGAATAGGCCGCCGTGGTAGGCGAAGTCGCGGTACATGTCCGCGGCGCCCTCCCACGGAATCATCGCTTTGAGCGACGGGGGCTTTAGGTTTGCGACCAGCCACTGGTTCATGGCGTAATACGAAACCCCGAGCAGCCCGACGCGGCCGCTCGACCAGCGCGCCTTGCCTGCCCATTCGATCGAGTCGTAGAAGTCGCGCGCTTCCTGCGGCGACCAAGGGTTGGTGTATCCGGGGGACCTGCCCGTTCCGCGCGCGTCGACGCGCACGATGGCGTAGCCCTGCGGCACCCAGTACAGCGGATTCGCCGCCTCCCAATTCATATAAGGATTCGCCTTCTCCTCGAGGTCAGCAGGCGGCACCCAGACCTTGTCCTTTTGATACGCGCCGAGATTCATGATTGCGGGGACTTTCGCGGCCGACTTGGGGCGGAAGACATCGGCGCGCAGGCGCGTGCCGTCCCGCATCGGAATCTCGACATCCTTTTCGATGACGAGATCGAAGTTCCGCTGCGAACGCTGGTGAGTTTTCCGGTTCATGGTGCTCCTGCCGATTACGGGGCAAAGTGCTGCGGCTACCCTACTGCGGGCGCACGCCCCGCAGCCGCCCAGACATCGAGGATGTCCTGGAGTCCCGCGACCTCGCCGAACAGCCGATCGATGCGCGCGAGCGCCTCCTCGTGCCATTCGACCCGATAGGCGGCGACGCACTCCCGCGGCACGACGCAGAAGTAGTCGCGGAAAAATGCATCGCGGACGGTCGACTCGACGCAGGTCTGCGTCGCCACCCCGGTCGCGACGATCGTCTGCACCGCCCTGCTGCGCAGGAGGAGCGGGAGTTCGGTGTCGGCGAATGCGCTGAAGCGGTGCTTGACGACGACTGCCTCTCCCGGCTCAGGGCAAACCCGGCCGTAGAACTCGCCGCCCCAACTGTCGGGCTGCAAGGCCGGCACCTCGTGGTAGAGCCCGCCGCGCATTCGCCGGGCCTGATGGAGAAACGCCCGGGAAAGGAAGCGATTATCGGGCGTCGAATACACGCTCTTGACGAAAACGACGTGCACGCCTGCGGCGCGGGCCGCCGCGAGGATCGCCGCGAGCGAGGGCTCGATCGCCCGCATCATGCCGGCGTCCGATCCGGTCCGCTCGAATGCGCCGCTCTCGGCCATGTAATCATTCTGGTAATCGATGACCACCAGCGCCGTGTATGCGGGGTCGATCTTCTCGGCCAGCGGCAGCGTATAGGGGTCGGACATCCGGCGTTGCCTTGCAGCCGAAGTCAGTCCTGCGGCGGAATGCCGGCTTGCTTGACGATTCGGGCGTAATTCGCGATGTCCGCCTTGTACTTCGCATCAAACTCGTCCGCCGTGCTGCCGACGATCACTTGGCCCATGGCGAGGAGCCGATCCCGCACATCGGGCGTGTTGAGGGCCTTCACGGCTTCCCGCTGGATCAGCTCGATGATGTCGCGGGGAGTCTTGGCGAGCACGAATAATCCCTGCCAGGCGACGAATCCGAAACCCGCAAGGCCCGCTTCGCCGACCGTCTGCACCTCCGGGAGCGCCGGCGCGCGCCGCTCCCCGAACACGGCCAAGGCTTTCAAACGGCCACCCTTGACCGATTCCAGATTCCCGGGGAGCGGCACGATGGCCACATGCAGCTCGCCCGTCATCAGCGCAGTGCTGATCAGCGCGGCGCCTTTGTAGGGAACGCCGAGGATGTCGATGCCCGCCGATAGCTTCAATAACTCCATGATCAGGTGCACGTTGGAGCCCACGCCGTTGTGGCCATAGTTCAGGCCGCCCGGCCTGGACTTGGCCAGGGCGATCAGGTCCCGGGTCGATGCGCCCGAGAATTTGGGACTCGCCGCGAGCATCAGCGTGGTCGCGAGGAGTTGGGTCACGGGGACGAAATCCTTCGCTGCGTCGAAAGGCAGCTTGCGGTAGACGGCGGGGAGGACCGCAAGTCCGTCCGAGCTCAGCAGAATCGTGTAACCGTCGGGGGGTGCCTTGGAGAGCGCGTCCAAGGCGATGTGGCCGCCCGCGCCGCCGCGATTCTCGACGATGACCGGCTGATTTAACGCGCTCGCCATTTTGGAGCTGATGAGCCGGGCCGTGGTGTCCATCGGACCGCCCGCCGCAAACGGCACAATGATGCGAAGGGGCCGGCTCGGATAGCTTTGGGCGGCGACGTTGCCGGCGACAAGCGCGCCCAGCAGCGCGACAGAGAGAATGCGCCGCATCCGCTTCATGGATACTCTCCTCCTCCAGGCGGGTTGCTGATTCGCAACCTGTCCAGCCTTCTAGCACGCGACCCCGGAGGTGTCAACGACTCCCCTGAGCGTCAGAGCGCCTCCGCGAGGAACTCGCGAATGGGGCAAGCAAACAGACGCTGAAGTATAGACACCCCGGCGGCGGGGAGCCATGCGCTTTGTGCCGATCAAAACGGCTGAGCAGCAGGCGGTGCTGACGCACGGAACAGGTCTTGCGAAACGGCAAATTACCGGGCCGACACCGTAACCAATATATGCGCCTACCGGGCCTGCGCTTCTTCGAGTACACCTGCGCACTCCAACGCGCTAGCCCAAACCTGCCTGGTCAATTGACCTTTATGCCCAGGGTCTTGATAAGCGTGCGGTTGCGTTCGTATTCGGTGCGGACCAACTCAGCCAAGGCCTTCGACGTGCTGGTGAGCGCGTCGGTTCCCCGCAGCGCCAGGGCGTCCTTATAGGACTTGCTGAGCGTGACTTTGTTGATGTCCTTGCTGATTTCTTCCACCAGGGCCGGAGGCGTTCCTCTCGACGTGAACACAGCCAGCCAGGTGCTCACGTCGAAACCCGGGAAACCCGACTCTGCCACGGTCGCTAGGTCCGGCATTAAAGGCAAGCGCTCCCGGCCGCCGGATGCCAGCACTACCAGCCTGCCGTCCTTGATATAGGGAAACGCAGTGGCTACGGCGGTGAATATCATCGAGACCCGACCCGCGAGCACTTCTTGCAATGCGGGAGCAGCACCCTTGAAGGGTATGTGATTGAGAACGATGCCCGCCTCGCGCTGCAATTGCTCCCATGCCAGGTGGTGAGTTCCACCGATACCGTTGGTTGCGTAATCGATGCGGCCCGGACGCGCCCGGGCCGCAGCGATAAATTCGGACAGCGTTTTGACCTTAAGCGCCGAGCTCGCACACAGGACGTATTGGAAGGTTCCGACCATTGCGACCGGTACCAGATCGGTCAGCGTGTCGTACCGCATCTCTTTCTGAAAGAACGGCACGGTCACGATCGGTCCATTGGTCGACAGCAACAGCGTGTATCCGTCACCCGGTGCTTTGGCGAGTGTCTCGTTCGCGATCAACCCGCTTGCACCCGGCTTGTTGTCGACCACTACCGACTTGCCCCAGAGGTCGGTCAACTCCTTGGCCAGGATACGAGCGGCGATGTCGACCGAGCCGGCGGGGGGATACTGCACCAACAGCCGTACCGTCCGCTCGGGAAAACTCGACGGACTCTGAGCGTAACTCGGTGAATAGACCGATACGAGTGCCACGGCCAGCAATGCCGCTGCACACGCACGCCAACCCCTGAAAACACCACCGGACAAGTTCATATAGCCTCCTCAGCGTTAACCTTCGACGCATGTTTAACTACGCGGACCGCTCTGAATTGTCGGCTTGCAAGTCTCCCACGTCACCCGAAAAGCACGCGCCCCCATTTCCGCCTCACCTGTTGCATGACTTCCGGGGAAGTCTTGGTTGCCTTTGGAAATTGATCCCGCCAGGCCCAGGGCCTGCACGCATCGATTATCGCTGTCGACGTGGTCAAGTCTCCGGCCTTTCTCTTTTCGGGGTCGAGCCTGGGATCGGAAGGCATAGTCAATCGGTTGGTAAGAAAATCGATCTGGGTCTTGGGATCGCACCGGGTACCCATTGCCCACAGGACTTCGGCCATGTTGGTGGGGTCTATGTCATCGTCCACAATTACGATGAACCGGCCCACGAACGTCGCGCCGGGGTACACCCCTGCCGTAATCAGCGCGGCTTGTTTGACGTGTCCCGGATACATCTGCTTGAGCGACACCACTGTCATAGGTCGTCTTCTGGCTTCGTATATGAAGGAGACGCCCTTTACCCCGGCAATCTGTTGATCCAATTCGGCCCACAGCTGCGCCGAAGAATCTACTGCCATGATCATATTGTCATCATGCGTGCCTACCAACATCGGCACGCCCAACTGGATCGGGTCGTTCCTATGCAGGATTGCCTTGATCTTGACCACTGGGTGGGCAGTCCTGCCGCCGGCGTAATAGCCCTCCCATTCGCCAAAGGGCCCTTCGTCCGCCGTCTCGATTTCCGGAGGCGGCATTTCGCCTTCGAGAACGATTTCCGCGGTTGCCGGAATGGGTAGATCGACAGTCTCTCCTTTGACAACTTCGACCGCTTTGCCTCGCAACCCTCCCGCCCACGCATATTCGCTGACTTCGATGGGGACTGGAGACACGGTGGCAATCCACAGCTGCAGATCCTGTCCGCATACTATGGCTATCGGGCAGCTCAAGCCCCGGTCCCAGTATTTTTTCGCGATGATCGCACCGTGGTGACCGGGCACTATGTGCATGGTCACGGTATTCCGGTCGACAATTTGCGAACGGTAAGCCCCAAAGTTAATCCAGCCGCTATCGGGATCTTTTGTGATGACCATGCACCCCGTGCCGATATAGCGCCCCCCGTCGAACTCGTGCCACTTGGGCGTGGGAAATTTCAATACATCGACGTCGTTGCCGATCAGGACATTTTCCTTGACCGGTCCCGTCTGCACGTAAACGGGCGGAATCGGTTTAAAAGCCGAGAGCTTTTCCTTCCAGGCGCGTATCAGATCAAGCTTTTTGAGTTCTAGCGGCAACCCAAGACCCAGGGCAACCCGCCTCGACGAGGAAAATGGATTGGCGGCAATGCGGTACCCCTTCGGGTAGCCCTGCACCTCGTCGAACACGATGAGCGGCGAATCGGGAACTGAGAGGCTCAGTTCGGTGATGCGCCCGGCCTCCACATCCCAGTGCGCACCCTCGATAGTCCTGCACTCGCCCAGTTCCCTGGACTTGTCGATGAATTCGCGTAGATCATTGAACATCGTTCATTCCCCAAAACGCAGAACTGCGAACATTTATTCCTGGCATCGATCGATGCCGGCCCATGCGTCCGCTATTCGAGCCGGATGCCGCGGTCGGCGATGACCTTCTTGCGCGCAAGCCGCTCCGCTTCGATCCTCTGGTCAGTCCTCATGGAGCAGGGAAAGTCCAAGCATCGCACGTCGGCGCAGCCAGACGCTGGGGCGGTAGCGGGGATCGCCATAGGCACTGAGCATGCTCTCGAGGATAGTCACAATGCGCTTGGGTCCGAGCGCATCACCCATGGCAAGCGGCCCGTTGGGATAATTGAGGCCGATACGTGCCGCGAGGTCAATATCCTTCGGCCGGGCGATGCGTTGCTGCGCGATGTCGCAGCCGATCGCGATGATCAGCGCGAGGAAGCGCTGCGCGACGAACCCCGGGCTGTCGCGGATCACGGACACCGGCGTACTGCCCTTGGCTAGCAGCGCGTGCGCTGCGTCGCGGTACTCCGGCGCGGTCGCAGGCGAGCACATCAGGGTGCGGCGCCGGTCGAGCGGGAAAAGGGCATCCACTGCGACAGTACGCGCGGGGTCCAGGCCTTGCTCGACGCAGCTTGTTGTGACGTCCTTGCCCAGTGGC
>JACPRN010000162.1 GCA_016189945.1 Betaproteobacteria bacterium
CACCTGGTCCCAATGCGCCCTCCCTTCCCCCATCCTTTCAAATCGCGTGATGATTTCCAGGATGGTCCGGTGCTGGTTGTCGAGATTGTGTATGCCGGTTGCATACTCGGGTTTCCATTTCATGCCGAATGGTCCTTCAAGGGGATTTCTCCCGGGTGAATTGCCCGCGGTTGGGAACGAGGTTTGCCCGCCGGTTTCGAGTTCATCTTCTTGCCGGCCTGGTGAAAGGAAAGACCCTGGTAAATCCGAGGATGTCGGTGACCAGCAACAGAACGAACACGAATACCACCGCGCCGAGAATGTCGCCGCCGGCGGGCAAAGCGTCGATCCGCCCGGCGATGGCTGCGATCTCGTCGTCGCCGAGCGCCTCCACGCGCGAGCGCGCTTGGGCCGGATCGACTCCGTACCGTTCGAGTTGCGCGCGGACCTCGCTGCGCTCCAGGAACGCGGCGACGCCGGCGCGCTGTGCCGGCGCGAAGATCGCCGCACCGGCCGCATGCGTCGGGACCAGGTCGGCGCGCGCCTCCGGGACCGGCAGGCCAAGCGCGCCCATGGTGACGATCAGAAAGCGAATCAGGTACTTGCCAGCGGTGTTCATGTTGATGTCCTCTTGTTCAGTCCTGCATCGGGCGTTCGCCTCGCCGGGCTTGCGCATCGGCATGCATCCGCACCGCCGCCAGGCGCTTGCGCACCGCTGCGCGGCCAGCCCAGCGGCATCGAATGCGCCCGGCTTGACTCGTTCGGCGGATTTGCGCGGGCAAAGTTCCCCTGCGCCCGCGGCGGGCAAGCCGAACTCGAGGTGCTACGATGGCGCCACCACCGCGCCGTTCACAATGCGCACTCGTTCACCCACCGCAGCCGCAGGAGGTTTCGGTTGCGAAATGGTGCGAAAGGACCCGTCGTCCATGTGCACGGTAACGCGGTAGGAGACGCGCTTTTTCGCCGTCCTTTCAATCTCGTTTCCCGCCGGCATATCGACGCTGCGCACCCCCGCCAACGTCCCGCAGGACGCGCAGGCCCCGGCCGGTCCCGCTTCGGCGGCGCGCCCGTGTGCCGCCGGCACGCTCCTTGCCACCGTAACGTCGGTCTTTGCCGAGGGCGCGCTCGGCAGGATCCCCACGACGGCGGCGGTCCCCATCAGACTGACGGCGACGACTGAAACAGCGGCACCCAGCACTGCCGGGTGCCTGATTCTCAAGGTGTTGTCTTCCATGTCGGCATTTGGCGTTCTTGGTTCTTGGCCGCGAAAGCGGCCCGTTTACCGACGCGTAGCACCGCCCGTGCCAGGAATCCGAATCCCAGCCGGATCAGGCAGTTGCGCGAAGGCCAAGGAACGGGAACGGCGGCGGGCGCGGGAAATCGTGTCGTCCTCGCCCGACGCCGCCCAGGTCGGCGTTCGCCGGGCCACCGGTCAGCGCGCCGATGGACGGCGCCGCGATGCGCAAAGCGCCCATCGGCCAAGCGGTTGAAAGTGTTCGATTCCCGCAGCCGCACGCCGGCCGGGACGATCGATCTCCCCGGTCCCGCAACCTGCCCCACTTGTTGTCGCCCGCGAGCGACAGGACGGACGAACAGCGAATGCGGACCCTGCCTGCTTCACGGGCGCCGGCCCTGTCGCCCCCGTTCGATGATGCCGCGTTCGATGTTCTTCAACGCTTCGATCTGCTGGCGCAACTCCTCGGCGCGCTTCTGCTCGCGCTCGCGCTCGGCGGTCTGCGCGTCGACCTGCTCGCGCAATTGCGTGGCCTGCTCGCGCAGTTGCGCGGCGCGCTTCTGCTCGCGCTCGCGCTCGGCGCTCTGCGCGTCGATCTGCTCGCGCAATTGCGTGGCCTGCTCGCGCAGTTGCGCGGCGCGCTTCTGCTCGCGCTCGCGCTCGGCGATCTGGGCGTGGACAAGGCTCGCCAGCAGGCTCAAGGGGCTCGCGCGCTCGTCCCGGGCGGCGATCGGCTCGAGCAAACCCGCCGCGCGCGCATCGTCGCGCACGCTCGCGCCCGGTGTGGCGAGCAGCAACGCAAGCCGCACCCGGTTGTAGGGGCTGTGGTCCCGGTCGAACGCCTGATTATCGGCGCCGTAAGCGCCCCGCTGCTGCTCGGCTGACATCACCGCCGCGCGCTGCGCGTAAGCGATCAGCTCGAGCACCTGCCGCTCTTCCGGATCCGGAAAGCCCAGTCCGGGGATGTTCATTCCGGCACAGCCCGACAGCGCCAGCGCAAGCAAGAGAACAAGGCCCCTGGCCAGCATGTGCGTGATCGTCCCCAAGATCGTGTCGGTCTATGCGAAGCGGCGAAGTTGTTTTCAGGCGCGCGAGCGGATCGCCGCTGCTGCTCTTGGTTCCCTCCTGAAGAACAAGCTTACTCTGAAAAAACGCGCCGCACACGTGCGCTCCCCGCCCCGGAAAGGAGTTCCTCCGTCGATCGCTCCGAATGCCGGCGGCGTTTGCACCCGCGTCGGCGGCGCTCTAATGAGAACTCAATTCCACGATGAGGACATGGCCAATGGCCCCAGAACCGACTCCGGCGGTTTTGTTCTAACTGGAGGTAGTGAAAGAGGCTTCTCGGCGGCTCGGCGCCTGCAAATCGGAGGCAGGCGTTTCAAACGGCGCGACGCTTCTGACCGTTGCAGCGTGGGGGCATGAACGACATGGCGAGAATGGTGATGTGCGTCAAGCTCGGCCGCGAAGCCGAGGGGCTGGATTTTCCGCCCTATCCGGGGATGCTCGGCAAGCGGATATTTGATAACGTGTCCAAAGAGGCTTGGAAGGCGTGGCTCGAGCATCAGAAGATGCTGGTCAATGAAAACCGGCTGAATCTCGCCGACGCCGAGGCGCGCAAGTACCTGGTGGCGCAGATGGAAGCGCATTTTTTCGGCCCTGGCGCCGACGCCGCTGCCGGTTACGTGCCGCCATCCACAAAATGAGCGCGCGCGGGCGCGCTCCAGCGCGAGGATCGAACCCATGCCGGAGCCTGGAAGAGGCAACCCCGTCCCGACGGAAATCAAGCTGCGCCAGAAGTCGCGGCTGATGGAAGTGACGTTCGCGGACGGCAAGCGGTTTGAATTGCCCTACGAGTACCTGCGCGTTTATTCGCCCTCGGCCGAGGTGCGCGGCCACGCTCCCGGAGAGGAAACATTACAGATGGGCAAGCGCAATGTCGAGATTACCGCGGTCGAGCCGGTGGGCAACTACGCGATTCAGCCGACGTTTTCCGATGGACACAGCACCGGGATCTACTCTTGGGACTACCTGTACGAGCTTGGCGAGCAATACGTCAGCCTGTGGGCCCAATACCTGAGCCGCCTGAAGCAAGCCGGCGCTTCGCGCGATCCCCTGGCGGAGGCGCCCTCGCGCCCCAAGTCCAAGTGACGACGCCCGAGTGCTTGAGCGCCAGCAGCCGAGCGGCCCTGGCAGCCGTCCCGTTCAAGGTCGTCCTCGTCAACCCCTATGAATTGGGCCGCCAGTCGTTCAACCTGGCGGCTCCGGCGGCGCTGCTGAAAGCGGCTGGGTTCGAGGCCATCTGCATCGATCTTTCGCTGCAGAAACTCGACCCCGGCGCACTGGCAGACGCGGGACTCGTTGCGCTCCACGCGGGCATGCACACCGCGACCCGCATCGCCCTGAAGGCGCTGCCCAAGGTGCGCGCGCTCGCCCCCAGAGCGCACCTGTGCGCATACGGGCTGTATGCGCCGATGAACGAAGCGCTGCTGCGTTCGTCCGGGGTCGAAACGCTCCTGGGCGGCGAATTCGAAACCGGTTTGCTTGCGCTCGCGCACCGCCTGCGTGAGGGCGATCGCCGGCCGCAGCGCGAACCGCTGGTCGGCCTGTCGCGCGTCGTTTTTCTCAAGCCCGAGCGCAGCGGCCTGCCCGCGCTCGAGCGTTACGCGCGCCTGGTGCTGCCCGGAGGATCGAGCAAGGTCGTTGGCTTTGCCGAAACAACGCGCGGCTGCAAGCATTGGTGCCGCCACTGTCCGATTGTCCCCGTGTACCAGGGCCGATTTCGCGCCGTGGCGAGGGACGTCGTATTGGCGGATATCGCGCAGCAGGTCGCCGCGGGCGCGGCGCACATCTCCTTCGGCGACCCGGATTTTCTGAACGGTCCCGCGCACGCCCTGCGCGTGCTCCAGGCCATGCACGCGCGCTTTCCGCAATTGACTTTCGACGCCACGATCAAGATCGAGCACCTGCTCGCGCACGCCCGTCTCATGCCGCTTCTGCGCGCGTATGGCTGCCTTTTCATCACTTCGGCGGTGGAGTCGGTGGACGAGCGCATCCTCGTTTTTTTCGACAAGCGCCACACCCGCGCCGATTTCGAACGCGCGCTCGGCCTTTGCCAAGCGAACGGCATTTTTCTTGCCCCGACCTTCGTTGCCTTCACCCCGTGGACGACGCTCGACGGCTACCTCGATCTGCTGAGCGAGCTGGTGCGGTTGCGGCTGCAGGAAGCGGTGGCGCCGGTGCAGCTCGCCATACGCCTGCTCGTGCCGCAGGGCTCGTATCTGCTGCGCCTGCCGGGTTTCGCGGAGCTGCTGGATTCCTTCGATGCGCAGCTCCTGGGCTACCCCTGGCGCCACGCCGATGCGCGCGTGGACGCACTGCAAAGACAAGTTCAGGCCGCCGTTGCGCGCATGGGAAACGCCCCGCGCGCCGCAGTGTTCCGCGAAGTGTGGCGGCTCGCGCACCAAGCGGCCGGGCGCAAGGCGCCGAGCCTCGACGGCGCCGACCCGGGTCAGGCAGTCCCGCGCCTCTCGGAGCCCTGGTACTGCTGCGCCGAGCCGACGGACCTGCAACTGCAATCGATCTGAGCATGCGCCGGGTCCTGCTGCTGCTGCCCGCGAGTGGCTACCGCAACGAAGATTTTCTCGCCGCGGCGAAAGAACTGGACGTGGAGGTGGTAGCGGCCGCGGACCACTGCCACCGGTTGGCGCCGCTGATGGGGATGAGCCCGATTCTGTCGTTGCCTTTTGATCGGCCCGCGGTTGCGCTGGGGCAGGCGCTCGCGTCGCTGGGACATCGCCCCGACGCGGTCATCGCGGTGGACGACCACGGTCTGGAACTGGCCGCGCTGTTGCGGGAAAAACTCGGGCTTCCGGGCAACCCGCCGCGGACAGTGCGAACCACGCGCGACAAGGTCGAGTTCCGGCGCATGCTCGGGCGCCTGCGCTTCAACTGCCCGCACTTTCAACTCGTCACGAGCGCAGCCGATGCCGCGGCGATGGCTCGCGCCCTGCGCTACCCGGTGGTGGTGAAAGCGCGCCGCCTGAATGCGAGCAGGGGCGTGGTGCGCGCCGATTGCGCCGCGTCGTTCTTGCGCGCCGTCGCGCAAGTGCGGCGCATCCAGGCGCTTGCGGACCGCGAGGCGGAGCAGCTCGGCGTCATCGTCGAGGATTTCATTCCCGGAGC
>JACPRN010000160.1 GCA_016189945.1 Betaproteobacteria bacterium
CCCTGCTGGTTCTGGCGCCTCTCGCGGCATCCCTGTCGGCGCCGCTTGCTGCCCGAGCCGCCGAGGCGGAGCCGAGGATCGAGTCGGCGCCGATCGATGTGCGCGACCTGGCGAGCCTGCAGGCCGGTGCGCGAACGTTCGTCAACTACTGCCTCAACTGCCACGCGGCGACCCTCATGCGCTACAACCGCTTGCGCGACCTGGGCCTCTCGGAGCGCCAGATCATGGATAACCTCATGTTCACCGCCGACAAGATCGGCGAAATGATGACCGTCGCCATGACCCGCAAGGATGCCGCCGACTGGTTCGGCCCGGCGCCGGATTTATCGGTGATCGCGCGCTCGCGCGGCGCGGACTGGCTCTGGAGCTTCCTGCGCGGCTTCTACCGCGACCCTTCCAGCCCCACGGGCTGGAACAACACGGTGTTCGAGGGCGTCGGCATGCCGCACGCCCTGTGGAAGCTGCAGGGCGAGCGCGTCCTCAGGGAAGAGGTGATGAAAGACGCGGCCGGCAAGGAGATGAAGGACAGCCACGGCAATCTCCTCAAGACCGCGAAATTACAGGCCCTGACCCCCGGGACGCTCTCGCCGCTCGAGTACGACATGCTCGCGCGCGACCTGGTGAACTTTCTCGTCTGGATGGGCGAGCCGACCCAGGTGTTCCGCCGGCAGGTGGGCATCGTGGTGGTCGCCTACCTGTTTGGATTGACCCTGCTGGCTTATTTTCTGTACCGGGAATTCTGGAAAGACGTGCATTGACGAGTTTCGCGTGAATGGGCCACAGCCCATTGGAGCGCGTAGGCAAGAGGTAGCCCGCCATGATGAACCTGTATTCCGGCAACACCTGTCCCTTCTCGCAGCGCTGCCGCATCGTGCTCTACGAGAAAGGCATGGATTTCCAGATCATCGACGTCGACATGTTCAACAAGCCCGAGGACATCGCGGTGATGAATCCGTACAACCGCCTGCCGGTGCTGGTCGAGCGCGACCTGATTCTGTACGAATCCAACATCATCAACGAGTACATCGACGAGCGTTTTCCGCACCCGCAGCTCATGCCCGCCGACCCGGTGATGCGGGCCAGGGCGCGGCTTTTTCTGTTCCAGTTCGAGGTCGAGCTGTTCTCGCAGATCGACACCCTGGATCGCGGCAACCAGAAGCAGCAGGATCGCGCGCGCCAGCAGGTTGCCGATCGCCTGACGCAGATGGCGCCGGTGTTTTCCAAGCAGAAGTACATGCTCGGCGACGATTTCTCGATGCTCGACGTGGCCATATCGCCGCTGCTCTGGCGGCTGGACCACTACGGCATCTCGCTGCCCAAGTCGGCCGCGCCGCTGATGAAATACGCCGAGAGGCTGTTCTCGCGGCCGGCCTACATCGAGGCGCTCACGCCCTCGGAAAAGGTGATGAGGAAATAGCGGTGCCGCCGCTGCGGCCATGTCCGAGCCCACATCGACCAAGCCCTACCTGCTGCGCGCCATCTATGAGTGGTGCGTCGACAACGGTCTGACGCCCTACGTGTCGGTGGTGGTCGACGCGAATACGCGCGTGCCGATGGAATACGTGCGCGACGGCGAGATCGTTCTCAATATCGGGCCGCTCGCGACCAGCCGCATGCAGATGGGAAACGAGGCGATCAAGTGCACGGCGCGCTTTTCCGGCGTCGCCCGCGAATTGTCGATCCCGGTGAGCGCCGTTACCGCGATCTACGCGCGCGAAAACGGCCACGGCATGTCCTTCGAGGTCGAGGCCAAGGCCGACTCTCCCGCAGCCGGGGAAGCCGCAACGCCTCCAGGGGCAGAACCAACGCCGGGTTCCGCCGTCGAACCGCCAGGGCCGCGCCGGCCAAGCGGCGGCAAACCCACGCTGCGGCGGATCAAGTAGTTCGGGGTCGGAGCAGTTTCTCCCTGAGCGCAATTTTGGAGTGTGCGATTGAAGCCGACGGATATTGCAGCGCCCGGATACTTCCACAAGGTCGTTGATTGCCAATGGGCCTGCCCGGCCCATACCCCGGTACCCGAGTACATCCGCCTGATCGCGGCGGGCCGCTACAGCGACGCCTACATGGTCAACTGGGAGTCCAACGTCTTTCCCGGCATTCTCGGTCGCACCTGCGACCGGCCCTGCGAGCCCGCCTGCCGGCGCGGACGCGTGGAAAAGGACCCGGTGGCCATTTGCCGCTTGAAGCGCGTTGCGGCCGATTACAAGGACGACATCCGCAGCCGGCTGCCGAAGATTCCGGCACACAAGAACGGCAGGCACATCGCGCTCGTGGGCGCCGGGCCGGCCTCGCTCACCGTGGCGTGCGATCTGGCGCCGCTCGGCTACGAGATCGCGATCTACGACGGCGACCGCCGCGCCGGCGGCATGATGCGAAGCCAGATCCCCAAGTTCAGGCTGCCCGAAGAGGTCTTGGACGAGGAGGTGGGCTACATCCTCGACATGGGGCTCGAGTGCCGTTTCGGCGCGCCCGTCGAGAGCATGAAAGCGCTGCTTGCGCAGGGCTACGACGCGATTTTCGTCGGTTGCGGCGCCCCGCGCGGACGCGATCTCGACATCCCCGGACGCCGCGAATCCGCGGCCAACATCCACATCGGCATCGACTGGCTCGCCAGCGTGTCCTTCGGCCATGTGAATTCGATCGGCAGGCGCGTAGTCGTCCTCGGCGGCGGCAATACCGCCATGGACTGCTGCCGCTCGTCGCGCCGTCTCGGGGCCGACGAGGTGAGCGTGGTGGTGCGCTCGGGCTTCGAGGAAATGAAGGCGAGCCCGTGGGAAAAAGAGGATGCGATGAACGAGGGCATCCCGATCCTGAACTACATGGTGCCCAAGGCCTTCGCGCACGACGCGGGCAGGCTCACCGGCGTGGTATTCGAAAAGGTGAGGGCCGAATACGACGCCAAGGGAAAGCGCAGGCTCCTGCCCACCGGCGAGCCCGAGATCCTGATGGCGTGCGACGACGTGCTGGTCGCGGTCGGACAGGAAAACGCCTTTCCCTGGATCGAGCGCGATTGCGGCATCGAATTCGACCAGTGGGGACTGCCCCGCCTCGATCCGGCCACCCTGCAGTCGAGCCTGCCGCAGGTGTTCTTCGGCGGCGACGCCGCCTTCGGTCCGAGAAACATCATCACCGCGGTCGCGCACGGCCACGATGCCGCGGTGTCGATCGACAGGTACCTGCACCGCGAGGATCCGCGCGAGCGGCCGCTGCCCAAGGTGGTGCAGGTGAGCCAGAAGATGGGCATCCACGAGTGGAGCTACGACAACGAGGTTTCGATGGATAGGCGCTACCGCGTCCCCACGCAGGACAGGCGCGTGGCGCTCAAGGACATCCGCGTCGAAGTCGAGATCGGGTTCGATCGCGAGCTTGCGCTTGCCGAGGCCGAGCGCTGCTTGAACTGCGACGTGCAGACCGTGTTTACGGGCAAGCTCTGCATCGAGTGCGACGCCTGCGTCGATATCTGCCCGATGGACTGCATTACCTTCACGCATAACGGCGAGGAAGAGGACCTGCGCGCGCGCCTGAGAGCGCCGGCGCCGAACCGCGCGCAGGACCTGTGCGTCTCCGATCTTCTCAAGACCGGGCGCGTCATGGTGAAGGACGAGGACGTGTGCCTGCACTGCGGGCTGTGCGCCGAGCGCTGCCCCACCGGGGCCTGGGACATGCAGAAAGTCCTGATCGATATGACCCACGCCGGGCCCGGCTGCCGCTCGCGCGAACCGAGACGGAGAGCGGCATGAAGCCGATCGAGGCCGTCAACGATTTCGTGGTCAAGTTCGCCAACGTCAACGGGTCGGGATCGGCGTCGGCGAACACCCTGTTTGCAAGATCGGTCCAGCGCATGGGCGTGCCGGTGAGCCCGCGCAACATCTTCCCCTCCAATATCCAGGGACTGCCGACCTGGTACGAGGTGAGGGTGTCGGAGGCCGGATGGCTCGGGCGGCGCGGCGGGGTCGACCTGATGGTGGCGATGAACCCGCAGACCTGGGACCAGGACCTGCAGGAGATCGAGCCCGGGGGCTACCTGTTCTACGACTCGACCAAGCCCTTGCCGAAATCGAAGTTCCGCGACGACATCACGGTGATCGGCATGCCGCTCACCGAAATTTGCAACGAAACCTACGTCGATGCGCGCGAGCGCCAGCTTTTCAAGAACATCATCTATGTCGGCGCGCTCTCGGCGCTGCTCGACATCGATCCGAACGAGATCGCGCAGTTGATCGGCGAGCAGTACAAGGGAAAGGAGAAGCTCCTGAAGCCGAACATCCACGCCCTGCAGCTCGGGCGGGCGCACGCGCTGGCGCGAATCGCATGCCCGATCGGCCTGCGCGTGCGCCGCGCAGACCGGGTCGGCGAGCGGATCTTCATCGACGGCAACAGCGCCGCGGCGCTCGGCGCCGTCTGGGGCGGGGCGACGGTGTGCGCCTGGTATCCGCTCACGCCCTCCACCTCGCTCGCCGAAGCCTTTGCGCGGCACTGCAGGCGCCTGCGCGTCGACCCGGATACCGGCGCCAACCGCTATGCCATCGTCCAGGCCGAGGACGAGCTGGCCTCGATCGGCATCGTCATCGGCGCCGCCTGGAACGGCGCGCGCGCCTTCACCGCCACCTCCGGGCCGGGCGTGTCGCTGATGACCGAATTCCTGGGCCTTGCGTATTTCGCCGAAATACCGGCGGTGATATTCAACGTGCAGCGCGGCGGACCCTCGACCGGTCTGCCCACGCGCACGCAGCAGGCCGACGTTCTCGCCTGCGCCTACGCTTCGCACGGCGATACCAAGCACGTGCTGCTGTTTCCCGAGGACCCGCGCGAGTGCTTCGATCTGGGCGCAGCCGCTTTCGATCTCGCCGACCGGCTGCCGACGCCGGTGTTCGTGATGATGGACCTCGACATCGGCATGAACGAAGTGCTGTGCGAGCCGTTGGCCTGGGACTATTCGCGCCGCATGGACCGCGGCAAGGTGATGACGGCCGAAATGCTCGAGGCGGGCAGGGAATTCGGGCGCTACCTCGACGCGGACGGCGACGGCATCCCCTATCGCACCTATCCGGGCACGCATCCGCTGCGCGGCGCCTACTTCACCCGCGGCACCACCAAGGACCGCTACGCCCGCTACAGCGAAGACGGACCGGTCTACGTGGACAACATGGAGAGGCTGCTCGCGAAGTTCGCCACGGCGAAGCGGCTTGTGCCCAAGCCGGTCCTTCGGCGCTGCGCAAAGCCCACCCGCTCAGGCGTCATCTATTACGGCTCCACCGCCGCGGCGATGGCCGAGGCGCTCGCGGCGCTCGAAGGGCAGGGCATTCACGTCGACGCCATGCGCGTGCGCGCTTTCCCGTTTGCCGACGAGGTCGCCGATTTCATCGCCGGGCACGAAGCGGTGTTCGTGGTGGAGCAGAACCGCGACGCGCAGCTTCGCACCCTGCTGGTGAACGAACTCGCGATCGATCCGGCGAAGCTCCAGCCCGTGCTGCATTACGACGGCACGCCGATCACCGCGCGCTTCATCGCCGGACGAATCGCGGCCAGGCTCGCGCTCGCCAACGTCAAGCCGCTGAAAAAGGTCGGACCATGACCTATCTCGCCAAGCCCCAACTTCATTATCCGGCGCTGCCGGTGAACCGCCTCGGCTACACCCGGCGCGACTACGAGGGTTCGGTGTCCACCCTGTGCGCCGGCTGCGGCCACGATTCGATCAGCGCGGCGATCGTGCAGGCCTGTTTCGAACTGGACATCGAGCCGCACAAGGTTGCCAAGCTCTCCGGAATCGGCTGCTCGTCGAAGACGCCGACTTATTTTCTGGGCAACTCGCACGGGTTCAACAGCGTGCATGGCCGCATGCCCTCGGTTGCCACCGGGGCCGCGCTCGCCAACCGCGAACTCATCTATCTGGGGGTCTCCGGAGACGGCGACTCGGCATCGATCGGCCTGGGCCAGTTCGCGCACTGCATGCGCCGCGCGGTGAACATGGTCTACATCGTCGAGAACAACGGCGTCTACGGCCTGACCAAGGGCCAGTTCTCGGCCACCGCGGACAAGGGCTCGAAGAGCAAGCGCGGGGCGGTCAACGCCGACGCCCCGATCGACATGGTGATGCTCGCGCTGCAGCTTGGCGCCACCTTTGTGGCGCGCGGGTTCTCCGGCGACAAGACGCAGTTGGTGCCGCTCGTCAAGGGGGCGCTCCTGCACCGCGGCGCGGCCTTCATCGACGTGATCAGCCCCTGCGTCGCGTTCAACAATCATCCGGGCTCGACCAAGAGCTACGACTACGTGCGCGAGCACAACGAGGCGGTGAACCGGCTCGATTTCGTCTCGCCGCGCAAGGAGATCACGGCCGAATACGCCCCCGGAACGGTGGAAGAAGTGGTGCAGCACGACGGCGTGGCGATCCGCCTGCGCAAGCTCCACAGCGACTTCGATGCGCACAATCGCATCGCGGCGATGAATTATCTGCAGGAGCGCGCCGCCGCGGGCGAAATCGTCACCGGGCTGCTTTTTGAGGAACCGCATCCGGAGGACCTCCACGCGCGGCTGAACACCGTCGAGGTGCCGCTCAACCGCCTGGGCGATGGCGAGCTCGTGCCGGGGCCCGAGGCGCTCGAGCGCGTCAACGACGCCTACCGTTAGGGAGGCTCTGAAGAACTCGATTTTTGTCACCCCCGCGAAGGCGGGGGTCCAGTCGAATCAGGGATCTTCCGGATTCCCGCTCCCGCTTCCGCGGGGGCATGCTTACCACGCGGGAATGACGTTTTTCAGAGCTTCCTTAGCGGCGCCTCGCTCGGGGCAATTGGCGTACAATACGTGTGGGATTGGATAAGCGCCGGAAGAGCCTGAATTCTTTCCAATATCCGGACACCGGGAGGGCGCCGCTCGGAGCGGTTTCTTGGGGGTGGCGGAAAGCTACGGTTCCTTGCGCTAAATCAAAGATCAAGGGGGGTGATGAGGCTAACTTCCCCCCCCGCAACTCGAGGTGATCCTCCAAGTCATCAGTCAGCGCAGGAAAAGACCCCATTGCAGACCATTGAGAGCAAGGCCGAGACCAGAACGAACGCACCATCCACGTTCGAGATTGTGACCCGGAAAGATTTCTCCGACGTCACCTACCTGTTGGAAGTCCGACATCCCCTCATGGCCAAGGCTGCGAAGCCGGGCCAGTTCGTCATCGTCATGCTGAACGAGCATGGCGAGCGCATCCCTCTGACCATCGCCGACTTCGATCGCGTCAAGGGCACGATCACGCTGGTGATCCAGGCCGTCGGCAAGACGACCAAGGAAATGCAGCTTGCCTGCCAGGTCGGGACGCGGCTCTACGGCATGGTGGGCCCCATGGGCATACCGAGCCCGATCAGCCACGCGAAGAAAGTGGTCTGCGTCGGCGGGGGCCTCGGAGTGGCGCCGGTTTTCCCCCAGGCGCGGGCGTTCAAGGACGCCGGCGCCTACGTCATCGGCGTGGTCGGGTTCCGCAACAAGGACCTGGTGTTCTGGGACGACAAGTTCAGGGCCTGCTGCGACGAGTTCATCATCTGCACCGATGACGGCTCAACGGGCATCAAGGGGCTCGTGACCGAGGGCATCAAGCAGGCGATCGCGAAGCACTCCGACATCGACGAAGTCGTCGCCATCGGGCCGCCGATCATGATGAAGGGCTGCGCCGAGACGACGCGGCCGCACAACATCAAGACCATGGTGAGCTTGAATCCCCTCATGGTCGACGGCACCGGGATGTGCGGCGGCTGCCGGGTGAAAATCGGCGGCCAGGTAAAGTTCGCCTGCGTCGACGGCCCCGATTTCGACGGTCACAAAGTCGATTTCGACGACCTGATGACGCGGCTGCGCCGCTTCACCGAGCAGGAGAAGATGGCCCTGGACCGGTGGCTCGAGACCTGCCGGATGATGAACCTTCCGGCATCCTCGCCGGCGAGTCCCGTCGAACCGAAGCCCAAGGGGCCGCGCAAGGCGGCCAACTCCCCGGCAAGAAAATCGTAGGCAAGAGCAATGGCAAAAAAGAAAACCATCCGCACGATCCCGCAAGAGCGCACGCCGATGCCCGAGCAGGATGCGCAAAGGCGCGCGCACAACTTCGAGGAAGTCGCCTGCGGCTACCCGATCGAGGCCGCGCTCAACGAGGCCGAGCGCTGCCTGCTCTGTCCGGACGAGCCGTGCATCGCGGGATGCCCGGTCAACATCGACATCCCCGGATTCATCCAGAAGATCACCGAGAAGAATCTCCGCGGCGCCTACGACATCATCACCGCGACCAACCTGCTTCCGGCGATTTGCGGCCGCGTCTGCCCGCAGGAAAACCAGTGCGAGGGCGTGTGCACGGTGGGCGATACGCTCGAGCCCGTGGCGATCGGGCGGCTGGAGCGCTTCATCGGCGATGCCGCCATCGCCGAGGGCTGGGTCAACATTCCCTATATCGAGCCGAGCGGGTTCAAGATCGGCATCGTGGGTTCGGGACCCGCGGGCATGGCCTGCGCCGCGGACATGGCCAAGGCCGGGTGCGACGTCACCGTGTTCGAAGCCTTTCACCAGGCCGGCGGCGTGCTCAAGTACGGCATTCCCGATTTTCGCCTGCCGAACGAGGTGATCGACGCCGAGATCGCGAACCTCATGAAGCTCGGCGTCAAGTTCGAGTGCAATACGCTCGTCGGGCGCCTGTTCACCATCGAGCAGATGCTGGACGAGCTGAGCTTCCAAGCGGTATTCGTCGGCACGGGCGCGGGCTATCCGTCCATGCTCGGCGTTGCGGGGGATTCGTTGAACGGCGTGCTCTCGGCAAATGAACTCCTCACGCGCTGCAACCTGATGCGCGCCAAGGAGTTCCCCGATTACGACACGCCGTTGCCGCCCGCCAAGCGGGTCGCGGTGGTCGGCGCGGGCAACACCGCCATGGACGCCATGCGGGTCAGCCTGCGGCTGGGAGCGGAAAAGGTCTACTGCATCTACCGGCGCTCCCGGACCGAATGCCCGGCGCGCGCCGAGGAAGTCCACCACGCCGAGGACGAAGGCGTCGAATTCCACTGGCACACCAACCCGGTCGGAAACCTCGACGACGGCAAGGGCAACGTGCGCGGCATGCGCTGCATCCGCATGGAGCTGGGCGAGCCCGACGACTCGGGACGGCGCCGTCCGGTCCCGGTCCCGGGAAGCGAGTTCGACTTCGAGTGCGACCTGGTCGTGTACGCGATCGGCACCAACGCGAACCCGATCATGGGCCAGACCTCCAGCCTCAAGCTCAACAAGTGGGGCTACATCGAAACCGGCGAGAACCTCGCGACCTCCGTGGCGGGCGTATTCGCCGGGGGCGACATCGTCACCGGCGCGGCGACGGTGATCGAAGCGATGGGCGCGGGACGCAAGGCCGCCGCCAGCATGAAGGCCTATCTCGGCATCCGCGCTACCTCGGTGGCCGATCTAGTCGGCGCGGCGAGCACCGGGAAACTGTTCGGAATTGATGTCAAGGAGCGCAATTTCGCGCGAATCCGGGCCGCCTAGTTTTCGCCGAGGCGGCAAGGCCGCCCGCGGACCCAGGCGGCGCATGAGCACGACAGCGGTGATACCAGGACCATGAACGAAACCCTCGAATTGCAGCACCCGAAACAAGCGGTCGCGAGACAACGCTCGCCGGGCCGCGAGAAGCCGGTCACGACGCTCAAGGAGCATATCATCGAGGTGATCAGCGACTCCGGCGAAGGCGCGCAGCGCTGCGGCCAGTCGCTCGGCTCGATCGCGGCGAAAATGGGCAACGGCATCTGGACCGTGGAGATCATCCCGGCGGAGATCCGGCCGCCGGCGCGCAGCGTCGCCGGGGCGAGCGGCAACCGCATCCGCATCGGCTCGGCCCGCATCACCAACGGGGGCGATGAAACCGATCTGGTGGTGGCGTTCAACGAGCAGGTGCTTCTGGGTCGGGTGCGCGACAAGGCGCTCATGCCGGGCTGCATCATCATGCTCGAGAGCATGTGGCGCGAAAGCTCCGATGCGGCCGTCGTCTCCTCCTATGTCGAGACCTACAACATGCTCGTCGCCGCCGGGTACAAGGTGTACGAGATCCCGATGGAAAAAGAGTGCCGTGCCCTGGTGTCCGATGCGCGGCGCGGCAAGAACATGTTCGCCCTGGGCATGATCTGCAGCCTCTACAGCCTGGACATGAAGCTCGCGCGCGAGCAGATCGCGCTCACTTTCGGCAAGAAAAACCAGTCGGTGATCGACCAGAACATCCTGCTCCTGGACGCCGGCTACGCCTGGGGCGAGGCCAACCTCGATTTCAAATACCGGATTCCAGCGGTTCGATCCAAGGAGGCGCAGATCGTGGTCAACGGGAATACCGCGATCGCGCTCGGCGTTCTCGCCTCGGGCATGGAAATCTGCGCCATGTATCCGATCACGCCGGCCACCTCGGCCTCGCATTACCTGTCCGACGTGTTCGAGAAAGTGGGCGGCGTCGTTCACCAGGCCGAGGACGAAATCTCCGCCTGCGCTTTCGCCGTCGGGGCGTCCTATGCCGGCAAGTGCACCGTCACGATCACCTCCGGCCCCGGCTATTCGCTCAAGCAGGAGGGCATCGGCCTGGCGGTCATGGGCGAGATTCCTCTGGTCGTGGTCAACGTCCAGCGCGGCGGCCCGAGCACCGGCCAGCCGACCAAGGCCGAGCAGGGCGATCTGCTCACCGCCATGTTCGGCAGCCACGGCGACGCGCCGAAAGTGGTCATCGCCCCGAGCACGATCGAGGACTGTTTCTACTCGATCATCACCGCGCGCAAGATCGCCGAGACCTTCAACATGGTGGTGGTGGTGCTCTCCGACGCGGGCCTCGCCACCTCCCAGCAGCCGTTTCCCCGGCCCAAGTTCAACGAGAGCTGGATCGCCCCGCCGATCGATCAAACTGCGGTCCCGCCCGGCGCCAAGGCCTACGACTGGGACGCGACCACGGGCCTTGCGCGCCGCTTCATACCGGGCCAGCCGGGCGGCATGCACACGCTCACCGGTCTTGCGCACGATCGCGCCAGCCACGTCGCCTACGATGCCGAGACCAATGAAGAGGCCATCCATTACCGCAGCCTGAAGCTCGCCGCGCTGCAGAAGACGCTCAAGGCCCCGCCTGTATTCGGCGGCGACGAGGGCGACCTGCTGGTCATCGGCTGGGGCAGCACCAAGGGCGCGATCGAGGAGGCCGTGGAAGGATTGCGCGCCGAAGGCGTCAAAGCGTCCTCGATGCACCTGAGGTTCCTCCAGCCTCTGCCGCCGGGAATCAAGGAGGCGATGCAGCGCTTCAAGAAAGTCATCACCATCGAATCGAACTGGTGCGACCGGCCCGAGGACGAGATCATCGACGAGACCAATCGACGCTACTCGGCCCTCGCCATGCTGCTGCGCGCGCGCTACCTGGTCGACGTCGATTGCTGGAGCGAAGTGCGGGGCGAGCCGATCAAGCCGAGCAGCATTCGCCGCGTGATCACAGAGAAGCTGAAAAAGTAAGGAAGGGTGAGACCATGAACATGGCTGCGCACGAGTGCCTGCTCCAGTTGCACGACGAGCACTTCAAGCTGGAGGACTATCAAAGCGGCGTGCCGCGCTGGTGCACCGGCTGCGGCGACAGCGCCATCCTCGCGGCGGTGCAGCGGCTGTGCCGCGACGAGGGTCTGCGCCCGGAGAAGACCGTTTTCGTGTCGGGAATCGGCTGCTCGAGCCGCTTCCCCCACTACATGAAGACCTACGGCTTCCACGGCATTCACGGGCGGGCGCTGCCGATCGCCGAAGGCGTCAAGATGGCGCGGCCCGACCTGCACGTGTTCGTCAACACCGGCGACGGCGACTGCTGCTCGATCGGCGCGGCGCACTGGATCCACGCCATCCGCTACAACATGAACATCACCATGTTCCTGCACGACAACCAGATCTACGGGCTGACCAAGAAGCAGGCCTCGCCTACCTCGCCCAGGGGGACCAAGAGCAACACCACGCCGCGCGGCTCGTACCTCGAAGCGTTGAATCCCCTCACGGTGACGCTGGGGGTGCAGAACGTTTCTTTCGTCGCGCAAGCGGCCGACTGGATTCCGGAGACCCTGTTCGACATCGTCAAGGCGGCTTATCACCACAAGGGATTGTCGTTTGTGCGCATCATCCAGCGCTGCCCGGAATGGCTGCCGGACGCCTTCGACCCGTGGATGCACGACCCGAAGCGGGTCCTGATGCTCACGCACGAGAACGGCATCAAGCTGAGCTCGGGCCTGGCCGGCGTGTACACCAACCAGGAACAGCACGATCCGTCGAACATGAACCGGGCGCGCGAAATCGCCTCGTGCATCGATCCGATCCCGGTCGGGATTCTCTACCGCAACGAGGAGGTGCCGCGCTACGAGGATTTGCGCCGCTCCAAGACGCTGCGGACTACCGAATACATCAGGGCCGGCCTCGAAAGTGAATTCGACAAAGTCACGGTCTGGCCGGAGGAAAGCCAGGAACAGCAGGCCGCATGAGGCGAGCGGGCGCCATGCCCGCGAACGGACCCTATACGCCAAACCAGCAGAGCGAATCGATAATGCATTCTGATTTTCAGGCACAAGTTGCTTTTCATCTGACCGGAACGAGGCGCAGCGACGGCCTGGAAGCGGTCGAGGGCCTCGATCAGCGTCCCGCGCTGCTTGCCCCCTATCGGGACCTCACCAGCCTGCGCTACGATTTTCCCGTGGTGCTGCTGCGCAAGCCGGCCGAGGGCGCGTTCGCCCGATCCCTTAGCGGCATCATCGACGATCTCCTGAAGGAGATCGCCAAGGTCCAGGATGCGGATCGGATCGGCAAGCACCTGCTGCGCCTCGAGCAGGAAATCCGCACCCTGGCAGCGCGCGGCGAGAGCGGCGCGCTTTCGGCGCTCTGGGACAAGGCTGCCGCCGCGCTCGTGAAGGGCCCGAACGATCTGATCAAGGACAGCCTGGGCCGCGCGCGCGCGCTGCTCCAAGCCGACGGCGAGGTGCTCGACTGCGGCAAGGCGCTGCCTGAGCGCCTTATCGCCCATGCCTGGCGCGGCCTCCAGCAGCGCAAAGCGGAAGCGTTCCGCGCCGAAGTCGATCGGCTCAGCCTCAAGCTCTCCGATATTCTCAAGGCCGATTTCGTGCGTTCGCCCGCGGGACTGAGCGCCGAGAACTTGCGCGCCTCAGTGGGCGAGGACCAGGGCAAGGACATCGATTTCGAGATGATGTCGCGCCTGCTCACCAAGGTGGCGCCCAAGGTCGCCCTGCCCGAGAGCCGGCGCCGGCGCCTGCAGTGGCTGCTCTCGGCGCTGGAATCGCAGCGCTTCCTTCCGCGGCCGGGGGCGGGCGGCGGCGAGCCGCTGGGCTTTTCCTTCGACAATTGCGAAGCCGCGCTCGACGCCTACCGCGAGCGGCTGCCCAAGGCGATCGAGCTGGCGAAGGCGATCGCGATCGCCAGGCTCGAAACCCAGGGCGAATACGACGAACTAAAGCACGACCCGCTTTTCGCCGAGTTCGGCGCGCGCGGGCTCGATGCCGAGGAACTGGCGGCGTTTCCAGACTACTTCGTCTGCCTGAACGCGGCGAATCTCCAGGAACCCGAAAACGCGAGGCTCATGGAGATCCTTTCCGCCGGACTGCCGGTCAAGGTCCTGGTGCAGACGGACGACTTGCGCGAGGATTCGCCGGTCGGCAACGGCCACTTCAGCATCGGCTTGCGCAGCGCGCAGCTCACCGGCATGGCCATGGGCCAGAACGATATCTACGTGCTGCAATCGAGCGCCTCGAACCTGGTCCAGTATTCAGGCCGGGTCGGCTCGGCGTTGAATTATTCGGGCGCCGCACTGTTCAGCGTTTTTAGCGGCGCGGCGGCCAAGACCGACCTCCCGCCGTACCTGATCGCGGCCGCGGCGATGGAATCGCGCGCCTTCCCCGCTTTTGCCTACGACCCGTCGGCGGGAGCCGACTGGGCTTCGCGCTTCTCGATCGCGGACAATCCGCAGGCCGAGGCCGACTGGCCGGTCGCGAGCCTCGCGTACGAGGACGAGGATCACCAGAGGGCGAGCGAAGAGATCGCTTTCACGCTGGTCGATTTCCTCGCCTGCGATCGGCGCTTCGATGCGCATTTCGCGCGCGTGCCGCGGGCGAAGTGGAACGGGTCCCTAGTTTCGGTGAGCGAGTGCCTGGCGAGCCAGTCCAAGGGCATGCCCGACAGGATACCGTCGGTCCTGGTGGTCGATGCCGACAACGTGCTGCAAAGGAACATCGTCGACGGGCAGCTCATCCGCGAGGCGCGCCGCTGCCGCGACAACTGGCACAGCCTGCAGGAACTGGGCGGCATTCACAATTCACACGCGCAAGCGCTGCTTGCGCGCGAAAAGAAGGCATGGGAGGAGATAGCGCAGCGCGAGGCCGAATCGCGCGCGAAAGCAGCGAAGCCGGTAGCCGAGGCGCAGACCTCGGCACCGGCATCGGCGACCCAGGCTGCGGAAGCGGCGCCTGCGCCGGCGGAGCCGGAACGCGACCCCGATATGGCCTATATCGAAACCGCCCGCTGCTCGACCTGCAACGAGTGCACGCTGCTCAACAACAAGATGTTCGCCTACAACGACAACCAGCAGGCGTACATCAAGGATCCGGATGCCGGGACCTTCCGCCAGATGGTCGAGGCGGCAGAAAGCTGCCAGGTGTCGGTCATCCACCCCGGCAAGCCGCGCAATCCGAACGAACCGGGGCTCGAGGAACTGATCAAGCGCGCCGAGCCGTTTCAGTAAGCCGAAAGGATTTTCTGCAAGGCCTGGTTTTGTCGCCCCCGCGAAAGCGGGGGTCCAGGTGAATCGACTGTGTTGACGACCAGTAGGCCGGCAGGTCCTCCGGCGCGCGACAGCGACGACGTATAATAGTCGCGGGCCGGGTTAGCTCAGTCGGCAGAGCAGCGCATTTGTAATGCGACGGTCGAGGGTTCGAATCCTTTACCCGGCACCAGCCACGGCCGCACGATTGATTGCTATCCTATCAACGTTTCCACGCTGCAAATCAATTGCACTAGGAGTCGAAAATGGATGAAAAGGAGCTGCTCAAGCGAATAACCGTCAACCCGGAGATCTTCGGGGGCAAGCCGATTATTCGCGGCATGCGGATCTCGGTCGAACTGGTTGTGAGCCTGCTCGCCCAAGGCGATACAGTTGAGGGGATTCTCGCGGATTATCCGGATCTCACGCGTGAGGACATCCAGGCCTGCTTGGCCTACGCGCACGCAGTCATAGCCAACGACTCTCTTGATGCGGTACAGGTCGGCTAGAAATGCGGTTTCTGGTCGATCGGTGCGCCGGGACTAGACTTGCCCAATGGCTTCGCGATCGGGGCCACGACGTGATCGAGTCGCGGGAGAGAGGAGCAGACCCAGGCGACCGGGTGCTTTTGGAATGGGCTGCCCGAGAAACTCGCACCCTCGTCACCATCGACACCGATTTCGGCCGGATCGTTTTCACGGAAGGCGTTTCCCATTGCGGGTTGGTCCGGCTTCCCGACGTTCCGGCTGAACGCCGAATCGCTATTTTCGCCGAACTGCTCGACCGCCATTCGAAGGACTTGGAAAGCAATGCCATCATCACTGTCCGAGCCGGTCGCGTTCGGATCTCTCACCCACCGGGAAGGAGCTGATGGGCATGTCACGGCGTATAGGCATTCTTGGGCCGGGGTATTCTTGGGGATATCCGCAGATCAAGCATTGATGCGGGTTCCCGGCCGATTTGCGAATCCTTTACCCGCACCAGCAACCAAACCAAAGAAGTCCGATAAGGCACAAGAAATAGATAAATACAACAAGTAACATCGCTGCTGTCGGGGCTCGATAGGCTGAAGCTTTCTGTTGGGGAGGAGTCTTCCATGAACGCACGGCGGAAGCTGATCATTCTGGGTATTGTGCTTACAAGCCTGGTCAATCCCTCTGCGCTGCTGGCCCAGGCGAATTACCCGACCAAGCCGATCCGGATCATTGTACCGTTCCCTGCCGGGAGGGGGCCTGATATCACTACGCGGCAGATCGCGGCAAGAATATCTCCGTTGCTTGGCCAGCCGGTCGTTATCGAAAATCGTCCGGGCGCGTCAGGCATTGTCGGCACTGAAATTGCTGCCAGGGCGGCGCCGGACGGTTACA
>JACPRN010000161.1 GCA_016189945.1 Betaproteobacteria bacterium
GATCGCCGCCTACGATGCCAATGTGGCCGCGTATCGCCAGACAGTTCTCGGCGCCATCCGGGAGGTGGAGGACAACCTGGCCGCGTTGCGCATCCTGGAAGAGGAGGCGCACGTGCACGAGGAAGCCCTGCGTTCGGCGCGCGAGTCGGTCGTTCTCACCACCAACCAGTACAAGGCGGGCACGGTGAGCTACCTCAACGTGGTCACGGTGCAGGCGACGGCGCTGGCGAGCGAGCGCACAGCGGTCGACATCCGCAGCCGCCGACTCGTTGCCGCCGTGCAGCTCATCAAGTCCCTGGGCGGAGGCTGGAGCGTGGCCGCGCTGCCCTCGAGCGCAGAGGTGCTTGGCCAAAACGAGCGCTAGCGCTCCACGAGCACAGGAAGATTGTCGCGGGCTGCCTCATGCTCCGCGTCGTCGGCCACCTGCAGGGCGAACCATGCGCCGGTGTCCACGAAAACCCGCTCGAGCCTCACTTCAACTAGCGCGGTTCTTCGCTGAGATCTCTCTCAAGCGCCCTGCCCAGCTTGGAAGCCACTCGCAGCGGAAAGGCGGCGTCTATTGCGGTACCGTTACCCGGACTCGACTTGATTTCCAGGCGCCCGCCCAACTGCCTGGCCCGCTCCTCCATGCCGATCAGCCCCAGGCTCAGCGACGGCTTGCTGTTGCGCATGCCGTTCGCATCGAACCCGATCCCGTCGTCGCGCAGGTTCAGGCGCAGTTCGCCCGCGCCAAGGCGCAGGCTCAGCCACACCTCGGTCGCCTTCGCATGCTGCCTGGCGTTGGCCAACGCCTCCTGCACCACGCGGAAGCACGCAAGCTCGACCTC
This sequence comes from Betaproteobacteria bacterium, assembly GCA_016189945.1. Taxonomy (GTDB): domain Bacteria; phylum Pseudomonadota; class Gammaproteobacteria; order Burkholderiales; family SG8-39; genus JACQTO01. The sequence goes on from JACPRN010000161.1 coordinate 828, forward strand.
GTGCGGCAATCGTTCGCCTTGCCCCGGGGCCTCGAAATGCAGCCGCCAGCCTGCCGCCTCGGCCTGCCGCTCGCAATACCCGCGCAGCGTCACGAAAAGCCCGAAGTCGTCCAGTTGCGAGGGGTGGAGATCGAGGGCCATGTTGCGCACTCTCGCGGTGATCACCGACACCAGCCCGAGCGCCTCCTGGAGCTGAAGCTGCGCCTGCTCGCCCGGGCAGTGGTGCCGCAGCGCTTCGAACTGCAGTTTCAAAGCGGCGAGTTCCTGCGCCGACTGCTCGTGCAATTCAAAAGCGAGCTCGCGGCGTTCTTCATCCTGCACCTGGGTAAGGCGCTCGGAGAGCGCCTGCGCGCGCCTGACCGTAAGCTGCAGCGCATTCTCGAACTGGCCGCGCTCCACGACGAGTTGGTTGAAGCTCGCCTGCAGCTCGCCGATCTCGTCTTGGCGCGTCACGGGAAGCGGCGCAAACGGCTGTTCCCGCCTCACCATGCGCCGCATGGCCTCCGCGGTCCGGCGCAGCGGCGCAAACTCTCGTGTCAGGAAGACGCGCAGCAGGACCATGACCAGCAGCGATATCGCCACTGCGGCCGCGTAGACCTGGCGCTTGAGGTTCTCGATGGGCGCGAAGATCTCCCCGGTCGGCACGCCCGCGAGAACGATCCAGCCGGTGGTGGACATCTTTCGCGCAACGTCCAGTTGTTCGCCGCCGATCGCCGCTTGGGTGATACCCGCGCCCTCGAAGCCCTCGTCGAGCCTGCGGTCGAGCTGCGGGATCGCCCCCCTCGGGGGCAGCCGCTGCAGCACCCGGTTTGCCTCCGGCGCCGCGAGGATCAGCCGATCGCCGGGCGACACGACGAGAAAATAGCCGCTGTGGCCGATGCGCGTGCTCTCGAGCTGGCCCAAAAGCGCCGGGGACGAGAGCGAGACATAACCGGCGAGCACGCCCAGGGGAACCCCGGAGGCGTCGCGCAGCGGAACAGCCAGGGGGACGGACGGCTGCTGCTTGGCCGTACTCGCCGGCACCGGTGTACCGATGACCGGCTTGCCGCTTGCCATGACTTCGCGAAAGTAGGCGCGATTCGCGACCGACTCGCCCAGCACGATCGCGTGCTCCGGATAGCCCGCGGTGACGACCCCGTTCTGGTCGGTGGTGAAGCAGACGTCGGGGACGATCACGCTGGTGTCGGCGAATTGATCCAGCGCGCGATCAAGCTTGGGGCGATCGGCCAGGATCTCCGGCGTGAGCGAGGCGGCCAAGCGGTCCAGCGCATCGACCTGCATCTGGATGTCTCGATCGAGAACGTCGGCAACGTAGCGCACTTCCGCCGACAGGTTCGCCGAAATCAGTTCGGTGATGTCCCGCTGCACCGCGACGATGATGCTCAGGGCGAGTGCCCAGATGCCCGCGACGAGCAGCACAAAGACCATCAGCGCCACGCGCGTCTTGAGGCTCATGGCGAAGCCGAGGGTCGGGTTCAGCGCGCGAATCCGGAAACGGTCTCCGATAGACGGCGGACGGACGATCTTTGGCACCGGCGGTTGGGCAACAGTCGCGATGTAAAGGGTCGCAGAGTAACGACCAGGGTGGGGGCTGTCAGGACGGGATTGACCCTATTTTCGACTGGGGAAAGTACCCACGCCGTGCTTCGCTCGCGGACAAGGGCCATGTGCAAACCAACCTTTGGACATCGTCCAGACGCCGGCGCTCCGCGGCGGCGCATCCCCTTGAAGCCTCGGCGAGCAGCAGGTACGGGCGCCGAATTTGGGTAGTAAACCCGACACCTTTTACAGCGGATACCCACCCGTGAAAAATTGACGTATGGGCGAGAATGCGCGCGTCGATTCTCCTGCCCCGCTCAATTCGCACAAGAAAGTAAGCCGCCACGATGACCACAACTTTCGCGCCGATTCCGGCCCAGGCAGCGGTACCGTTCAATCTCAGCCGCTGGTTCGCCATCGTCGGTTTCGTGTCGATCGCGGCGGTGAGCGCGGTGACCTCGCTCCTGCTTTCGCACTTCCTCACCGAGCGCATGCTGCGCCAGGAGGGGGTGCTCACCATGGAGTTCGTGCAGAGCGTGGTGATAGCGGAAAGGTCGCTGCGCGCCTACTTCCTCGGCGAGCGTCAGCCCGAAGGCGAAGAACTCGAGGCGGCGCTGCGGCATATCTCGGCCATGCCCGACGTCCTGCGGGCGAACATCTACAACCGCGACCGGGTGCTCATCTGGTCGAGCGACGAGAAGCTCATCGGGCGCAGGTTCGGGCCCAACCCCGAGCTCGATGCGGCGCTCTCCGGCCAACTCGTGGTCCACGGCGACGACGAGGAGCACCCCGAGCTGCGCAAGGAAGAGCACGTCGATCTCAGCGATGACGCCGGCTTCTTCGTCGAGGTCTATGTCCCGGTGCGCGACAGCCCGCGCGGGCGGGTGATCGGCGCAGTCGAGCTGTACAAGAACCCGAAAGCGCTCGCCGAAGCCCTGGCGACCGCGCGCCTATTCACCTTCGGCGGCGCCGCCGTGGTGGGCCTGTTCCTGTACCTCACCCTGTTCGGTCTCGCGCGCCGCGCCGACCGCGTCATTCGCGCGCAGCAGGATCGCCTGGTGGAGAACGAAATCCTCGCCACGGTCGGCGAAATGGGCTCGGCCGTCGCCCACGGCATCCGCAACCCGCTGGCGGCCATTCGCAGCTCGGCGGAGCTGGCGCTGGAGTGTACGCCGGAGCTGGCGCGGGAATCGGCCCAGGACATCATCGCCGAGGCCGACCGGCTGGAGGAGTGGGTGCGCAATCTCCTCAGCTATGCCCGACCGATTGCCGCTTCCTCGCAGGCAGTCGCGCTGCGCGCGCTGGTCACCGGCGCCGTCAATCACTTCACGCGCGAGATGGAAAAGCGCGGCATCACCGGGCGCTTCGATGTCGCCCATGACCTGCCGCTGGCGAAAGGCGATCCCCTGCTGCTGGGGCAGGTGCTGCACAGCGTGATGGCGAACGCGGTCGAGGCGATCCAGCAAGGCGGCACGATCGAGATCGCCGGCAAGACCGATGCGGCGCGCGATCGGGTCGAGCTGACGATAAAGGACAGCGGCCCCGGGATGAGCGCCGATCAGTTGAAGCGCGTATTCACCCCCTTCTACACCACCAAGCCCAAGGGGCTGGGCGTAGGCCTCGCGCTCGCCAAGCGCATCGTCGAGCGCTTCGGCGGGCGCATCGCGATCGACAGCGCCCCCGGAGCCGGCACGGCGGTACGCCTGTCGATGCCCATTGCATAGGAGAGGAGAAAAATGACGCGCAGCGTACTCCTGATCGAGGACGAAGCGACCCTGGCGAAGAACATCTGCGCCTATCTGGTGCGCTACGATTACGAGGTCCGCATCGCGGGCACAGCCGAGGCCGGACTCACCGAGCTCGATACGTTCAAGCCGGACATCATCGTTCTCGATTTCAATCTGCCGGGGATGAACGGCGTGGAGGCACTGGAGAAAATCCGCGCCATCGACCGCCAGATCAAGGTGATCATGATCACGGCCCACGGCTCGATCGATCTGGCCGTGGAGGCGATGAAGGCGGGCGCCTATCACTACATCACCAAGCCCATCGCGCTTTCCAAGCTGAGGCTGGTCCTGGAAAAGGCGGTGCACGACGAGCGCCGCGACCAGGCGCTCTCCTACTAC
>JACPRN010000168.1 GCA_016189945.1 Betaproteobacteria bacterium
CGGTGCCCAGGGTGCAGGGTCCAACTGGCGCACGAGCGGCGCGTTAGCGCCCGCGGCAGGCGTACCGAGGGGCCCGGAGCCGCAATACAGGAACGCCATGTCCTGAAAGCTCGCCGGAACCACGGGGTCGCCGAGGACCAGGTTTTCCGGGAACACGAATTCGAACACCGGCGCGTGATACTGGCCCGCCAGCAACCCGTTGGCGTACGTCCGCGGCATCACCGGCATCTCGCACCAGTAGCTCTCATCACCGCACATCGTCCTCGCCACCGCGCGTATTTCCCTCGTCGGCGGGGAAAACTCGCCTGCATTGGGGAAAAAACGAAAACGCCCCATGACCGCCAGGGTGTTCGGCGTCGCGGTACCGAGCCAGCGCTCGGTGCTCGCCCCGGTGGCGGGATCCAGATCGATCGCGAAGACATCGACCAGCGTGGTCGGATCGGAGCTGAACCCCTCCAGCAGGATCCTGGACGTGGCTTCCTGGGGCAGATTGAGCTGCGGCTGCGCCGGGACGCCCTGCACTAGGGTGTCGATGGCGACATAGGCGGGCATGGTGCCGGGAGCCGTGTAGATGCCGAGGCTCGCGACGATGGTGTGCGCCGAGATGTAGGGTCCCTTGGAATCGACTTTGAGCGTTCCCTGGAAATCGATGAAGTCGCCGATTTCAAACGGCGCCTGCCGGGTCGGATCCGGAGCGCATCCCGGACCGGCGCAGGGAGCGCTCGGCGCCGGCGGCATGACGAAGCTCGCGCAGAACTGCCCGGCCGCCGGCGCGACAAAAGCCGGGAACGGCAGCGGCAGCGATGAGCAGTTGGGCGAGCGCGGGCGGTTCGCCTGCGGGCACAGGGGATCGTCGTCATCGTTGAACGGGTCGCTGCGCGGAACGCACATCGGATAGCCGGTCGCGGCGCGGATGGTGGGACTCTCGGCGTCGACGGAAAAACGCCGGTCGTAACCCGGTTCATCGAGCGCAGCGCCGCTGCCCGGGGCGCCGTGGGACTTGCCGAAACGGCCGCTGGGGTCGTTGACGCGAATGCGAACGGCGCGCGCCTCGGGTGCGCTGGCTGCGGCGACGTGCAGCTCGGCGTTCGCGTAGTCGATCGCGGTGATGGTGCCCTGGCCCAAATTCGCCGACTGCTGCGAGATGAAGATCAGCCCGGCGATGTAGCGGCCGTTGACCACGTTGCCCTGGATGCGCACCTCGTACGAAGGCAGCGGTCCGTTATAGGCGCTTGCCACGGGCAGCGCCACCGCGTCCTTCAGGGCGAGACCGGTCTGGGCCGGGATGCCGTCTGAGCCCAGCGGCAGGCCGATGTCGCGCGGAGCGAGAGCAAACAGCTCCTGCCAAGTGAGCGTCGCCGCAGGCATCTGCAGGATCGTGTTGCAGGGGACGATCACGGCGATGTTATTCACCTTGATCGTACCGCCGGCAAGACGCGGGTCGCTCGCCTTGCAGATATCTCCCGCGCTATCGAGCGTGGCCTCCTGGATGAATCCGGTGATGTCGAACTGAGCGGGCATCGGCGGGGCGGACAGCGGGGTGTCGGCGGCGAATGCGCCGGCACTGCAAAGCGCGGCGGCGCAAGCCAGCACGGCGGGCGCTCTGAACCAGGTCTTGCTTCTTCGGCTGTCGGATGCGCAGGTCATGGTCGAATTCTTTTCTTAGCGGACGCGGATTGCCGTTCCGGCGGCGGTCGCGGTACCGCCCAGCGATGACCTGACGACCACCGTGGTGGGCACCAGGTAGACGGGGTTCGCCGGCGCGCTTGCCGGATCAACGACCGCGCCGGAGAGAGACCCCCTGAAACACGGAGTCGCAGCAGAGCACATCGGCGGCTGACCGGAGGCGTTTCCGGCCAGCGTCATCGTTGCCCGAATCGGATGGGCGGCGCTGCCCTGCTCGCCGAGCGCAAGCGTCCGGTTCCAGAATGTCGCTGTCATCGTCATTCCGGCAGGGGGCGTCGCGCCGGCGCCGGACAGCGCCGACGATGTGGCGAATATCTCGATTGCGCCTGCGCCCCTGTTCCAGGTCACGGGGGCGATCGCCACGGTGTCGGGCTTCACTGCCACGGTGCGCATCGCGCTCGAGCTGCCTCCGGACACCGAGGTCGCGGTAAGCGTGAAAGCGAGCTTCGATGGTCCCTTGGGCGCTGTGAAGCTGGCCGTCAACGTGTTGGCCCCCGAGAGCACGACCAGCGGCCCGGAGGTCTGGATCCATTTGACCGCAGCGCCTGCAGAGGCGGTGCCGGTGAGCGACACCAGGGTCCCGGCCATGACGCTCTCCGGCGCGCCGATATCGACGCTCGGCCGTGCGGCGAGCGGATTCACCGTGATCGACACCTGGGCGTTGGCTGTCAGCGGAGCGGTGTTGGTCACCGCCACATTGAAGATCAACGTGGTTGGGGCGGCGACCGCCGGCGCGCTGAAGAACGGCGTCGCCGAGAGCGTCCCCGAGAGTGAAACAGCGGGCCCGCCGGTCTGGGTCCAGCGGAAGCTGAGCGCGCGCGCGGGCTGGTTCGGGTCGGTGCTGGCAAGCGCGCTCAAATTCACCGCCTGGCCGGGAACGACATTCGCCGCGCTGGCGGTCGCCGTGGCGAGCGGCGGCAATGAAGCCGCCATGGCGGCGGCACCGACTTTGCGCGCCGCCGGGCACAGGCTCAACGCGAAGGGCGGGTCCGGCATGGGCAGCGCCCAGGGCGCCGGATCGAGCTGGCCGACCAGCGGCGGCGCAGCCCCTGCGGTAGGCGTGGAGAGCGGGCCCGAGCCGCAATAGAGGAATGCAAGGTCCTGCAAATTTGCCGGCAGCGGCGCATCGCCCAGGATCCGATTCTCCGCGAAAATGAATTCGAAATTCGGCGCGTGGTATTGGCCCGCGATCAGCCCGTTGGCATAAGTCTGTGGCGAAGCGCTCATGCGGCACGGTTGAGTCGGGTCGCCGCACAAGGTCCTCGATACCACGCGGAATTCGCGCGGCGGCGGCAGGAAAGCGCCGCTTTCCGGGACGAAGCGGAAACGCCCGACCACCGGTGGTCCGATTGGGCTTGCGACGCCGATGAGGCGCTCGCTGATCGCGCCGGTCGCCGGGTGGATATCGAGCGCGTAAATGTCGATCAGGTTGCTCGGATCGGTGGAGAACCCCTCCAGCTTGATGCGCGAGGTGGTTTCCTGCGGCAGGTTCGCAAGCGGAAGCGCCCCGGTGCCCTGCAGTTCCATTTCGATCGATAGGTACGCGGGCATGGTGCGCGGGGTGGTGTAGATGCCCACGCGCGCGACCATGGTGTGCGCGGAGATGTAAGGTCCCCTGGAATCGAACTTGAGCGTTCCCTGGAAATCGATGAAGTCGCCGACTTCGAACGGCGCCTGCTGGGTCGGATCCGGCGCGCACGCGACCCCGGCGCCTGGGGTGCAGGAGACCGCCGGGGCGGGCGGCATCATGAAACTGGTGCAGAACTTGCCCGCTGCGGGCAATGCAAAGGCCGGGAACGGCGCGGGCAGCGATGCACAATCGGGCGATCGCGGGCGGTTCGCCTGCGGGCACAAGGGATCGTCGGCGTCCGCGAGCGGGTCGCTGCGCGGAATGCACATCGGGAAACCGGTAGCCGCGTGGACGGTGGGACTTTCCGCGTCGATGGAAAAACGCTGGTCGTAACCCGGTTCGAGCAGCGGCGCGCCGCTGCCCGGGGCGCCATGAGCGAGACCGAATCGGCCCAGCGGGTCGTTGATCTTGACCCGCGCGACCGTGGCGCCCGGTCCCGCGCCGGCGACCTGCAGCTCGCCGTTGTGATAGTCAATCGCGGTGATGGTGCCCTGGCCGATGTTGAGGTTCTGCTGCGAGATGAAGATCAGCCCGGCGATGGTGCGGCCGGCAATCACGTTGCCCTGCACGTGCGCCTCGAACGAGGGCAGGCGGCCGCTCGAGTGCGCGCTCGCCAGCGGCACGGTCACGCTATCGGCGAGCGCGAGACCGGTCTGCGTGGGAATGCCGTCGGCGCCGAGCGGCAGTCCGATGTCGCGCGGCGCAAGGCTGAAAAGCTCCTGCCAGGTGAGGGTCGCCGCGGGCATCTGCAGCACCGTGTTGCAGGGTACGATCACCGTGATGTCGTTCACCTTGAGCGTGCCCCCGGCAAGCCGAGGATCGCTCGCCTTGCAGATCTTGCCTTCGCGGTCGAGGGTCGCCTCCTGGATGAACCCGGTGATATCGAATGGTGCAGGCACCGGAGCAGGGGCCGCTATCGCGGGTGCGGGGAAAGTCGTACCGCCGGCCGCGTGGACCACTTCGACGCCGCCGAAACACAAAAGGCTCAAGCCGAGCGACAGAGCGAGCCCCCGGGTGATGGCGGGGAGGCTGACTCGGATGCCGGCTGCGCAGACCTTTCTCACTGGTTGATCCCTGTAATTGTTGCGCGACCGCAGCCAGCGCAGAGCGCGCGCTGCCCCTTCCCAAGAGCACTAAGCGTGCCATTGGCTGGGGAAACCGGGTCAAATGCCCAATTCTCTGGGGAAATCAGGGAGTAAGAGGCGCCCTCAGGCGCCAAACCTGGGGCCACGGGCGCCTTCCCCACCTATTTTCGGGGCCCCAAGGTTGGGGAATTTGCGGCAGGCGGCGGCGCACGTGCGCGCGCGGTTCGCGCTGATCCGAGGCGGGTTTTCCCTCCCGCGATTTGCGCATTTGACCCTATTGCAGGGGGCAAATGCCCCGAATTCCAACATCTACCGCTGCTGCGGCGCTGCCAGCGCAAGAAACTTAATGTTTAAAATCCGCATGTTACTAATCTGGCATGGCACGTGCGTAGCGATTGCCGGCAGGCAGGCGGGAGTTGCCTTGGAAACTCGCGGTCAACAATGTGCAAATTGGAACGTCAAATGGGAACGGCAAATCGAATTCTGATCGTTGAAGACGAACCGGTCGTGGCGCGAAACCTGAAAACGTTTCTCGACCATTATTGTGCGGACGTACGCATCGCCCCGGATGGCCGGCAGGCGATTGACATACTCGAATCGTTCGAGCCCGATGTGATCGTGCTCGACTATAGGCTGCCGCAAATGAACGGCCTGGATACCTATTCGGAGATCGTGCGCCGCCACGAACGCCAGGTCGGCTGCGTGATGATCACCGCCTACCCCCTGGAGACGATCGCCGAGGACGCAGGCAGGCGAGGCATCCGCCACATGCTGTGCAAGCCCTTCCGCCTCTCTGAACTGCAGCAGATGGTCGAACTGTCTGCAGAGGATGCCTCGCACCACGCGCACTGAAGGGGTTTTGCCCGCGGGGGCGGGTCATGTTCAAGATCCTGATCGTGGAAAACAACCTGCTGTTTTCGCAGGCGCTGCGCGATGCGCTGCAGGCGCATTTTCCCACCGCGGAGCTGGCGCAGGCCGAGAGCGTTCAGGCCGCTCTCGCCGCGCTCGAATCGATGCGCCCGGACCTGATCTTCCTCGACATCGGACTTCCCGACGGCAATGGGCTGGAACTCGCGCGCAGGCTGCGCGCAGCCGGGGTCGATGCCGTCATCGCCATTTTCACCACCCACGATCTGCCCGAGTACCGCGATGAGGCGGCGCGCAGCGGCGCAAACCATTTCCTGGTGAAAGGCAGCACGAGCCTGAGCGAGATATTCGCCCTGGCGGAAGCTGCGCTCGCCTCGCGTTCTTCGCCCTGAGCCGGAAGCGCCGCAGGAGCCGGAAGCGGCGGCGCGGTTTTGCCGTTATTCAGTCTCCGCGTTTTCTCGCGTTTGCCTGCAAGCGCGCGAAAACGCGGAGAAGAATTGAAAAACAAATTCACGCCAACGTCGTCAATGCTTGCCCCGTAGGCGCCTGAGCGCCGCGCGCGCACTGCCGCTCGGCCGCAACCCGCGCCAAGCGATCATGGCGGGGCATGCAATCTGCCGCGCCGCTTGCGCGCCGATCGATCCTGCCCGCCGTTCAGGCGAAGAAAATGGATACAGTGTTTACTGTATCCCTACGCAGTTAACCGTATTGCAATCGGAATTATTAGGTAAAAAAATGCGGGTAAGGCTGCAGAAGGTAGGGTTTTGCTGTAACGTTCACTGCCTGGTTTTGCAGACTTCCAGATTATACAAATTTGAATAAAAAGCCGGTTGATCCCCATGGTCCGACTCCTGCTGCCTGCCGTTCTGCTTCTTTCCGCGTGCGCCACGATCGACTACAGCGGAGGACCCGTACCTGGACTTGAGCGCATGACTGTCGAGGAGCACACCGTCGATGCGGCCGAGCTGTTCGTGCAGTGTTCGCGCTGCGGGCGTCTGGGCCTCGAACTGCCGACTGCCTGCACCTGCATCAACTTCAGGACCAACCGCGCGGTCATCTGGCTGATCCGGGGCGCCGCCCAGGAGACGATCGAGCACGAGCGCGCCCACGGCCGCGGTTACGATCACCATGACGGCGGGCTGCGCAGCCGATACGTCACATGGAAAGAGGGGGGCGGGAGGAGAACCGCCACCCCGGGAGAACCGATTCACGCCGCCGATATCAAACTCAGCAGGACCGGCCAACTGAAATCGGAGATCCCGCATGAGAGAGCCGATTAGACCTGATCTTCCTGCAGCCCGAGGCCGCAAGCTGCGGATGGTTTGGATACTTCCCGCGCTGTTCCTCGCCTTTGCGGCTGCGGCCCAGGACAAGACCGAACTGCAAGGCCTCTACGCCGCCGTCGGCGTGCTCAACCAGGAGCAGCAGGCGATCTTCCAGCAGTTTCAGATGCTGCAGGACCTGCGCCGCTCCAACGACCGGATTTTCTACGCCAGTCAGTTGCGCGGGCCGCTCGGTACCACCGACGTAGCGAACTATTCCGACATGGTCCAATACCAGAGGGACGTCGCCCGCCGGGGCGAAGAGCTGGCGCAGCAGGCCGAGCAACTCTATGCGCAATACAGCGAGATCAGCGCCAGAAGGGCCCTGCTGCAGCAACGCATTCTCGAATTAAGCGCTCCGCAATAGCCCCTCGATCATCCGGGCACCCCGCTTGCGGGTTTTCCCCCCGCACGTGGGGGGCACTTACCCCCATCTTGTCCCCCGCAGCGATGACGGCGAGGATAGTTGCCTTCGCAAAAACATGGCGTTAGCGAAAATCGCCGCGCTGGCACGGGAAGTGCGTAGCCGCATGCAGACGAGCGTGTATCAGCCCGAGCGCGATTTGCAAAGGAGATTCACATGGCGAGCGCCAATCGAATCCTGATCGTTGAAGACGAAGACGTGCTGGCGGAGAACCTGAAAGCTTTTCTTGGCCGCCATGCCCCGGATGTCCGCATCGCCGCCGATGGCGAGAAGGCGATCGAGATGATCGAGACGTTCGCGCCGGACGTGGTGGTGCTCGACTACCGCCTGCCGCAAATCAACGGCATTCGGGCGTACGGCGAGATGGTCCGCCGCCGCGCGCGCCAGGTCGGCTGCGTGCTGATCACGGGATACCCGCTGGAAACTGTCGCCGCCGCCGCCAAGGAGCGGGGCATCGACCACCTGCTGTGCAAGCCGTTCAGCTTTAGCGAATTGCAGCAGTTGGTCGAGCGTTCCGCCGAGGAAAAAACGGGGTCAGAGTAACATCCGGCAAAGGGGTCAGGTCTTGAATTTCACTCAGCCGGGCGAATGAAGCCGTATTTCTCGATCCGGTAGCGCAGCATGTCGCGCGAGAGCCCGAGCAGCTTCGCCGACTTGGAGATGTTCCAGTCGGTCTTCTCGAGCGTCTTGGACACCATGTCGCGTTCCACGTCCGAGATCTTGCCGATGGGCCGCGCCACCGGCGCTGCGCTTGGCAGGGATTCGAACCCGTTCGGCCCCTCCTGCGGGAAGGGGGAACGGTCCATATGGATGGGAAGCTGTTCGGCGGTAATCTCTTCGTCCGGAGCCAGGAGCACCGTTTGCTCCAGCATGTTGCGCAGCTCGCGCACGTTGCCGGGCCAGCGGTGGCTGAGCAGCACCTCTTCGGCCTCGGGGCTGAAGCGCAGTCCCTTCTTGCCGTAGCGCTTGGCGTGGCTTTGCAGGTAGAAGCGCGCGATGCGCACGACATCCTCGCCGGTGGTGCGCAGCGGCGGCATCGTCAGCGTGATCACGCGCAGGCGGAAATACAGGTCGCTGCGGAAGCGTCCCTCCTGGACCATGTGCTCCAGGTCCTGATTGGTGGCGCTGATGATGCGGATGTTCACCTTGCGCTCGCGCACGCTTCCGATGCGGCGCAGGGTCTTCTCCTCCAGAAGCTTGAGCAGCTTGGCCTGCAGCGAGAGGTCGACTTCGCCGATTTCGTCCAGGAACAGCGTGCCGCCGTCGGCCGCTTCCACCAGGCCGATCCTGCGGTCCTTGGCATCGGTGAAGGCGCCCCGCTCATGGCCGAACAGCTCTGATTCGAGCAGATTGGGCGGGAGCGACGCGCAGTTGATTTCGACAAACGGCCAGTTGCTGCGCACGCCCTCGAAGTGCAGCGCCCGCGCCAGCATTTCCTTGCCGGTACCGGTCTCGCCGGTGATCAGGATCGCGGGCAGGTCGTTGTCGTTGATGCGCTTCTCTGCCTCCAGCACCTGCTGCGCCTTGGCCTTCAAGGCGAGCATCGGCGGCGATTCGCCGATCATCGCGTCCAGCGACCCGCGCGACTGGCGCCGCTGGAGGACCGACAGGGTCTTCTCGATCTGCGACTGCCCGAGCGCGCGGTCCAGCACCAGCTTCAGCTCGGCGAGCGACACCGGCTTGGAAAGGTAATCGCAGGCGCCGGCCTTCATCGCGTCGACGGCGACCTGCACGCCGCCCTCGCCGGTCAGCATGACGGCCTTGATCTGCGGATCGATCGCCAGCACGCCGCGGATCACTTCCACGCCGGTCTTGCCCGGCAGGCGGTGGTCGGTGAGCACCATGTCGGGATGCACGGTTTCGACTTTTTTCAGGCCTTCTTCGCCCGAGTGCGCGACGTGGGTTTCCCACTGGTTGCGATCGAGATGCTCGCGGATATTTTCCGCCAGCATTTCGTCGTCCTCGATGATCACGATGGAGTTCGCCATGAGTTCATGCAACCCTGAAACTGAGACACGCCTGCGTGCCCTCGCCCTCCATGCTCTGGAGACTGATGCCGCCGCCGAAGCGTTCCATGATGCGCTTGACGAGCGCCATGCCGAGGCCGAGCCCATTGCGCTTGGTGGTGTAGTAGGGCCTGAACACCAGATCCAGTTCGGCCGGCGCGATGCCGGGTCCGTTGTCGGTCACGGTGAGCCGCAGCATGCGCGGCACGCCGGAGACCTTGATCTCCATGCGCAGCGCGCCCCCCTTGGACAGGGCTTCGATGGCGTTCGAGACGACGTTCGCCAGCGCCTGCGTGGCAAGCGCCCGGTCGCCGATCACGTGCGGCACCGGATCGGAGGGGCGCACGAAATCGCAGGAAATCCCTGATTGCTCGAACCGGGTGGCGAAACTGGCCAGGCAGTCGTCGACCAGCGCGAGCACGTCGATGGTCCGGTTCTCGCCCGTGAGCGGCCGCGAGAACACGAGCAGGTCGCGCACCCATTTGCCCAGCCGATCGACCTGGGAAATGATGTCCGTGGCGTTCTTGCGCGTGGACTCCGGAGTGCCGTCCAGGGCCAGTTCCGCGCTGGAGCGTATGGTCGCCAGCGGATTGCGGATGCCGTGCGCAACCGCCGCCGACATCTCGCCGATGACGCAAAGCGCCTCGGTTTCCACCAGGCGGTGCTGCTGTTGCCCGAGCATCCTGTCGGCGCGGCGGATGATCCAGAACATGGCGAGGTAAAGGAAGAGCGCGCCGAACGCGGTGCAGACCCACACCAGCAGCGTGCCGCGCTGGATGGCCTGCTGCAGGCTGCGCGGCTCCTTGTAGATCTCGACGACGGAGGCGACTTCCCCTTTCGCGTTGAGGAGCGGCATGTAGGTTTCGAGAAAGAATTGCGCGTGTCCTTCGGGAAGCTGGTTTTCGGCGATGCGGTGCTCGCGGGTGAGAAAGTTGGTAGCCACCAAGGCGCGCGAGGCAAACGCCTTTTCCAGCTCCAAGTTGTGCCGATTGGCCTTGCCGACGAGTGTCGGATCGGTCGACCAGATGACCTGGCGGTCGCGCGCGAATACCTGGGCACGCATCACATCGGGCAGGAAACGCAAATGGTCGTAGAACTGGCTGCGCACCGAGGCCGCCAGTTGAGGATCGACGCCCAGCTTGGCGAAGTTCGCGCGCTCGTCGAGGATATCGCCCAGGGTCACTTTGGGTCCCAGTCCTGCCTGGCTCGCCTGCGTTTCGGCCACGCTGACGACGAACTGATCGGTGAGAGCGGCGTCGTGTTCCAGGATCTCGTCGCTCACGAACCGCGACAGAATCGTCGCCAGGACCAGGCTGATCACCAGGATCGCGACCAGCGCGAAAATGGAAAACCAGCGCAGCAGATTGAATCGCGGCGCAAGCTCCTGCGCGGACGCCGGCGCCGGAGATCCCGCGTCCGCGCCGCGCCTGCCCAGGAATGACCAGCCGCTGGCGCTAATTTCGGGAATTCGGTACACGCTTGGTCTCTCTGTGAAATCCTGAACCTGTTCGTTCACGCCCGATCCAATGGCTAGAGGACGGGTCGAAATCCGCGCGGCGCCGGCAAAGCTCGTCGCGCACTTTGACGCCAGTCGGCGCAGTGATTACGCGTGGGGCCGGCATGCGATTCGCGCTTTTCATTTCGCTGACGAATTGTCCCCAACCGGCCTGCGAGGGACAATACTGTGTTTCACGTATTGAACGCGTCCGGACATGGTAGGTAGGCATAGCGACGGGGTCGGGTTCAATAACGGAGTGGGGCGGGTTTGGCGATCCTTCGTATCGCCAACCCGGCCCCTGCGTAATCCGACCGCGAACCCGGCCCCGCGCGAATGCGCTACCTGACCACCAGGCCTCTTTCGATAGCGTACGCGGTCAGCCCGGAGGCGTTGTGCACGTCGAGCTTCGACATCAGGTTGGAGCGGTGCTTCTCCACCGTCTTCACGCTCAGGCTCAGGTATTCGGCGATGTACTTGTTCGACTTTCCTTCGGCGACCAGCTTCAGCACCTCGCGTTCGCGGTGCGTGAGCGTATCGTAGACGCTTGCCGAGGCGGAGGCCTTGCCGCCGCCCAGGTAGCCGCTCACGACTTTGCCCGAAACGTCCATGCTCAAGTACGTCTTTCCGAGCATGACGCTGCGGATCGCGACGCGAAATTCCTCCTGCGTGGCGTCCTTCAGGATGTAGCCGTCGGCGCCGGCCTGCAGGCTGGCGCGGATGTAGTCCTCGGCCTTGTGCAACGTCATGACCAGCACGCGCACTTCCGGATAGCGCCGCTTGATTTCCGTCACCGCCTCGATGCCGTTCATGCCCGGCATGGTCAGGTCCATCAGCACCAGGTTCGGCGCAAGCTGGCCGACGACGCGGACCGCATCGCGGCCGTTGTCCGCCTCGCCGACGACTTCGATGCCGGGATCTTTTTCCAGCAATGCCTTCAATCCCGCCCTGAGCAGCGTGTGGTCGTCGACGATGACTATGCGTTGGGTCTTCTCCATCATTGGCTCCTAAGGCTCTTGATACATGCGAGACATTGCGAAAACCTCTCCGGCATCTCGCGATCGGCGCGGGAAAGCTGGCGCACGGCCTGGATCGCCGGCGCGGGAAGCCCGGTCCAGTCGGCTGTGGTCTTCTCGGGCTGCCAGCGCACGCGGATCCGCGTACCCGCGCCGGCGGCGGAATCGATTTCGTAGCTGCCGCCGGAGAGCTCGGCGCGTTCCTTCATGCTGCGCAGACCCATGCCGTGTTCGAAATCGGCGCGCACCGACTTGGGATCGAATCCCTTGCCGTCGTCCTCGATCGACAGCGCCAGAGCGCCCTCGGACCCGTGCAGACGCACCGCGATGCGCTTAGCCCTGGCGTGCTTCAAGGCGTTGCTGGTCGCCTCCTGAACAATGCGGAAAATCGCGATCTTGAGCAACTGCGGCACGTCGGCCTCGGCGACGGTCACGTCGCGTTCCAGCTCGACGTTCGGGCACGCCGCCTCGAATTCCCGGCAGTACCACGACAAGGTGGCGAGGATACCCAGATCGTCGAGCGTCGAGGGGCGCAGATTCATGGAAATGCGGCGCAGCTCCGCGAGCGCCGATTTCACCTGCGGGGTCAGGCGCTCCAGCGCCTGAACCACCTTCCCGGGTGCGCCGGAGCTCGCCGAGCGCGCCGCCTCTTCGATGGAGAGTTTCACCAGGCTCAGAGTCTGTCCGAGCCCGTCATGCAGATCCACCGCGATGCGCCGGCGTTCGCTCTCCTGGATGCTCAGGTGCTGCGCCGAGAGCCGCCACACTTCGTTTTGCGTCAGCCGCAGCGCCTCCTCGGTGCGCACCCACTCGCTCATGTCGCGCCCGAGCAGACTGTAGCCTTGAAGGTGCCCGGCTTCGTCCCGGTGCGCAATCAGGGTCACGTAACTTCTCACCCCGCGAGCGTCGCGGCCGCGCAACACCGAATCGCCGGACCATACCCCCTCGCGCTCGGCGATCGGCAGCGCTTCCCCGGCGATGCGCGCGCGCTCCCCCGGGGCCTGGCACTCGAGCAGCGTGAGCGCGGAGACATCCTCGAATTCCCCCAGCCCCATGAGGGAGCGCCCCGCCGGATTGAGATAGAACAGCACCCCGCGGCTATCGGCCATGGCGGTCATCACCGGGGTCTTGTCGAGAATCGTGAACACGTGCGAGCGGACCCGCTCGGCTTCGGCGCGCCGGCCCGCTTCGCGCTCGGCGCGCTCGCGCAGCGCCTGCGCGGCGCGCCGCGAGCTGTCTTCGCTTTCCTTGCTCCGGCTCACGTCGTCGAGCGTGAGCACGGCAAAACATTCCTCCCCATCCCGTTGTCCGGCCGCGCGCACCGGCATCTGCGTGCACATCTCCAGGTGACGCCCGAGCCGCACGTCCCAGATCGCGCACTGGGCGCGCCCGTTCTCGGCCAGCTCCGCAGCGGTGCGCTGCCAAAATCCCCTGAGATGACAGGCCGCATCAGTGCATCCCCGGTGGAGCAGATCGTGCACCTCCATGCCCCTGACCGCGCCCACCTCGCCCAGCCCCCAGCGCTCCAGCGTACGATTGACATGCAGCACCCGCCCTCGGCCGTCGAGCAGACAAATGAGCTGCGGCATCGCATCGGCGGCAAACCGCCACTGCCGCTTGACCTTTTCCAACCTCTGAACGTTCATGGCACCAGTCCGTTACCCCCGCCTACCATCGCCTGCGCTTTAATTCTTCTCGTTGAGATCTGGCAGTGTTGCCGCAGCGAGACTTATGCAATGTTCTAAGCCCCTGAATTTCACCATTCCCGGCGTTGTCGCCCGGCGTTGTCGCCTGCAGGCGACATATATTACACGGCCGTCGCGGAGGACATAAGGTATTTAGCTTATTGATGATACATATTCACCCTACCGCGTGACGCGCGAGCGAGCGGCACGCGGCAGCATACCCGACCAAAGGAGGAGGTCTTCGCGCCGCGGCTCAAAGGCACGGCGCAGCGCGCCGTATCAAGCCAGCAAGGACTTTTCATCCGTGCCGGCCGAATCGCTCACGACCAGCCCCTTGGCGATGGCAAAAGCGGTCAACATGGAGGCATTATGCAGGTCGAGCTTGCGCATGAGATTGGAGCGGTGCTTTTCCACCGTCTTGACGCTCAGACACAGGTATTCGGCGATCGATTTATTGGCGCGGCCTTCCGCGACCAGTTTCAGCACCTGGCGTTCGCGGTGGGTGATCGATTCCCAGGCCGACGCCCCATCGTGGCTCTTACCGTTGCCCAGGTAACCGCTGATTACCTTGTTTGATATATCGGGACTCAGGTAAGTCTTGCCGTTCAGAACGCTGCGGATGGCGACGCGCAGCTCATCATGCGTTGCATCCTTCAGGATGTAACCGTCCGCGCCCGCCTTGAGGCTCTGGTGCACGTATTCCTCGGCCCGGTGCAGCGTGAGCACGAGAATCCTGGTCGCCGGTCGGCGCCGCTTGATCTCCGCAATCGCTTCGACGCCGTTGGTCCCCGGCATGGTCAGGTCCATGAGCACCAGGTCCGGCGCGAGGGTCGAAATGAGATGGATGGCGTCGCGTCCGTTGTCGGCCTCGCCGGCTATTTCAATGTCGGGTTCCTGCGCCAGCAGCGCGCGCAGCCCGACACGCAGCAGCGTGTGGTCCTCGACGATCATCAAACGGTATTTGCTGTTCATGTGTTGCTCCTCATCGGCGCACGCGGGACTGCGTTGTGCCAGGCTGCCGCGGTGCCGCGGCGCTCGGGGCCGAAGCCGCGGGCGCATTCGCCCCCGGGGCCCCTTGTACGTTGGTCGGCGAAAACACCCATTCGGAGTATTTCGTTTTTCCCTCGAAGCCCTGATCGGCGGCCGAGAATCCGGCCTTTTTGAACGGCTGCGCGTCGGAGAGGCTGTGCACCCCGACGATGGCCTCGCCGACCGACTTCACCAGCCCCCATTGCGCGCTGCCGGTGACCGGATCGCGGTAGAGCTTGCGCAGATGGCGCCTTACCCCCGGGAAGCCCGGATCCCTGAGCAGGTCCTCCAGGCTGCGCGGGTACGCGGACGTGTCCTGGTAGTGCAGCGCAAGCGCGCGCCTGAACTGGTCTCCCACAAACAGCAATTCCTCCTCCTTATCGCGTTTCTGCGCGGTCTGCCAAACTTCGGCCGCGACCACCAGCGAAATGCCCATCATCGCCACCATCACCAGCAATCCGATATAGGTGAAGCCCGCGCACCCGCCGTCATGGCCGCGAAAGCCGGCATGACGGCGGCAACCGAAACTGCTGGATTCCCGCTTGCGCGGGAATGACAACACCGGGTTGAATGACAACACCGGGTTGAATGACAACACCGGGTTGAATGACAACACCGGGCTGAATGACAACACCGGGTTGAATGACAACACCGGGTTTCTTGAAGTCTCGGCGCGTGTTTGCACGATCGGGTCCTTCGCTCACCATTCGCGGTACGGCTTGCCGTCGCGGCCGGCGCCTTGGGCGCCGCTGCGGATGTCCTGCACCGCCCCCTTGGCCGGGTCTCCGGGCGAGACCATGGTCCAGGTGGCGCTGCTATCGGTGATCGGATCGACCGGC
>JACPRN010000166.1 GCA_016189945.1 Betaproteobacteria bacterium
AATCGACTTCGATCAGCTCGGCCGCGTCCCGCGCTTGCGCCAGCGTCTCCGCCACCACCAGGGCGACCGGCTCGCCGACGTAGCGCACCCGATCGGCCGCAAGACCCTGGTGCGCCCGCCAGAACATCGGCGAGCCGTCAGGCCGCCTGCGCTGGATGGTGATCGAAGTGGTGCCGAGGTCGCCGCCGAGATCCCGGGCGCTGAAGGCGCCGAGAACCCCGGGCGCTCTGCGCGCAGGGCCGATGTCGATTCGCCGGATCGCCGCGCTCGCGTGCGGCGAGCGCAGCACCACCGCGTGCGCCTGGCCGGGGAGGTTCACATCGCCGATATAGCGGCCGCTCCCGGTAAGGAAACGGCTGTCTTCGACGCGCGGAACCGATTGCCCTATCCCAAAGTTGTTCATGTCGATCATTCGCTGTGCATTTGTTCGGGAGGTGTTGGACCGCTTCAGCCAAGCCACAGTTCAGCGCAGGCTGATCGTTCCGAATCGACATCGTTTCGGCCGGCGCGGAATACCGGCGGGAAATGCGGTGGTACACTGCGTCGGCATCGGGGCCGGCTGAGGCTGGAGCGGAGGCGATTCATGGCGTTCAAGGATCTGCGCGAGTTCATCTCGCAGGTGGAAAAGTTCGGCTGGCTCCGGCATGTGGATCATGCCGATCCGCGCTTCGAGATCGGCGGCATCACCGAGATCGCTGCCGGCCTCCCGGAAGTGCCCGCAGTGCTCTTCGACAACATCAAGGGATTGCCGCGCGGCTATCGCGTCTTCACCAACCCGCTGATGACCCCGCAGCGCGCCTCGCTTGCGCTCGGCATCGACCCGGCGCTGAAGCCCATCGACGCGCTGCGCGCGTGGATGAAAAAGCGCCAGGGAATGAAGCTCCACAAGCCCGTCCTCGTGGGCGACGGGCCGTTTCTCGAGAACAGCTTCGCCGATGCGAAGGTCGATCTGGCGAAGCTTCCCGCACCCACCTGGCATCGAGGCGACGGCGGGCCCTACATCGGTTCGGGGAGCATCGTCGTGACGCGCGATCCCGACACGGGCTGGATCAACGCCTCGATCTACCGCGTCCAGGTCCACGGCCGCAGCCGCGTGAGCGTGCAGTTCGACCACATGGGCCGCCACGGCGCGATCATCGCGAAAAAATATTGGGACGCGGGCAAGTCCTGCCCGGTGGCGGTCGTGAACGGCGATGACCCGGCGCTTTTCGTCGCCGGAACCGAAATGCTCCCGGCCGGCCACTCGGAGCTCGATTTCGCCGGCGCGATCCGCGAGGCGCCGCTGGAGGTCTGCGCCGGGCCTTATACCGGGCTGCCGATCCCGGCGCATGCGGAGATCGTCCTGGAAGGCGATCTGGTGCCGATGGCGAAGGAAACGGTGATCGAGGGGCCGTTTGGGGAATTCACCGGCTACTACGCCTCCGATCCTCGGCCCTGCCCGCTCATGGAAGTGCGCGCGGTGCATCACCGCAACGACCCGATCCTGCTCGGATCGCCGCCGCTCAAGCCGCCGTACAGCTCGATCGGCCTGCCGTTCCGCGCCGGAGGAATTTGGGCCAATCTCGAGGCGGGCGACATCGCCGACGTCGCCGGGGTCTGGCAGCACATGTCCTCGCTCATGACGGTGGTATCGCTCAAGCAGCGCTACGACGGGCACGCGAAGCGCGCGGCCCTCATCGCCGCCGGAAATTTCTATCTGGGGCGCGTCGTGGTCGTGGTGGACGAAGACATCGATCCCTCGAACATCAACGACGTGCTCTGGGCGATCGCGACCCGCTGCGAGCCCGCCGAGTCGATCGACATCGTGAGGAACCTCTGGAGCTCGACGCTGGACCCGCGCATTCACCCGGCGGACAAGGCCCGGGGTGCGGTATCGCACTCGAAGGTCATCATCGACGCGACGCGGCCGTTCGCCTGGCGCGAGGAGTTTCCGAAGCCCGCGGTGCTCGACGCGGAAGAGGCGCGCGCCCTGGAGGCGAAGTGGCTCGCCGCGCTCAAGGCGTAGAGAAATCAGTTCTGCACCGGGATGCGCGCTTGCTTCACGATCCTGGCGAATCGCTCGAGGTCCGCCTTGAATTTGATGTCGAACTCCTCGGGCGTGCTCCCCACCAGCACCTGCCCCATGGCGAGCAGGCGATCGCGGACCTCGGCCGAATTGAGGGCGTTCACGGCGTCCCGCCGGATCTGATCGACGATTTCGCGCGGGGTTTTCGCCGGCGCGAAGATCGCGTGCCAACTGAAGGCATCGACGTCCGCGACGCCGGTTTCAGCGACCGTGGGCACATCGGGGAGCGCCGGCAGGCGCCGGGGACCGAGAACGGTCAGCGCGCGCAGCCGCCCGGCCTTGACCGAGGCCACACTGGTCGAGAGCGGCATGACGGCCATGTCCACCTCGTCCGCCATCAGGGCTTTGCTTATGGGCGCGACCCCCTTGTAGGGGATGCCGAGGATGTCGATGCGCGCCGATAACTTGAACTGCTCCATCCCCAGGTGCAGCGATGCGCCTACGCCGGTGTGGCCGTAGTTCAGGCTGCCGGGCTTGGATTTCGCCAGAGCGATCAGCTCGGCCGTCGAGGTGGCCGGTAACTTGGGCGCGACGACCAGGATCGCGGGCGAAGCGATCAATTGGGTCACCGGGATGAAATCCTTCGCCGCGTTGAACGGTATCTTGTTGCTGAGCGCGGGGCCGATCGGAAGGCTGTCGCTGCACAGGAGCAGCGTATAGCCGTCGGGCGCGGCTCTGGCGACCGCGTTGGCGCCGATCTGTTCGGCCGCCCCGGCCTGATTGTCCACCAGCACCGGCTGTTTCCAGGCCTCGGCGAGCTTCGGGCTGATCAGCCGCGCGGTGATGTCGATCGGACCGCCGGCTGCCACCGGGACGACGATGCGCACCGGCTTGCTCGGGTAGGTCTGCGCGAGGGCGCCGCATGCGCCCAGTCCGAAAAACACCGCGATCGGGAGAAGACGCGAAGAGTACATCATTAAGATTCCTCCTTCAGGATGCGCCTGTGCTTGTTTCCCCTGCGGCCCGATTGCAGGGTCCGGCGAGCGTCAAAGAAGCGGGGAACGCCCCACCCGCATGCGGAAGCACGAAGCCAAGTACTCAGTTTCATGTTGAGATAGGTTCTAGTCTTGGAGCGGTATGCGCGCTTCCTTGACGATACGCGCGTACCTCGCAACGTCCGCCTTGAACATGGCATCGAACTCCTCGGGCGTGGTGCCGGCCGGCTCGTTTCTCATGCCGATAATGCGCTCCCGGACATCGGGCATTGCGAGAATCCTCGCGACTTCCGCGTACAGCCTGGTGACGATTTCGCGGGCGGTTCCCGCAGGCGCGAACATGCCGACCCAAGTGCGGAATTCATAATCCGGCACCCCCGATTCGGCCACGGTTGGCACATCCGGCATGGCACTCAGGCGCGATTTCGCCGTAATGCCCAGCGCGCGCAACCTGCCGGACTTGACGAATGGCAGCACACCGTCCTGGATCGCGAACAGCACCTGTACCTCGTTCGCCACCACCGCGGAATCCGTCTGGGCGGCACCCTTATAGGGAATGTGCACCATGTCGGTCCCGGTCATCGCCTTGAACAACTCCGCCGCAAGGTGCGGATTGCCGCCGCTTCCCGAGGATGCGTAGTTCAGGCGACCGGGCTGGGCCTTGGCCAGCGCGATCAGCTCGGTTACCGAGTTGGCCGGCACGCTGGGATTCACCACCAGCATCAGGCACGACGAGTAGATCTGGCTCACCGGGATCAGGTCCTTCACCGGGTCGAACGCCAGCTTGCGGTAGACGCTGCGGCTGATGGCAATACCCGAGGAGGCCATCAGGAACGTATACCCGTTGGGCTCGGACTTGGCGACCGCGGTCGCGCCGACGTTGCCGCCCGAGCCGCCGCGGTTCTCGATCAGCGCCGGTTGCTTCCAGCTCTCGGTGAGCTTCTGGGCGATCAACCGGGCAATGGTGTCCATCTGCCCGCCTGCCGCCATCGGAATCACGACCCGGACCGGCCTGCTTGGATAGCTCTGGGCGAGGACGTTGCCGGCAGCGAGCGCGACGATCAGTGAAATGGGAACAATGCGCGAAAGCCGTTTCATGAGAGATGTCCTTTTCACGTTGTCGACAGGCAAGGCGGCACCTATTTCTTCAAGTAGTCCTCGAGACGCATGGACTGCCAGAGTTCCTTGTTGGGCGTAATCCGGGTCGAAAAAGGCAGGTCGACCGGCATGGTTGCGTCGATGATCATTTTGGACACCATGTAGCCCCGCTTGAGGCGCGTTTCATCGTGCGCCGATGGGTTCAGCCGCTGTCCGGTCGTGTTGGAGATGATGGAAACATCGCGGTCCGCAACCGTTCGGGTGGCGATCGCCCACATCACTTCCCGCTCGTTGAAGACGTCGACATCCTCGTCGACGACGACCACCATGGTCGTGCGGGGATGGCCGGCGATTGCCGCTATACCGGCGATCTTGCCCTCGCCCGGCACCCTCTTCTTGATCGAGACATAGACGTGATAGGAAACGCCGGAAATGGGGACGTGCACCGCTTTCACGCCGGGCAGGACTTTCTTTACCGCTTCGAAGGCGCTGGCTTCCCAGCCAAGCGCGCCCGCCAGGTTGTGCTCCGGGTGCGCAGGATCCAGATCGTGGTAAATGGCGTCCCGCCGCATGGTGATGGCCGTCACCCGCATCAGAAAGCACGGCGCGACCTCGCCGTAATACCAAGTGTACTCGCCGAAAGGGCCGTCGGTGCCGGTGCCGTCGATCGGCCGGTCAATGACCCCTTCAATGACAATCTCCGCGCGCGCGGGCACCTGCAGGTCAACGGTCTCCGCATCGACCACTTCGAGCTGCTCTCCCAGGAGCCCGCCGGCGACCTCGAGTTCGTTCATCCCGACCGGACCCTCGCTGCCGCATGCGAGGACCACCGCCGGGTGATGGCCGATCACAATTGCCACCTCCATCGGCTTGCCCAGAGCGGCGTAGCGCCCGGCGATGAAGGCGGCATTGTGGGCCGGGGCCAGATCGCAGCCGATAATGTCTTTTCCTTTCACTTCGTGGCGATAGATCCCGGCATTGGGAACGCCGGTGTCGGGGTTCTTGCAGATGAGGAAGCCGGCCGCGACGTACCTGCCGGAGTCGCGCTCGTGATGCTGCGTGATGGGCAGCAGGTTCAGGTCCACGTCATTGCCTTTCAGGATCACTTCTCTTACCGGGGCCTGGGCAGCCGGAATCTGCTTGACCGGACGTGTGCCGGCCGTCATCTTCCGGCTGGTGAATTCCCTGCTGATCTCGAACTTGTCCATCTTCCTGGGATCCATGCCCATCGCCAGCCCCAGCAACTCGTAGCTGCCCACAAGGCCGGTCACAAGCGGTATCCGGCTGCCCTCGATCTCGGGGCAGTAGATCACCGGATAGCGTCCCTCCTTGAGCAACTTCTGCTGCAAGATGAAAGGCTCGAGCTTGGGCTTCAGCGGCTTTTTCGATTCGACATAGAACTCCGGTCCCGCCGCCCGTGCCGCTTGCAGAAATTGCCTCAAGTCCTTACCCACGATGACCTCCCCTCAAGATACATGTTTGCGGAGTCTACTCCGAGCAGCGAACGCTGCCAGCCACCACGCTTGCGGCACTGGCGCAAATGCATCGATACGCCTCGACCCCGTGTTCGGCAATTGTATTGGAGATCTGCTACAGTGGTTTGGGGCTCAGGCGCGCCCGATGAAGCCCGCGCCGTTCGAGTACCAAGCATTCGGCGGTCGCACGAACCGGCCTTGCTGCCGATGAAGGTCCACGCAGGAAGCGACGACATGAACAATACGATGCCGGTGCGGTTCAAAGTCAACGGCAAGGATTATGACATCCAGGTGGAGCCGCGGCGAAGCCTCGCGGATGCGCTGCGCGAGGACTGCGGACTCACCGGAACGCATCTTGGCTGCGAGCACGGCGTGTGCGGTACCTGCACGGTGCTGGTCGACGGCCAGCCGGTACGCGCCTGCCTGATGTTTGCGGTGCAGGCGCGGGGCAAGTCGATCCGCACGGTCGAGGGACTGGCGACCGGCGACAAGCTGCATCCGCTGCAGGAGGCCTTCTGGGCGCACCACGGTCTCCAGTGCGGATTCTGCACCCCGGGTTTTCTGATGCTCGCCCTGGGCGCGCTGGAAGCGGAACCTGACATCAGCGACGAGGATCTGCGCCACGTGCTCTCGTCCAATCTGTGCCGCTGCACCGGCTATCAGAATATTCTCAAGGCGGTGCGCGCCGCGGCCAGGGAAATGCGAGGCGCATAGATGGGCGCGATCGGTCAGCCGCTCAGGCGGATCGAGGATCGGCCGCTGGTCACCGGCCGCGGGCGCTATGCCGCGGACAACAACGCGCCGGGTCAGTTGCACATGCGCATGGTGCGATCCCCAGTGGCATTCGGACGGCTGCGGGGCGTCAACCTGCGCGCCGCGCGCGCGGTCCCCGGGGTCGCCGCAATATGGACCTGGGAGGACGTCAAGGAGCTGCCGCCGATCGATTTCCGCGTCCCGAATCGCGAATTGGAACCCTTCCGCCAGTCGGTGCTCGCGCACAACTACGTCCGCTATGTCGGCGAACCCGTCGCGGCGGTGTTTGCCGACGACGCTTATGCCGCCGAGGATGCCGCCGAGCTGGTGGAGGTGGATATCGATGAGCTCGCCCCCTATCTTGACCCGACCATGGAACCGCCGGAGTTCATGCCCGGCACGCGCGCCGAAGCGGCCGTGCTGCGCAAGGCCTGCGGTGATATCGACGCCGCATTCTCAGGGGCCCATGCGGTCATCGAACTCGATCTTGCGGTGGGACGGCATACGGGGACTCCGCTGGAGACCCGCGGCGTATTCGCTCGCGTCGATCCGGCGAGCGGCACGCTTGTCGTCGAGGGGGCCGCCAAGGCGCCACACTTCAACTGCAAGGCCATCGCCGGGATGATGGACCTGCCGCTGGAGATGGTGCGGTTTCACGAGGGCCACGTGGGCGGCGGCTTCGGCATCCGCGGGGACGTCTATCCCGAGGACGTGCTCGTGTGCCTGTGCGCATGGCGGCTCAAGCGCCCGGTGAAGTGGACGGAGGATCGCCATGAACATCTGGTCGCGGCCAATCATTCGCGCGACCAGCGGTTTCGCCTTCGCGCGGCGGTCGGTGCGGACGGGATGTTGCTCGGTCTGGATGCCGTCATCTTCTCCGACCAGGGCGCCTACGCGCGCACGCCGGGGCTGACGGCGCCGGACATGGCCTGCGCCATGCTCCCCGGGCCGTACCTCGTGCCGGCCTACCGCGCGGTCGCACACGTGCGCCTGACCAACAAGACTCCGGCGGGCACTTATCGCTCGCCAGGTCGCTACGAGAGCACCTTCGCGCGCGAGAGGCTGATGGACGCGATCGCCGCACGGACCGGTCTGGATGGCATCGAGGTGCGCCGACGCAACCTGATTCCGAAATCGCGCATGCCATTCGGCCGTGGCATCATCTCGCTGGGAGTGAGCATCGAGTACGACTCCGGCGACTACGCGGGCCTGCTTGAGCGCCTGCTCGCTTCCATCGAGTATCCGGCGCTGCGCGCCGACCTCAGCCGGCGCAAGGCGGCGGGCGAGCGCGTGGGGTTCGGGCTCGCGTGCTTCGTCGAGAAGACCGGCCGAGGCCCGGCCGACCGGGCGCTTATCGAGGCCAGGCCCGACGGGTCGGTCGAGATCGTCACGGGGGCGGCCTCGGGCGGCCAGGGCGTCGAGACAGCCATGGCGCAGATCGCATCAGACGTATTGGGCGTACCGATCGAACGGATAAACGTCGTTCACGGCCAGACCGATCGAATTGACGCCGGGCTCGGCGCGTTCGCGTCGCGTGTGACGGTCATGACGGGGTGCGCGGTGCACGCCGCTGCCGAGGCGCTGCGCAGCAAGGCCATCGAAACCGCTGCGGCGGCGCTCGCTGTGGCGCCAGACAAGCTGAGGCTCTCGCAGGCTGTCGTGCACGGTCCGAACGGCGCGTCGGTGTCGCTCGCCGACGTCGCGGCGCGGTCCCTTGCCGGGGGCGCGCCCCTTGCGGCCGAAGGCCGGTTCCGTTCCGACCACATGACCTATCCGTATGGCATCCACGCGGCAGTGGTGCGGGTCGACACCGGGACCTGCGGCGTGCATGTCGAGCGCTTCGCGATCGCCTACGACATCGGCCGGGCGGTCAACCCCATGCTGGTCGAAGGTCAGTTGGTCGGCGGCGCTGCGCAGGGCCTCGGCGGGGCGCTGTACGAGGAATTTGTCTACGACGAGGCCGGTCAGCCGCAAGCCACCACCTTCGCCGATTACCTGATCCCGACACTTGCTGAAGTGCCGCCGGTCCAGACGCTCATCACGGAGGACGCGCCCAGCCTGCATAATCCGCTGGGCATCAAGGGCGTGGGGGAAGCGGGGCTGACCGGGGCAGGCGCGGCCATCGCGGCTGCCATCGACGACGCGTTGGAAAGGCCCGGCGCCGTGACGCGGCTGCCGGTCACGCCAATGCGATTGCACGCGCTGCTGAACGACGGGGGCCGGATCATCCCAGCCACTGGATGATCGGGATGCGGCTGTAGCCGAACACCATGAATTGATACTGCGTGTAGCGGATAACCCCGGCAAGTTCCGCATCGAGAATGTCCATCTGGCGCCCGATCGAGGGAACGATCATGCCGAGCGCCGCGCGGAGCGCCGCCGGGCGTGACAAGCCGCGTTATGCGGTGTATAGGACGCCCTAGCGCACTCTGGCGCTTGTCGCCAACCTGTACCAGTCGCAGCGAAGCCGCAAGTGAAGCGGGCGCAATGGCCGAAACCCGATGCCGTCGTGCGATGATGGAGGGGTCCGCTTCACCCCGCGGCGAATCGAAAAGGAGGAATCATGCTCGGAAAACGCACCGTGTTGGCAGAATCCTGGCTGGCGTTTTGCGTGCTCGCGTTGCTGTGCGCAAGCGCCTTGGCGCAAAGCTATCCGACGCATCCGGTCAAGCTGATCGTGACCAGCTCGGCCGGCGGTCCCCCCGACCGGACGGCGCGCCTGCTGGCGCAGCGTCTGGGCGAAACATTGAAGCAGCCCGTGGTGGTGGAGAACAAGACCGGCGCCGGCACCATGCTGGGCGCCGATTTCGTCGCCAAATCCGCCCCGGACGGCCATACGCTGCTCGTCAGCACCAATGCGTCGATTTCCGTCGGCCCGATGCTACGGAGCCAGTCGCCCTACGATCCGCTGAAGGACTTCGCCCATATCGCGCTGATCGGCAATTTTCCCTTCTATTTCATGGTGAGGAGCAATCATCCGGCCAAGACCTTCCGCGAATTCGTAGCGATCGCGAAAGCCAAACCCGGCTCCTTGAGCTACGGATCCTCCGGAGTCGGGTCATTGGGCAATCTCATCGGCGAGCTGCTCAAGCAGAAAGGCGGAATAAACATACTGCACGTGGCGTACAAGGGCGCCACGGTGGCGGTGAGCGACCTGCTGGGCGGCCATATCGATGCCACGTTCATCGCCGACTCCTCGGCGGTGGAATTCGTGCGCAGCGGCAAGCTGCGCATGTTGGCCACTGCCACGGAAAAGCGGGTGCCAGCGGTTCCCGATGTCCCCACGATGAACGAAATCGTACCCGGTGTCGAAGGAGCCCTCTGGTTTGGCGTCTCGGCGCCGGCAAGGACGCCGCAAGCCGTGATCGAGCGCCTCCAGGCCGAGATACTGTCCGGCATCGCCTCCAGCGACATGCAAACGGGCTTGGCGGGAATCGGAATGACGCCGATACCGCTGGGCGCGAAGGATTTCGTCGCTTTCATTCAGAACGAAATTCGCATTTTGGCGCCTATCATCAAGGCGGGTAACATCAAAGTGGACTGAATGAGGGCATCTCACCCTGGGAGGCATACGCAATGAAAGACCGATCCCCGATAGGACTGCTGTTGAGCGCCGTGTTCCTTTTCTCGCTCGCCTCCGCGTTCGACGCGGCGGCGCAGATCGCCAAGCCGCGCACGCTGGAAGAGCTGAAGGCCGAGGTGCAGGCGCGCGCCGATCGCAGGGCCTATCCGGTCGCGGCCCTCGACCCGGCCGAAGTGCGCGAAGCGCTCTCGAAGCTGAAGACGCTCGATCGGGACGAGTGGGCGGCGGCCTGGAGCGCAATCGGCGATCGCCACGCGGCCGCGGCCAAGGCCGCGGAAAGCGGCGATCGCGCGGCTGCGATCAAGCGCTATCACTCCGCGGTCGACTACTACATGTTCGCGCGCTTTCCGCTCGAAAATTCCCCCGGCAAGGTGAAGGCCTACGCCAAGGCGCTCGAAGCGTTCGCGGCCTACGCGAGGCTGCTCGATCCGCCGATCGAAATCGTCCGCATCCCGTTCGAGGGCAAGGAGGTCGTCGGCTACCTGCGCGTGCCGAAGGGCGTGCGCCCGGCGCCGGTGCTGGTTTCGATCGGCGGCCTGGACGGGAGAAAGGAAGACGCCGCCTTCCGCAACGACGCCTACCTCGCACAAGGGGTGGCGTATTTTGCCTTCGACATGCCGGGCACCGGGCAATCGACTTTCCGCGTCGTCGTGCCGGGCGCCGAGCGCGAATTCTCGCGCGTGCTCGACACCATCGCGACGCGCCCGGAGCTCGATGCGAAGCGCGTCGTGGTCTACGGCGCGTCCTGGGGCGGGCACTGGGCGGCGCGGCTCGCCTACAGCGAACGCTCGCGCCTGAGGGGCGTCGTGGTGCAAGGCGGCCCCATACACGAGTACTTTCAGCCGCAGTGGCAGCGCGTCGCGGTGGGAACGCGCGAGTACCTGTTCGAGCTGTTCGAGGCACGCTCGGCGATCTACGGCGTCTCCTCACTCGATGATTTCCTCGCCTACGGGCCGAAGATGTCGCTCGTGACCTCAGGCCTGGTGAAGCAGCCATCGACGCGGATGTATGTGATCAACGGCCTGAAGGACACGCAGGTACCGGCGGAAGATCTGCTCCTGCTCACGCGCTCGGGATCGCCGAAAGAGATCTGGATCAACCCCGAAGGCGGGCACATGGGACGCACGCGCGAGCTGTCCGATATCCAGATCTTCCGGACCGTGACCCTGCCCTGGGTGGTGCACAGGCTGAAGGCGGATTGAGGCGGCAGCTTTACTTGCGCGCCTCGCGTATCGCGCGCCAGACCCGGTCCGGCGTCGCGGGCATGTCCAGCGCCGTGACGCCCGCCGGCGCGAGCGCGTCCATGATCGCGTTCATCACCGCCGGCAGCGCGCCCACTGCGCCCGCTTCGCCCGCGCCCTTCACCCCCAGGAGGTTGCGCCCGGTC
>JACPRN010000016.1 GCA_016189945.1 Betaproteobacteria bacterium
CTGCGTCGCCATGGCGCGCGCATCGAGCGCCGCCTTGAGCTTCTCGTAGACGATGCGCTCGTGCGCCGCGTGCATGTCGAGGAGCACGAGCCCCGCCGCGTTTTGCGCCAGGATGTAGACGCCGTGGAGCTGGGCGAGCGCGTAGCCGAGCGGCGCTGCGGCAGCGTCGCTTTCGGGCGGGCTGCCGCCAGGCGCCTGCGGCCGAGCCGCCGCTCGCGTTTCCGTTGCCGCGCGTTCCGCGCTCCTCGCGGCGGCGAACATCGCGCCATAGCTTGCTGCGGGCTGGGCGATACCGAGCGAGCCTTGGGTGGGACCACTTGAACGACCCGCCATCGCCGGCGCCGCGTAAGAAACGCGGGCCGCGGGCGCGGCTGCGGCGCTCGGTGCCAGCGCTTTCGACACCGCGTGGAAAACGAACTGGTGCACCGCGCGCGAATCGCGGAACCGCACCTCGGTCTTCGCCGGGTGAACGTTGACGTCGACCGCAGCCGGATCGATCTCCAGAAACAGCGCGAAGGCCGGGTGGCGCTCGCCGTGCAGCACGTCCTGATAGGCCTCGCGCAGCGCGTGCGCGAGCACCGCGTCGCGAACGAAGCGTCCGTTGACGAACAGGACCTGCGCATCGCGCGAGCCACGCGTGTAGACGGGCGAAGCGGCAAAACCCGAAAGCGCAAGGCCCGCGGCCTGTTCCATGATCGGTCGCGCGGCCGCCATGAATTCGGCGCCGAGGATCGCCTCGGTCCGCCGCGGCGCGTCCGAGGCGGGGTAATGCGCCACTTCACGCGCGTTGTGGCGCAGTCTCATGGAGACGGCAGGTTGCGAGAGCGCGACGCGCCGGAACGCCTCCTCGCAGTGCGCGAATTCGGTCGCCTCGGTCTTCAGGAACTTGCGCCGCGCCGGGGTGTTGAAATACAGATCGTCGACCTGCACGGTGGTCCCCGGAGAATGCGCCGCGGGTTCGACCGCGCCGGGACTGCCGCCTTCGGCGCGAATGCAAAAGGCGTGCTTCGCTTCCGGCGTTCTGCTGGTGATAGCCACGCGCGCGACCGAGCAGATGCTCGCCAGCGCTTCGCCGCGAAACCCGAGGGTTCGCACCTGCTCCAGGTCATCGAGGCTGGCGATTTTGCTCGTGGCGTGGCGCGCCAGGGCGAGCGCGAGATCTTCCTTGCCGATTCCGCAGCCGGTGTCGGTGACCTGGATCCGCTTCACGCCGCCTGCGGCAAGGATGACCGTGATTTCGCCCGCGCCCGCGTCCAGGCTGTTCTCTATCAGCTCCTTCAGCACCGAGGCCGGGCGCTCGACCACCTCGCCGGCGGCGATCTGGCTGATGAGCGCATCGGAGAGGATTCGGATCGAGGCCATGGGCAAGAGGCGAATCGGGTGCTGAACCCGGCCGCATCGATTTCGTTCCAAAGCGGCGATTATATAGACCTCCGGGCAGGTTAAAATGCGGCGGTGGAAATCGTGCCCTTCCTCTGGGACCTCGTGGTCCATCTCGACAAGCATCTGGCTTCGCTCTTGCAGCAGTACGGCAATTGGGTGTACCTGCTGCTGTTCGTCATCATCTTCTGCGAAACCGGGCTGGTCGTGACGCCGTTCCTTCCCGGGGACTCGCTGCTCTTCGTCGCCGGCGCGGTGTGGGCCGCGGCCTCGATGGACGCGCATGTCCTGGCGCTTGCGTTGGTGAGCGCGGCGGTGGCGGGCGACAACGCGAATTACTGGATCGGCCGCTATCTCGGACCGCGCGTATTCCGGTGGGAGGATTCGCGTTTTTTCAACCGCCGCGCGCTCGATCGCACGCATGCCTTCTACACGCGCCACGGCGGCAAGACGGTGATCATCGCGCGCTGGCTGCCGCTGGTGCGCACCTATGCGCCTTTCGTCGCCGGCATCGGCAGGATGACCTACCTGCGCTACCTCGCTTTTTCGATCGGCGGGGCCGTGCTGTGGGTGTTCGGACTGGTGTATCTGGGGGTCTTCTTCGGCAATCTGCCGTTCGTGAAGCAGAACCTCACCCTCGCCATCGCCGCCATCATCGCCCTGTCGCTGGCGCCGCTCACGTTCGAATATCTGCGCCACAAGCTGAAAAAGGCGTAGGAGAAATCTGGGTCAGAGCAACTTTTCGTCAATTGCAATTCCGCAATACCGGAATCGCCGGGCGAAAACTTACTCTGACCCCAATTTCGCGCCGATGCCGCTCATCCGACTCTCACAGGTATCTCTGGCCTACGGCCACGTGCCGCTGCTCGAGCGCGTCGATTGGGTCATCGAACCGGCTCGGCGCATCGGCCTGATCGGGCGCAACGGCAGCGGCAAGTCGAGTCTGCTCCAGATCATCGCCGGCGCAGCGCTTGCCGATTCGGGCGAGGTCTGGCGTGCGCCGGATCTGAAGCTCGCGCACGTCGCCCAGGAGCCCGGGTTCGGGGAGGGGCAGAGCGTATTCGAAGCGGTGGCCGAAGGCCTGGGAGAACAGACGCGGCTCATCACCGATTATCACGAGGCTGCGCAGGCGCTTTCCCGGGCGCACGACGAGGAGCGCCTGCTCGAGCATCTGCATCGGCTGCAGGAGGCCCTCGATGCAAGCGAAGGCTGGGCGCTGGAGCATAGAGTCGAAGCGACCCTGTCGCGCCTGCAGCTCGATCCCGACCGGCCCCTATCGGAGCTCTCGGGCGGGCTGAAGAAGCGCGTCGCCCTCGCCCGCGCATGGGTGGCGGAGCCTGATCTGCTGCTCCTGGATGAGCCGACCAATCATCTGGATTTCGCCGCGATCGAATGGCTGGAGGAAATGCTGCTCGCGTTTCGAGGCAGCGTGCTGTTCGTCACCCACGACCGGCGCTTTCTCGATAACGTCGCGCTGGAGGTGATCGAACTGGACCGCGGCCGCCTCACGAGCTACGCGGGAAACTTCAGCGCCTATCAGCGGAAGAAAATCGAAGAGCTGGCGATCGAGGCTGCGCAGCAGCGCAGGTTCGACAAGTTTCTCGCTCAGGAGGAAGTCTGGATCAGAAGAGGAATCGAAGCGCGCCGCACCCGCAACGAAGGCAGGGTGCGCCGGCTGGAAGCGCTGCGGCTCGCGCGCGCCGCGCGGCGCGATCGCATCGGCAAGGTGCACTTGGGATTGGCCGAAGGCGAGCGCTCGGGGAGGCTCGTGGTGGAGATCGAGGACGCGAGCAAGAGCTATGGCGAACCCGGAGGCGGCGAAATTCGCGTCGTCAGAGGCTATTCCTGCCGCATTCTGCGCGGCGACAAGGTCGGGCTGATCGGGCCGAACGGCAGCGGCAAGACGACGCTGCTGAAACTGATTCTCGGCGAGATCGCCCCCGACAGCGGCCAAGTGCGCCGGGGCGCGCGGATCGGCTTTGCCTATTTCGACCAGTTTCGCGCCGCGCTGGACGAGGAGGCGACGCTTGCCGACACCATCAATGCGGGCGCCGAGTTCGTCGAAATCGACGGCGTTCGCAAGCACGTGATCGGCTATCTCGGCGATTTTCTGTTTCCGCCCGAGCGCGCCCAAGCTCCGGTCAAGTCCCTCTCGGGCGGGGAACGCAACCGGTTGTTGCTGGCGCGGCTTTTCAGCCGGCCGGCCAACGTGCTGGTGCTCGATGAGCCGACCAACGATCTGGACATCGAAACGCTCGAATTGCTCGAGGAACTGCTGCAGGAGTATTCCGGGACGCTCTTTCTGGTCAGCCACGACCGCGAATTTCTCGACAACGTCGTGACCCAGACGATCGCGAGCGAAGGCGATGGCAGGTGGAAAGAATATGCGGGTGGCTACAGCGACTGGCAACGCGTGAAATCGGTCTCGACAGGCGGCGCCGCGACCGGCTCCCCCCGCGCCGAGCCAAGGCCCGAGGTCCGGGCAAAAAGGACTCGCGTCAAGACCAAGCTCAGCTACAAGGAAAACCGCGAGCTGGCCGAATTGCCGGCGAAGATCGGCGTCCTGGAAAAGGAGCAAGGCGATATCGCGGCAACGCTCGCCGATTCCAAGCTCTATCGCGAACAACCCGGGCGGGTGGGGCAACTGCAGCAGCGAATCGCAGCCATCGAAGACGAGCTGATGCGCTTGCTCGCGCGCTGGGAAGAGCTGGAAGCGAAGCGCTAGTGAAAAGTTACTCTAGCCCCAACGTTTCGTAGCATGAAAATTCGGTCGTCACGACCGAGATTTCATGGTGCTGCCGGACCGAAGGACGCGCTGCCTGCAGTCCCCTGTCCGCTAGACACGCGGCGCCACGAGAATCTCGTCCCGGGGCCAATGATCGATCAGCTCTGCGCCGTTCTTGGTGACGACCACGCCGTCTTCGAGGCGCACGCCGCGCCCCGGTTCTCCCTCCCGCGACTCGATGGCGATCGTCATTCCTTCTTCGAATACCTGAGGATGCTTGAGCGACCACTGGCGGTTGATGATCGGATAGCCGTAATGGTACAGGCCGATGCCGTGGCCGATTTCCATCGAGAGCACTTCGGCCTCGTCCTTGTACCCCCACTTGCTTGCCGGCGGGAAGTGCTTTGCCGCGTCGGCCGTCGTCGCGCCGGGCTTGATGGCATCGATGACCGCATTCATGCGATCGACAAGCTCCGTGTACCAGCCCAGCACTTTCCGGTCGGGCTTGGCGCCGACGGAGAAGGTGCGGTAGTAGCAGCAAAGGTAGCCCAGGTAGCCGATGCCGCAGTACGCCGAATAGACGAGATCGCCATGCTGGAGGATGCGGCCCGAATTGCTGATGCCCCGCTCGAAACTGTTGGGACCGCTGCGGGTGTTGCCGGCTCGCACCGCATCGGCTCCTGCTTCCTGCGCCGCGAGCAGCGCCTGTTTTACCACGGAGGTTTCGGTCACGCCGGGCTTCAAGAGCTCCCAGGTCTTCATCCAGGCGGCATCGCTCACGGCATAGGCCATCTTGAGGCAGTTGATTTCATCGACGGTCTTGGTCTTGGTTGCCTCCAGCATCAGCGGCCAGCCCTTGGCCACTTTGAGGCCCCTGGCGATGAGCGCTTCCGTGGCCGTACCGTCGAAGCCGACCACGGCGAGTGCTTCCCGCGTGAGCTTGCGTTCCCCCAGTTCACGGTAAATTCCGTCGGCGAAAAGCTTTGCTTCCTCTTCGGTGGCCTCCGGCCCGCACCCCTCGTTCACCCAATTGCGCGCCAGCCGCCAGTGCTTGATCCAGGGAGCGTTTTCAGGATAGTTGTGGTACCAGCCGGCATGCTGGAAGACCACCGGGTCGTCCTCGGCGAAGAAGAGCACGTACCAGAGCTGCGACACGAATTCCGAGCCTCTGAGGCCGCTCAGGTAGCGGGTGTTGTCCGGACGCGCCGCAACGATGGCGGCCACCCCGTGTTTCTTCAGCACCCGGCGCATCTTGTCGGCCCGCTCCGCTCTCATGCGCTCGACATTGATGCGTTCCTGCCAATCCGCGATTCCGGTGCCGAAACTGAGCTTCGATGCCATGGTGACCACGATTGTCTCCTCCCCAGTCGTCGAATTTTCATTTAACCGAAGCCCGCGCCGGGCGTCAACAGGTCTGTTGGAATCTGTGTCGCGAAGTCATTGACACACCGCGCGTCGAAGGCGATGATCAATCGGCTTTTTGCACCGGACCGTTCTGTTCATACACAACAAGGAGGAGAGGTCATGATGCGTTCAAGGTTCCGCTGGCTGACCGCCGCAATCGTGAGCGGGTTTTGCCTGGCTGCCGTATCGATGGAGACGCTCGCCCAGGCCTATCCGGCGCGTCCCATCCGATTGATCATTCCGGCCTCGCCCGGCGGCCCGACCGACCTGCTGGCCCGCGCTCTGGCGACCAAGCTCGGCGAAATACTCCCGCAGACGGTTGTGGTCGAGAACCGGCCGGGCGCAGGCGGAACCATTTGTTATGACGCGGTCGCCAAGGCGGCTGCA
>JACPRN010000171.1 GCA_016189945.1 Betaproteobacteria bacterium
CATCGCAGGCGACGAGGAATTCGACCTTTTCGGCATCGAAAACGACATCAGGCCGCAGCAGGACGTGACGCTCGTCATCCGCGGGAAAGACGGATCGCGCCGCGAGGTGCCGCTGCTGCTGCGCATCGACACGCCGATCGAAGTCGATTACTTCCGGCACGGCGGCATCATGCCGTACGTGCTGCGCGAGCTGCTCGCCGCTTGAGAGCGATTGACGGCCCCTGCGCCCCGAGGGGCCGTGCCGTATTTTTCGCCGCTCGTTGCGCGCCGCGCTACCGGCCGGGGGCCTTGATGCCGTAGTCGCGGAAAAATTTCGACCACAGCGTCAACTGCGCCTGGATGAAGGCGCGGAACTCCTCGGGCGACTCTCCCATCGCGCTCATGCCCGTGTCGGCCATCCTCTGGCGCACCGCGGGATCCCGAGTCAGCTCCTGGATGATCGATGACAGGCGGTTGACGATCTCCGGCGGCGTACCCGCCGGGGCGACCAGGCCGTTCCAGGTTTCGACCACGAATCCGGGCAGGCCGGATTCGGCGAGCGTCGGCACCGTCGGCATGGGAGCGAAACGCTTGGCGCCGGTGACCGCAATGGCGCGCAGCTTGCCCGCCCGCGTCTGCGGAATCGCTTCGGAGGGGTTGGTGAAATGCACCTGGGCCTCCCCTGCGAGAAGAGCGGTGACGGCGCTCGTGCCGCCCTTGTAGGGAACGAGCGTCATCTGCACCCCTGCCATGTGATTGAAAATGATCGCCGACACTTCGGTGAGCGCACCGGGACCCGAGGTGGAGAAGTTCAACTTGCCCGGCTGCGCCTTGGCCATGGTGATCAGCTCGCGCGCATTGCTCACCGGCACGCTCGGATGCACGACCAGCACCTGCGGGTTCCCGTTCAGGGTCGAGATCGGGGCAAAGTCGCGCAGCGGATCGTAGGGCGTGTTCTGCAGCAGCGGCGCGGTAATATACGGCCCGGCGACCGCGAGCAGCACCGTGTAGCCGTTGGGCGCCGCCTTGGCCACCGCGTCGGTGGCGAGAATGCCGCCCGCTCCGGGGCGGTTCTCGACGATCGCCGGCTGGCCGAGCGCCTCCTGCAGGCGCTGCCCTATCAGCCGCGCGGCAAGGTCCGAGCTGCCCCCGGGCGCGAACGGCACCAGGATCCTGATCGGACGCGACGGCCAGCCTTGTGCGAGCGCAGGCAGGGCGAGCGACAACGAAAGAACCGCGACCAGCAGCGCGCGCAAACGGATCGTCATCGGCTTACCTCCTCCCCCGTGGATGACGTTGATACGGCGTAACGATACCACGTACGCCCGTCAATTGATCCTGATGTTGCGCCGGTTCCCACATGGCCGTCAGCCGAACTCGTTCAGCACTTGGCGCGCAATCGCGCTCTTCAAGACCTCGGTTGCGCCCTCGGTGATCCTCATGCTGCGCTGATTGCGCCAGAATTTCTCGATCGGCAGCTCATCGGCCATGCCGATCCCGCCGTGGATCTGCATGCAGCGGTCGGCGGCGAGGAACGACTTTTCATCGCCGAAATTCTTCACCATGTAGGCTTCGACGCGGATGTCCTCCCCGCGCTCGTGCTTCCAGGCCGCCTGATATACCATGAGCCGAAGCTGGTGCAGCTCGAGGTAGGTGTCGGCAAGCATCCATTGCACCGCCTGCCGGTCCGCCAGCGGCCGGCCGAAGGTGACGCGCTGCTTGGCGTAGCTCGCGCCGAGTTCGAGGCAGCGCTCCATGACCCCGATCGCGCGCGCCCCGTGGCGCAGGCGCTGCACCGCGATCACGTCCTGCGCGTCCTTGAAGCCCTCACCCTCCTTTCCGACGCGGTTCTCCGCCGGCACCTCGACGTTGTCGAAGGCGATTTCCCAGGGCCGGTCCTCGATGACCAGCTTCTGCTGGCGAAGGAGCTTCACCCCCGGCGATTTCATGTCGACGATGAACGCCGAGATGCCGCCGTGCGAGCCCTTGGAGCGGTCGGTGGCGGCGATGACCTGCGCGTAATCGGAATCGCCCGCATCGGTGATGAAGCGCTTGGCCCCGCTGATGATGTACGCGTCGCCGCGGCGCACCGCGGTGGTCCTCATGCTGCTCGGATCGCTGCCCGCGTCCGGCTCGGTCTGGGCAAAACACCACTTGATTTCGCCGCGCAGCGTCGGCAGAAGGTAGCGCTCCTTCTGCCGGTCATCGAGCCGGTACAGCATCGGGCTGACGATGGGGCCGAAGATGTTCACGTTGCGGGTCGGCAGCGCCACCGAGCGGCTCAGCTCGGCCCACACGAGCGCCCTGGCGAGCTGCCTGTAGCCCAGGCCGCCGTACTCGCGCGGAATATCGTAGTTCCACAGGCCGAGTTCCTTGGCCTTTGCTTCGAGGTGGGCGCGCACCTCTGGGCGCAGCTTGTGCCCGTCGCAGGCGCGAAGCTCGATGGGAATCAGTTCGCGGTCGACGAACTTGCGCAGCACCTCCTTCAACATGCGCAGGTCTTCGGGCAGCGCAAAATTCATATCGTCGCTCGCCGCAGCGGCGTTATCCCTGTTCATTTCCTGTCCTCGCAAAGATTCAGATCGTCAGTCGTTGCGCGCCGAGGAAGCTTTCGCGATCGGCTGCCAGCGGCGCGTTTCCGCGCGCACGTATTCGAGTGTCTGCGCGGCGTCGAGATCGATGAACTCGAACCCTTCGGGTCTGAGCCTTTCGCGCACGTCGGCGGCCTGCATCGCCTTGCGGATCTCCTGATTGAGGCTTTCCACGACTGCCGCGGGCAGACCCGCAGGAGCTGCCACGCCGAACCAGGTGATCGAAGTCAGCTCGGGATAACCCAGTTCGGCGAACGTGGGCACCTCGGGAAAATCGGCGACGCGCTTCGCTGCGGTGCTTGCCAGCGTGCGCAGCTTGCCCGCGCGCACGTGCGGCCCGACGCTCGCCACCGTGAGCACGCCTGCAGGCACGTGACCGGCAACGAGGTCGGTGACCGCGGGCATCCCGCCCTTGTAGGGCACATGCGAGATCTCGATGCCGGTGAGCCGCTTCAAGAGCTCCCCGAC
This sequence comes from Betaproteobacteria bacterium, assembly GCA_016189945.1. Taxonomy (GTDB): domain Bacteria; phylum Pseudomonadota; class Gammaproteobacteria; order Burkholderiales; family SG8-39; genus JACQTO01. The sequence continues at coordinate 3,039 of JACPRN010000171.1, forward strand.
GAGATGTCCGTGGGTGCCGTTGCCCGGCGTGCCATAGCCGATCGCGTTCGGCTTCGATTTGGCGAGCGCGATGAACGACTTGAGGTCTTTCACCTCCGCAAGCCCCGGACCGACGCTGAGCGTCGTCGCCGGACCGCCGAGCATGGCAACGTACGTGAAATCGCGCAGCCCGTCGTAGGGGGTCTTCTGGATGGCGGGGGCGATCACCTGCGTGGCCAGCGTCGACAGGAGCAGCGTGTAACCGTCCGGAGCCGATTTGGCGACAAAATCCGAGCCCACGACCCCGCCCGCCCCGGGACGATTCTCCACGATGACGCTCTGCTTGTAGACCGCGGAGAGCTTCTGCGCCAGAAGCCGGGACAGGTTATCGGTGCTCCCTCCCGGGGTGTACGGAGCGACGAACTTCACCGGGCGCGAGGGCCAGGCTTGCGCCTGCGCCGGCGCAGAGGCGAGCGCGCCCGCGAGCGCGGCGAGCATGAACGCGATCACGCTGAAAAAACCGGATTTCATCATTTCCCCCCCAAAAAGGAATCGGCGCCAAGACCGGATATTACCGGTCCTTTGCTATGCTATGCACGCGGCATGATGCGGATCCGGCGATGTGCCGCAAACGAGTCCTGCGGAGAAAACCGCCCGGCCCGATTAGGCGTGGAAATTTGCGATCGGGAAACTTGATCTAGAATTAGCGCCCTTGCGGCGCCAACAAGCTCCGAAGCAGGCAGGCCGCCAACGTCGACAAAGGAGTCACGCAATGCCACTATCCATGTACCAGGCCTCGGTTCCCGTGTTCGTCAAAACCCTCGGCAACCTCGCCGCAATCCTGGATAAGGGCGCGGCCTTCGCCGCGGCGAAGAAAGTCGATCCGGCGGTGCTGCTCGGCTATCGCCTGGCACCGGACATGCTCAACCTGGCGCGCCAGGTGCAGCTCTCCGCCGACCACGCCAAGCGCGCCTGCGCGCGGCTCGCGGGCGTAGAAGCGCCGGCGTACGAGGACAACGAAGCGAGCATTGCCGAGCTGAAAGCGCGCATCGACAAGACCCTCGCCTACATCAACACCTTCAAGCCGGCGCAGATCGACGGCTCCGAGACGCGCGAGATCACGCTCAAGTTCGGCTCGTTCAGCCAGACCCTCGCCGGACAGGCCTACCTGCTGCACAACGCGCTGCCGAATTTCTTTTTCCACACCACGACCGCCTACGACATCCTGCGCCACTGCGGGCTGGACATCGGGAAAAAGGACTTCATCGGCTAGCGCCGGAGCCTCCCTCCAGCGCCGCCATCACTTCGCTCATCG
>JACPRN010000176.1 GCA_016189945.1 Betaproteobacteria bacterium
GGTCATGTCCCAGATCGCGCGCGGGGACTCCGGTTGCATCAAACGGTAATAAAGGGTGAGCCGGTCAAGGGCCACCGGTCCGGCAAACAGCGACTCGCGCATGGCCTCGAGCGAAGCGCGGCCTTCGGAGATCAAGCCGTTCAACTCGGAAAAGAGCTTGGGCCTCAACAGCGCGAGGTTCAGCGACGCATTGAGCAATCCCTGCGGCGGCACCGAGGCGAGCAGCACGGCGCCCGGCAGCGCGGCGCGCTCGAGATACTTCTGCGCCACGAACCCGCCCATCGAATGCCCGATCACGACCGGTGCGGCTCCGATATGCGCGATGACCTCCTCGAGGTCGTCGGCATAGTTCGCCACGCTGTGCAGGGCGAGTCCTTCGCGGCCGTGGCTGGCGCCGTGGCCGCGCAGCGACACCGCGTAGCAGCGGAATCCGGCCTGGGCGAAATAGGGCATGAAATGCTCGCTCCAGCACCATGCGCCGGCAAAAGCGCCGTGCACGAAGAGGAGCGGCGGATAAGCGCTCGCTGCCGGCCCGCAGTGAAGCAGCTCGAGGTGATCCGGGCTTGCAAGCCGCGCCGGCTCGCGCCGCGCGGCCCGTGGACCTAGGCCCACTCCGGCGCCTCCCGGCAGCCGTTCGCCCGGTCACGGGCGCAGAGTTCGGTCACCGTCTCCCCCTGGATTCGTTGCTGTTGTTCATGGTCGCGTATTGTAGACTGGACGGACTTCGCGGGGGATCGCAAATTGCTCAAGTGGCTGCTGACGCTGGTAGTGGCGCTTGTCGTGCTGACGGCGATTTCGCCCTGGCTCGCGCGCCGCGGCCTCGGGCGTCTGCCGGGCGACCTGAGCGTGCGCTATCGCGGACGGACCTACTACCTGCCCTTTACGACCACGCTCGTATTGTCGCTTGCGCTGACGCTGCTTGCGCGCCTGCTCTGATCCTCATCGCGCCATGGTTTCATGCACCCACCAGGCGGCGGCGAGGGTGCGCGGGTCATCGCCGATTCGGCCGCAGACCTGCAGTCCGACCGGCAGGCCGTTCGGTCCGCGGTGCACCGGAACGGTCACCGCCGGTGTCCACAGGAACGACCAGATCTGGTTGAACACGGTATCGCCCGTCGAAGCGAGCCCTTTGGGCGCCTCCCCGGGAGCCGCGGGCGCGACGAGCACATCGCAATCGCCGATCGCGTCGGCGAATAGGGCGCGGCAGGTGTAGCCGATGGCGAGCGCCGCCCGATAGGCTTCGCCGGTGATGCGGCCGCCCTGTTCGCAGCGCTCGCGCAGGCTCGGGTCCATCGCCTGCGGGTTGCGGTAGAGCTCATCGGAAAACGCGCGCCACATCTCGAACATGAACACGGTGAAATGCGCCGCGCGCAGCGGGCGAAACGCTTCGGGCAGCGCAACCTCGGCGACGCGCGCGCCGGCCTTGGCAAGCTCGCCCCGCGCGCGCTCGAGCACCTGCAGGGTTTCGCTTTGCGCCAGCTCGATGTCGAAGGTCGGGCAGATGCCGATTCTGGGCGCTGAGCCGGCGCGCTCGAGGCGCACCAGCCGCTCGTCGTTCGTCTGCGCTCCCGCGTAGCGGGCGACATCGGGGACCGTGCGCGCCAGGACGCCCACCGTGTCCAGGCTGTCGCCTTCGAGCTTGCAGCCGGCGCGCGAGAGCAGGTTGAAGCTCGGCTTGTAGCCCACCACCCCGCAAAAACTCGCCGGACGGATGGTCGAGCCCACGGTCTGCGTGCCGATCGCAAGCGGCACCATGGCATCGGCCACTGCCGCGGCCGAGCCCGCCGAGGACCCGCCCGGGGTATGTCCCAAGTCATGCGGATTGCGCGTTCGGCTGGGCACGTGGGTGGCAAGCTCGGTGGTGACCGTCTTGCCCAGGATCACCATGCCGCCGTGGCGCGCCTTGGCGACGGTGGCCGCGTCCGCCTTCGGACGGTGGCGCTTGTAGATGGCGCAGCCGTACTCCGAGGGCATGTCGTAGGTGTCGAAGATGTCCTTCACGCCGAGGGGCACGCCGTGCAGCGGCCCGCGCGGAGTTCCCGAATCGAGGGCGCGCGCCTGCGCGATCGCCGCCTCCGGATCGACGTATTGCCACGCCTGGACCTCGCCGTCGCGCTCGGCGATCCGCGCCAGGCACGCGCGCACGAGCTGCTCGCTGGTGATTTCCCCGGCGGCGATCTTGCGCGCCGCCTCGCAGGCGGAAAGGCGGTTCAGTTCAGCCATGACAGTAACTCCTCGGAGTGTGTGTTGCAGACAAGAAGTGTATTACACACGCAGAATTCGAACGTCGAACGGGGTCAGGTCTTGAATTGCACTGTGTGAAATTCAAGACCTGACCCCGTGTGATAATGCAAGACCTGACCCCGTGCGCGCGGCGCGCTTGGCCTGCAGGTAGGCGCGGATTTCCTCGCGCGTGACCCTGCCGTCGTGATCGGCGTCCAGGCGCTCGAATTTCTTCGCCACCCGCGGCATGCCTTTTTCAGCTTCGGCGCGCGAGAGCGCGCCGTCGCCGTCGGCGTCCGCCGCGGCAAAGTGCTGGTCGAATCGCCCCCGCATTCCTTCGCCGCGGGATCGGCGCTCGGCGCGCTTGGCCTTGAACCAGGCGCGGATCTCATCGGGGGCAAGCTCGCCGTCGCGGTTGGCGTCGATGGCATCGAATGCCTGCGCCAGCCGGGGCATGGCTTTCTCGGCCTCTGCGCGCGAGAGCGTGCCGCTGCCATCGGCATCGGCGCGCTTGAACTGTTCGGCCAGTCGGGGTCGTTTCGCGGCGCTACCCGCGCCGCCCGCGCCTTCCTGCGCGGCCAGAGCGAGCGCCGGCGCCAGCAGCAACGCAGCAAAGAGCGTGTTCTTGGGCATGCTGGTTCTCCAGGGATTCCATGTCCACCATAAACGCCCCTGGCGCGCGGGCGTTGACGCCGAATTGCGCTACAGGATGCGGCTGAACCAGAGCACCGACAGCAGCGCCGAGGCGAGCGCGAGCGCGGCGCCGGCAGCGGCGAAAAGCGCGGTGATTTCGGTCTCTTTCTTTTCCAGCACCAGGCGCGAGGTGAGCGTCTGGTACACCTTCTTCAGATCGCTTGCGCTGCCCGCATAGAAATATTCCGCGTCGGTCATCTTGGCGATAGTCTTCAACGTTTCCTCATCGAGCCGCACGCGCATCGACCAGCCGCCGAATCCGATCGTGTCCCCGGTGGTCGTGCCGATGCCGACGGTGAATACGCGCACGCCGCGCTCCGCGGCCATCTTGGCCGTCTCCAGCGGGTCCGGGCCGGTCGTGGTCTGACCGTCGGTTAAGAGGATGATGGCGCCGGCGCTGTAGGAGCCCGGGGCGACCGGCTTGAATTGCTTTTTCTCCGCCTTTGGCGCTTTGTCGAGCGGCGTCCCGCGCGGCGTCCAGCGGCCGTAGATCAGCTCGCTCACGTCGATGCCTTCATCCGGAAACAGCGTCGCGAGCGACACGACGATCGCGCTGCCGATAGCGGTGGCGCGCTGGACCTGGAATCGGTCGATCGCCGCAATGACATCGTCGCGATTCTGCGTCGGGTATTGCGCGACCGAAGCCGTGCCGGCGAACGACACCACGCCGATGCGCACGTTGCGCGGCTGCTCGGCGACGAAGGCTTTCGCCGCCGTCTGCGCGGCCACCAGGCGATTGGGCTCAACGTCGGCGGCGCGCATGCTGCCCGAGACATCCATGGCGAGAATGATGGTCCCATGCTGGGTCGGCAACCTGACCTGCGCGGTCGGGCGCGACACTGCCGTGAGCAGCGCGGCAAGCGCGAGCAGGAACAGAAACGGCGGCACGTGGCGCCGGAGCCTCTGGCCCGCGCCCATCGCCTCCTTGACCAGGTCCAAGCGCGCGTAGCGGAGCGCCGCTTTTTTCTTTCGGCGCAGGAGGAAAACGTAGAGCGCAACCAGCAGCGGCACCGCGAGCAGCAGCCAAAGCATCTCCGGCCAGGCGAAACTCATGCCGTTGCACCCGCCGCAAGGTGCCGCGGCGCGCCGCCGCCGCAGGCCAAGAGGCTGCGCCGCTTGCGCAGATCGGCAAAGCGCAATATCGCATCGAGGAGCTGAGTGTCGGTGCACAACTCCAGGCAATCAACACCGGCGCGCTGCAACGCCGCGCGCAGCTCGGTCTCGCGCCGCGAAGCCGCGGCCGCGAAGCGTTTCCTGAAACCTCGGCTGTGCGTGTCGACGAACAACGGCTCGCCGGTCTCGGCATCGCGGACGAGCACAAGGCCAAGATCAGGCAATTCCATCTCCAGGGGATCGTAGAGCCGTACCGCCACGACCTCATGGCGCTGCGCCAGGCGCGCGAGCGCCTCGGTCCAACCGGGCACGCTGATGAAATCGGAGACCAGAAAGACCAGAGACCGCCGCGGAATGAAGCGGAACGCATTGCGCAGAAAATCTTCCAGGTTCGTCGCCCGCGACTCGGTAGGCTCGGGGCGGGCGCGCATCCGGTGCAGGATATGCAGGACATGGCGCCGGCCGCTGCGCGCGGGGATCAGCGTATCGACGCGCTCGCCGTAGAACAGGGCGCCGACGCGGTTTCCATGCCGGGTCAGAAGCCGCGCCAGGACGGCGACGAACTCGGCCGAAACCGAGCGCTTGCGCACCTCGCCCGAGCCGAAATCGAGCGACGGGGAGAGATCGAGCAGGAACCACGCGGTGACCTCGCGATCTTCGTGATATTCCCTGACGTACGGGGTACCCAGGCGCGCGGTCACGTTCCAGTCGATATGCCGCACGTCGTCGTGATACTGGTATTCGCGCAGATCGGCCAAATCGAGCCCGAAACCGCGAAACAGGGTCCGATAGTTGCCGTGAATCGCCCCGTCGAGGCGGCGGATTACCGTCCACTCCAGCCGGCGCAGGATCTGTTCCGCGCTCGCAGCGCCGGCGGCAGTGCCGGCCGCTTCACGATTGGACGGCGACTTCGACATGGGCTGCAAGCGGCCTTTCGGGGGCGGGGATGCGTTGCAGAACCCGATCGATCAGCTCATCGGCGGTGATCGATTCGGCAAGCGCCTCGTAGGTCAGCACCAGCCGATGGCGAAATACATCGTGCACCAGATCGGTCACATCTTCGGGCAGCGCATACAGGCGTCCGCGCAGGAACGCGAGCGCCCGCGCGCCTTCGATCAGGTTGATCGGCGCGCGCGGGCTGACGCCGAAAGACACGAAGCGCGCGATCTCGCCCAGCCCGTAGCGCTCGGGGTTGCGCGTCGCGCTCGCGAGCCGCACCGCGTACTGCACGAGCGAGGGCTCGACATAGCACGAGCGGCACTCGCGCTGCAGCTCGCGCAACTGCTCGGTAGTCGCCACTTCGGCCACCCCTGCTTGAACTGCGGCGGTGACCCGATCGACGATGACGAATTCCTCTTCCTCGCTCGGGTAGCCGACCAGCACCTTCATCATGAACCGGTCCACCTGCGCCTCAGGCAACGGATACGTGCCCTCGGTCTCGATGGGATTCTGCGTCGCCATGACCAGAAACGGCGTCGGGACCTTGTGCGTCTCGCCGGCGATGGTTACCTGGTACTCCTGCATCACCTCGAGCAGCGCACTCTGCACCTTGGCTGGGGCCCGATTGATTTCATCTGCAAGGAGCAGATTGGCGAACACCGGGCCGAGCACGGTGGTGAACTCGCCGGTCCTTTGGTTGTAGATGCGCGTTCCCACAAGATCGGAGGGGACCAGATCCGGCGTGAACTGGATTCTGCGAAAAGTCCCGCTTATCGTTCGGGCGAGCGTCTTCACCGTCAGGGTCTTGGCCAGCCCCGGGACGCCTTCGACCAGCAGGTGGCCCTGTGCCAGCGTGGCGATGAGGACGCGCTCGAGAAAATGATCCTGGCCGACAACGACCTTTTTCACCTCGTAAAGGAGACGCTCGGTCAACGGCGACAACTTGGAGCGGACATCGTCTTTCATGAATTCTCCCCCACGTGGTTCCGAAACCCTGTAATTGGCATCGCCCTAGAACGGCGGCAGGCCGACCGCGGCGGCGGCGTTTTCGATCGGCACGGCGAATCCGATGCCGATGAACACGCGCTGATGCGACGGGTTCAAAATCGCGGTCACGATGCCCACGACCTCGCCCTCGGCGGTCACCAGCGGGCCGCCGGAGTTGCCCGGGTTGGCCGCCGCATCGAACTGGATCAGGTTGGTCATGAGGTGCTTGCCATCCTGCGAATGGAACTCGCGCTTCAGGCCGGAAACCACTCCGGCGGAAGCCGAAGGACCGATGCCGAACGGAAACCCCACGGCGACGACCTGGTCGCCCACTGCGAGATCCGCAGTCGAGCGCATGGTCGCAGCGAAGAGATCGTCGGGAACGATCTTGGCCTTCAGCACCGCAAGGTCGTGCTCGGGCCTGAGGCCGATCACCGCGGCCTCGGATTCCAGGCCGTCGGCGAATACCACTTTGACCCAATCGGCGCTCGCGACGACATGCAGGTTGGTGAGTATCGTGCCCGTGTCGACGATGACCAGGCCGGTGCCGGTGCCCACTTCGATGTCTTCGCCGATGGGGCCGGCGCTCAGACCCTGGACGCGGACTACCGAAGGCCGGACCTTTTCGTAGGCCTTCGCTGCAGCAGAAGGCAATGTCGTGGTCTCGAGCGTGCGCAGCACCGCGCGATCGATATCTTCCTGGGTGTATGGGTGCGGCAGGAAATGCGCCCGCGCGTAGGCAAGAGCGAGGAGCACCGCGACCAAGGCGCCCGCGCACACGGCGAGCACCGGCCAGGTGCGCCGCAGGAGACTGCCCCAGCCAGCGCCCCGGCCCGCCTTCGCCGCCCCGGCGGGCGCCATGTCGCCGGCATGTCCGGAAGCTCCTCCCCCACGGTCCAACGCCGCAGCGCCAGCGGATGCGCGATGCGCACTCGACCGGCTGGAACTGCTGTAGAGCGATGCTTTCCTCATTGACCGTGCGTCCAGTCCGCCGGCTCGGGTCCCGGCGATTCGCCTTCAGCGAGCGTCTGACGCGGCGATTGATTGCCGCCTGCCCGCACAGACTGATTTGGCAGGAAAAAGCGGAGGTGGTTCCCTAAAAGGGCTTTACCACACCGTCCGTATGGCTGAAGCTGGAACAGTCGATTCCAGCCGCTGCTGGATCGAGGCGAGCTTCGCCCGCATGGCCGCGCCGAGCGCGATCTGCGGGTTCGATGCTTCGTAGCCGTGGGTGCGCTCGCGCTCGGCGATCGAGCGCTTTGCTTCCTCAAAGGCTTGCGTGAGCGAGAACGTGCGCCGCAGAGCTTGATCGAAAAACGCGCGGCTGAACCAGGTGAAGTCGCTCGCGGCTTCGCAGCCGAAGGACTGGCGCGAAGCTTCGGCGGCGGTGATGATCAGGCGCGCAATCGATTTCAACCGCGCCGCCTTGCGCACGCAGCCGCGATCGCGGCGAGCCTCGCGGCGCGGACCGCAGCGGCGATGTTCGAGCGGGCGACGCCGCGGGCGATCGCGCCGGCGTCGACCCGGGTCGCCGCGGCGAGCGCGCGCGCGAGCGCGAGACGCGGCCGATAAGGGACCTCCACCCAGCCGCACTCGCCAAAAAACTCCGCCTCGCAGGTGCGCAGCAGCGCATCCAGGCGCGCGGGCCGCCGCAACGCATCGCAGCCTTCCAGCAGCGCAAGCAGCGCCGGCGCGCCCAGCCGCTCTCCGCGTTTGCCGGCCTCGGCATGACGGAGCGCGACGCGGGCGAGGCCGCTGCAGTCGTTGGGCGCGCGCAAGCGCTCGCTAAGGGAGCGCAGCCGTCCCGAAGCGTCCTTGGCGAAGCGCAAGCTTCGCGTGAGCAACGCGAAGCGCTCCGGCAGCGCATGGTCTTGCTTTGCCGCGTGGCCAAGGGCGGCAATCAGGACGCGCGCTGCGTCGTTGGCGGGATTGCCGGCGCTGAACTCGAGTCCGAGCTCCGGTACCAGTTTTTCGAGCAGTCCGACTTCGGCGAGGACGGCAAACAGCCGAGCGGGCGAGCGCTCCATCAGAGCACGCGAGAATTCCAGCCACACGCGCTCGGGCACCAGGGCGTCGGCCTCGCCCTCGCGCACCATGCGCTGCATGAGCGCCATGGTGTCGGCGGCAACCGGGAAGGAGAACCGCGCCGCGAAGCGCCCCACGCGCAGAATGCGCACCGGGTCTTCGGCAAAGGCGGGGCTCACGTGGCGCAGGACGCCCGCCCTGAGGTCGGCCTCCCCGCCGTACGGGTCGATGAGACGCCCTTCGGCGTCCCTGGCGATGGCGTTGATGGTCAGGTCGCGCCGAGCCAGGTCCTGCTCCAGCGTCACCTCGGGCGCGGCGAATACCGTGAAGCCGCGGTAGCCGCGCGCGACCTTGCGCTCGGTGCGCGCGAGCGCGTATTGCTCCTGCGTCTGCGGGTGCAGAAATACCGGGAAGTCCTTGCCCACGGGCCGAAACCCGCGCCGGACCATCTCCTCGGGCGTAGCGCCCACCACGACGTAGTCGCGGTCCGCAACCGGGAGGCCGAGCAGTTCGTCGCGAACGCATCCGCCGACTGAGTAGATCTTCATTCGGCGCGTACTGCTGCGGCCACGCTCAACGCCCGGCCGAGCCGCGCAGCAGGTTGTAGCGCGAGCGCGAGTCCCCGCCCGACAGGTACACCGGCGCTGCGGCCTCCAGCGCGGTGGGCGTGATTCCAAACGGAAAATCGCAATGGCAGACGCTGTCGATCGACATCGAGCGATAGTTGTCGCGCGACATCAGCTTGCCGGGCATGCATTCCATGCTCCAGGCCTGAAGGTAGGAAAGCTCCTTGCTGAGCCCGAGCACGGGCCGCACATGGCCGCTCGCGCGGCCGGCGAACTTCACCAGTTCGCGCAGCGTGTAGACCTTCGGGCCGCACAGGTCGTAGGCCCTTCCGAAAGTGTCGCGATCGGCGAGGCTGCGCGCCAAGCATTCGGCGACGTCGCCGACATAGACCGGTTGAAACTTCGCCTCCGGACACGCCAGAAAAATCACCGGCAGCCAGCGCGACAGGGCCGCAAACAGGTTCAGGAAGCGGTCCTCGGGTCCGAACACGACCGAGGGCCGAAACACGCTCACGGCGAGATCGTTTTGCGCCGCCAGCACCCAGGCTTCGCCGGCGCCCTTGGAGCGAAGATACTGGCTCGGTCCATCGGTGCGCGCGTTGAGCGCGCTCATGTGCAGCAGGCGCGACACGCGCTCGCGCCGGCAGGCCTCCACGATCCGGCGCGGCAGTGCGACGTGCGCCTCCTCGAAATCCGGGCCGAAGGGCTCGCCGCTCCGGCTCTGCAGGACCCCGACCAAATTGATCACTGCGTCGGCGCCGCGCACAAGCTGCGCCAGCGCGTTCACCTCGCGCATGTCGACCTCGACCACTTCGACCGTCGGCAGCAGCAACAGGTGCTTGGCGCGCGCGGCGCGGCGCGCCGGAACCGTCACCGAATGGCCCTCGCGCACGAGCCTCGCGATCACGTGATGAGCGATGAAGCCGGTGCCGCCGAACACCACGATGTTGCTCATGATTTCACCGAGATTTGAGTGAGGGAAGATTTCACCGCAAGCGTGCGCCCGATGCAAGGGCGTTCGGGCGGCCCCGAGCGCCGGGAGCCGAATTCCTCCTAGCGGCGCGCTTCTTCGGCCAGCGCGGCCACTCGCTCGCCCGCCGGACGCGCAGCGACAATGCCGAGGCGCTCCTTCAGCGTGCGTTTGGGTGCCCCGGCGAGCGCCGCGTAATAGAGCGTATTGGTCATCACCTTTTTCACGTAGTCGCGCGTCTCGGGGAATGGGATCGATTCGGCGTAGACCGCTCCTTCGAGGGGCTGCGCGTCGCGCCACTTTCGCGCCCGTCCCGGACCGGCGTTGTAGGCCGCCGCGGCCAGCACGGGATGCCCGCCCAGATCGTCGAGGACGCGCTTGAGGTACGCCGTGCCGAGCCTGGCGTTCACGTCGACTTCGGTCACGCGGCTCCAGGAATAATTCTTCAGGCCCAGTTTGGCGGCGATCCAGCGCGCGGTTGCCGGCATGAGCTGCATCAATCCCGAGGCCCCTGCCGAGGACTTGGCGTTGGCGATGAACCGGCTTTCCTGGCGCACCAGGCCGAGCACCCAAGGTTCCTCGAGGCTGCGCGAGCGCGCTTCCCCGGCGAGAATCTCGCGATAGGGCGCAAGATAGCGCAGCGAAAAATCGTGCAGCGCCACGGTCTTGTCCGCGGTGTTGATGGCGCGGTCCCAGACCTCGTGGCGGCGCGCAAGCTCCGCTGCCGCCAGCAGCGATCGGTCGTCCATGCCGCGGATCGACCAGTTCCACTCGCGAATGGCCTCCGCGCGCAGGCCGGCCCGATGAAGCGCGAGCGCGCGTTCCAGCCCCGGGTGCCTGGCGATTTCGGCAACCTCGCCGGGCGTGGGCGAGGCCGCTTTGGGCGGCAGCTTGGTCAGGATGCCCAACTCCTCGCCGGCGAGTTGGCCATAGAAATTCGCCTCGCCCGCGATGCGCGCAAACAGCAGCCACGCTTCGTCGATCACCCCGAGCGCCTGGTTTGATCGCCCCTCCCAGTAGATCCAGGTCGGATCGCTGCGAACCAGCGGCGACATGTTTGCGACAGCCTTCTGCACCTCGGCCCAGTTCTGCTGCCTGAGCGCAATGCGGGCGCGCCAGGCGAGCTGCTCGTCGCTGAGCGCCGACTTCTCCGCTTCGCGGAACCATGCCAGCGCTTCGGGCAAATGGCGCTTGGCCGCGTTCGTGGCAAGCTGCGCCCAGACCCAAGCCTGGTCCCCGGTCGAAAAACGGATGCGCAGGCGGCTGCCCCAATAGCCGGCGGCCAGCTTCGGGTCGCTCTTCGCCAGGCGCGTCAGGGCAAGGATGGCGAGCTCCCGCGCCACCCGACCCTTCGGCTCGGCAGCGCGATCCAGATAGGCGGCGGGCGCCGCGGCAATCCGCTCGAGCTGCCGCGCCTCCGGCACCCGGCCGCTCGGCAGGGCGTGGAACAGGAATCTCGCCGCGCCGCTCACGCTCGATTCGGCAAGGAGCCGGAAGCGCTCCCAGACCTGATCCTCGCTTACTTGCCCGGCCGCGATCGCCTCGCGCGCAAGCCGCCCGCAGCCTTCCGGGAACTCCCTCGGCGCATCCCAGAGCCGCTTCAGCTCGGCAAGGGCCGACTCGTCGCCCTGCCGCCAGCGCGCGAGCAGCGCGTAGCAGCGAACCGGCGCGTCGTCGTTTGCGAGCAGGGGCAGCTCCTCACGAAACAGTTCCCACTGCTCCTTCCGTCCCAGCACCTGCAGCCATTCGCGGCGCAACTGTTCCGCGAGAAACGTGCCGGCATTGCGATCGAGGAAAGCGCGCACATCCCCGGGCTGTGCACCGTCCAGTTTCGGACTGAGCTGCCAGTATTCGCCATACGGGGCGAGCACGTGCCCGTTGAGCGATGCGGCCGCTTTGGCGAGCTTCGCCGCGTTGCCGGCGCGATAGGCATCGCGCGCGGCGCGCACGGCCTCCTCCGGCGACGGGCCCTTGGCCGCGAGCGCCAGCAGGGGAAGGAGCGTGAGCACGGCGGTAAGCACCCGCCTGATCGGTGTTATAGTGTCCCTGAGCATTTTCTGCACACAGGATAGCACAGCCGATTTCCTCGGTGGAATAAGGCGTTTGTCCCGATTATTCAAGTTATTTCCGCGTGAATTCCGCACAGCTCGCCGCTTGGCGCAGCCAATTGCGCAAGACCCTGATCGAGCGGCGCGCTCGGCTCGCCGCTGACCAAAGGGAGGACCTGCGCCGGCGCATCGACATTCACCTGCAACGCGCGTTCCCGGACCTGGCGCAGGGGGTGATCGGCTTTTGCTGGCCCTACCGCAACGAATACGACGCTCGGCACCTGCTCGCGTCGCTGCGCCGGCAAGGCGCGCTCACCGCGCTGCCGGTCGTGGTGGCGCCGAAGACGCCGCTCGAATTTCGCGAATGGCATCCCGGGGTAAAGATGCAAGAAGGCGTGTTGGGCATTCCGTTCCCGGTGGGCACCGAACTGCTGCAGCCGGATACCTTCCTGATCCCGCTGGTGGGATTCGACACCCGGGGCTACCGGCTCGGCTACGGCGGGGCCTATTTCGACCGCACGCTCGCGGCCCTGGACCGGCCGGCGCGCAAGGTCGGCGTTGGCTACGAGATGCTGTGGGTCGAAACCATCCATCCCCAGGCGCACGACGTTCCGATGGATTACGTGGTCACCGAGCGCGGCCTGTACCGGCGCGAGGGCGAGGTCCTGCGCTTTCTCGAGGAGCCGATCGCGTTCAGCTCGCCGCCGTGCTACGCGGCCGAAATCGGAAATCAGCCGAGAAACAGCCGGTAGGCGGGGTTGCCGCTCTCGTCGCTGCAGGGATAGCCGAGGGTGGCGAGAAACTGGCGAAACTGGCGCATTTCCCGGCGCCGCACCTGCATGCCCACCAGGACTCGGCCGCAGTCGGCGCCGTGGTTGCGGTAATGAAACAGGCTGATGTTCCAGTCGGTGCGCATGTGGTCGAGAAAGCGCATCAGCGCGCCGGGGCGCTCGGGAAACTCGAACCGATAGAGCAACTCGTCGGGGACCCCGCGCACCAGCGGCGCGTGACCCCCGACCATGTGGCGCACATGGAGCTTGGCCATCTCGTTGTCCGACAGGTCGAGCGCCTTCAGGCCGTGGCGCGCGAGCATCCTCAGCATGCGCGCGGTCTCGGCGCGGTCCTGGACCTCCACGCCGACGAACACGTGGGCCTCCTCCGGATCGGCGATGCGGTAGTTGAACTCGGTGATGTTGCGCGAGCCGAGGATGGCGCAGAACCTCTTGAAGCTGCCCGGGCGCTCGGGGATCGTAACCGCGAGAATCGCCTCCCGGTGTTCGCCCACCTCGGCCCGCTCGGCGACAAAGCGCAGCCGGTCGAAATTGGTGTTCGCCCCGGAGAGCACCGCGACGAGCTTCGCGCCGCGGATTCTTTCCCGCTCGGCGTAGGCCTTGGCGCCGGCGATCGAAAGCGCCCCGGCGGGCTCCAGGATCGAGCGCGTGTCCTCGAACACGTCCTTGATCGCGGCGCAGATCTCGTCGGTGTCGACCCGCATCACTTCATCGACCAGCTCGCGGCAGATGCGGAAAGTCTCCGCGCCGACCTCCTTCACCGCCACGCCGTCGGCGAACAGACCCACGCGGTCGAGCCGCACGCGCCTGCCGGCCCTGAGCGAGCGCGCCATGCAGTCGGCGTCGACCGGCTGCACGCCGATCACGCGAACCTCCGGGGCCAGCCGCTTCACGTAGGAGGCGATGCCCGAGATGAGTCCGCCGCCGCCGATGGGGACGAACACCGCGTGGATCGGGCGCGTGGTCTGGCGCAGGATTTCCATGCCGATCGTTCCCTGGCCCGCGATCACCTCCGGGTCGTCGTAAGGATGAACGAAGGTGAGGCGCCGGCGCTTCTCCTGCCGGCGCGCCTCCGCGTAGGCGTCGGTATAGGTGTCGCCGTGCAGCAGCACTTTGGCGCCGCGCGCGATCACCGCGTCCACCTTGATTCTGGGGGTGCTGACCGGCATCACGATCAATGCGCTGCAGCCGAGCTTTTGCGCCGCGAGCGCCACGCCCTGCGCATGATTGCCGGCCGAGGAAGCGATGACGCCGCGCCTGAGCGCTGCGGCCGGAAGCTGCGCCATCTTGTTGTAGGCGCCGCGCAGCTTGAACGAGAACACCGGCTGCACGTCCTCGCGCTTGAGCAGAACGCGGTTGCCGATTCGCGCCGATAGGTTCGCTGCCGGCTCGAGCGGCGTCTCGCTGGCCACGTCGTAGACGCGCGCCTTGAGAATGCGTTCCAGGTAGTCGTTGCGCACCTTGTTCTGAAGGATCCGTTCGCGCGGAGTCGATTACTTTACACGAGCAGCCGTTTTCCCACTATGATTCGCGCTTTTTTTGCGCGCTGCCATGGACGCATTGTTCTCACCCGAGGCGAGCCTGGCCTCGCTGCTCGCGGCGACGTTTCTCGCCGCCACGATCGTTCCGCTCAGTTCGGAGGCGGCGCTGTTCGCCGTGCTCAGGCTCCACGAGCAGCTTTTCTGGCCGGCGCTCGGCGTGGCCACTCTTGGCAACACCCTGGGGGGATTCACGTCGTACCTGATCGGCCGCTTCATCGGCGCGCGAAAGCCGATTGCGCACCTGGAGCGCGTGCGCCGCGCCGGCGCACCGGTGCTGATGCTCGCCTGGCTGCCCTTCGCCGGGGACGCTATCTGCGTCGCTGCGGGGTGGCTGAAGCTCAACTGGGCGCAGGTCGTCGCCTACCAGGCCGCGGGCCGCTTCGCCCGCTATTACCTCGTCGCCCAGGGAGCGCTTCTGTAGCGCGCGCCGCGCAATTCATGGCCGCATTGCGCGCTCTTCGATCCCCGCCCTGATCCTCTCCGCAGTTGCGCGATTCGGCCCACCTCAGTAAATTGAGTGCCGCGAACAGTGGCCCGCGAGGGCGCGGAGCGAATAATGTCCAACAGCAAACGAACCAAGAAGAAGCCGTTCTGGGAACGCGGCTATCTCGCGCACGGATACTGGCTGGGCAAGCAGCGCGTGGGGACGGTCAAGCTCGGCCCCAAGGGCGAATGGGACGGCGTCTATCGCTGGCAGGCGGGCAATCACGCCGGCGAAGCCGCCTCGCTCGTGGAGGCCAAACGCGCGGTGGAGAGCGCGGTGCTGGTGGGGGCCCGGCAGCTTCCCTTGTTTTGATCAATTGCGGGTCAGCCATCGACGAGGGGGCGAGGAATTTGGTTTTGTATAGGTCTCGTGTTTTCGCGCGGTTGCAACTTCGCAACCGCGCGAAAACACGAGATGGATAAAGGCAAAACCAGCCTCGCTGGCTATCGCTACGCCGGCGTCAGCTTGGCGTATTCGAGCGCGAGCCACTTCATGCCCTGGCGGCCGAAATTGACCTGCAGGCGCGCCTCCGCACCGCTGCCTTCGGCGCTCACGATCACGCCCTGGCCGAACTTGGGGTGCGTCACCGACTGGCCGATGCGGTAGCCCATGGCGCCGATTTCCCGCGGCACAGGCATTTTCTTCGCCGGGGTTTCCCAAGCCACATCCTCGAATTGGGGCCGACTGACCCTTCCCGCCAGCCACTTCAGCACCTCGCCTGGAATCTCCTCGACAAAGCGCGAGGCGACGCTGTAGCGCGTCTGGCCATGCAGCAGCCGCGTCTGCGCGAACGACAGGTACAGGCGCGAGCGCGCGCGCGTGATCGCCACGTACATCAGGCGCCGCTCCTCCTCCAGGCCGTCGTCTTCCTTGCGGCTTTGCTCGTGCGGAAACAGCCCCTCCTCGAGCCCGGTGACAAACACCGCTGCAAACTCCAGCCCCTTGGCCGAATGCACCGTCATGAGCTGCAGCGCATCGGCGCCTTCTGCCGCCTGGTGTTCGCCCGACTCGAGCGCCGCGTGCGCGAGAAAACCGGCGAGCGGATCGGGCGGCCCGTCGGGCTCGGCAGCGCCTGCGCCCTCGGCCGCCGCCTCCTGCGCGAAAGCCGCGGCGGCGTTCGTCAGCTCTTCCAGGTTCTCGACCCGGTCGGCGCCGTCGCGTTCGGCGCGGAAATGATCGAGCAGCCCGCTTCCGGCGAGCATGTGCTCGACCACTTCGGCAAGCGGCAGCTCCCGGGTCTCCCCGCGCAGCGCCTCGATCGTGCGCGCGAAAGCGGCCAGGGCCGAGCCTCCTTTGCCCGCTACCCGGGGCACGGCCTGCCACAGGCTCGTCCCGGCGGCCCTCGCCGCGTCGGAGAGCTGCTCGAGCGTGCGCGCGCCGATTCCGCGCGGCGGAAAATTGACCACGCGCAAGAAAGCGCCGTCGTCCTCGGGATTGGCGAGCAGCCGCAGATAGGCGAGCGCGTGCTTGATCTCCAGCCGCTCGAAGTAGCGCTGGCCCCCATAGACCCGATACGGGATTCCGGCCGAAAACAGCGCGTGCTCGAGCACGCGCGACTGGGCGTTGGAGCGGTAGAGGACCGCCATCTCGCGCCGCGCCAGGCCTTCGCGCCCGAGCGAGCGCACTTCTTCTGCGACCCAGGCCGCTTCTTCGGCGTCGCTTCGCGCCGAGAGCACCCGAATCGGTTCGCCCTTGCCCGCCTGAGTCCAGAGGTTCTTGCCCAGGCGGCGGCGGTTGTTGGCGATGAGCGCGTTCGCGGCGGCGAGGATGTTCCCTTGAGAGCGGTAGTTCTGCTCCAGGCGAATGACGTTTTCGACGCGGAAATCGCGCTCGAAATCGGCCATGTTGCCGACGTTCGCGCCGCGGAACCGGTAGATGCTCTGATCGTCGTCGCCGACCGCGAACAGGCACGAAGACGCCGATTCGCCGCCGGCCGCATCGCGCCGTTCGCTGCGGTGGCCGGCGAGCAACTTGAGCCAGCGGTATTGCAGGCGGTTGGTGTCCTGGAACTCATCGACCAGGATGTGGCGAAAGCGGCCCTGGTAGTGCTCGCGCAGCAGCTCGTTGCGCGAGAGCAGCTCGTAGCTGCGCAGCAGCAGCTCGGCAAAATCGACCACGCCTTCGCGCTGGCACTGCTCGTCGTAGGCGGCATAGAACTCGACCAGCCGGCGGGAAAAATCGTCAAAGGCCTCGACATCGCCCGCGCGCCTGCCCTCCTCCTTGTTGGCGTTGATGAAATACTGGACCTGGGCCGGGGCAAAGCGGTTCTCGTCGGCGTTGAGCGATTTCAGCAGGCGCTTGACGAACGCGTGCTGGTCCTGCGCATCGAGGATCTGGAAAAGCTGCGGCAGGCCGGCGTCGCGGTAATGCGCGCGCAGCAGGCGGTTGCACAGGCCGTGGAAGGTTCCGATCCACATCCCGCGCGTGCTGATCGGCAGCATGGCCGAAATGCGCGTCGCCATCTCGCGCGCCGCCTTGTTCGTGAACGTGACCGCGAGCACCCCGGCCGGGCTCACGTTGCCGGTCGAGATGAGCCACGCGATGCGCGTGGTGAGAACGCGCGTTTTGCCCGAGCCGGCACCGGCGAGAATCAGCGCGTGCTGATCGGGCAGGGTGACTGCGGCAAGCTGTTCGGCGTTGAGATTGTCGAGGAGCGGCATCGTGCGGCGCGGTTGTGAGACCGCGATTTTACCGCACGGTTCTTTCGCGTCCGATGCAAAACCGAAGACGAGTGCGCACCGTAGCTCATGCCGTCGTCGCGCAGGACGTTGCAGTAGTTCCAGAGTTTCTGGACGATGGTCGCGGGGTTCATGCATCGGCCTGCATCAGGTGAGGGTGATGGGCGGCAAGCCAGGCCCGGATTTCATCCACAATCGCACAGGATTCCGCCAGGCATTCCTGCGCGACCGCATCGGAAACGGGCACGCCGCGGTAGTCACTCTGATTCCGCACTGCCCGGTAGCCATCCAGCACACGGATGCGTTCACCGGCGATGCCCGCGGTCTTCGGTAGTGCCTGGATGATGAGTTGGTGGTGGCCAGGCTCGCTCGTAACGGGTCGGTAACCTTGGGCCAGCATCGCCGCCAGCGCAGCCTGCATGATCGCGCGATACGCCAGATCGAGGCGTGCGTCCGAACTCAAGTGCTCGAGCCTGGCGTCGGTCAGCGCCCGGCCTGCCGCCGCGAGCAGACGGCCGATTTCCACCTTATCGGTGGCGTGCGGTTTCAGCTTTCCGATGCGGAGCAGATTTTCCAAGGTCATGGGCGTCGCCAATGAGGAAGATTTTCTTGTCCGCGAGCACGCGCTTCAGGAACGGATCGCCGGCCGCCACTTTCGCTCTGAACTCGCGTATCGGGTAAAGATTGGGGTTGATTTCCCGGCGCAGGGTTTCCCGTGCCCCGGCAAGCACGTGAACGACCTCCTCGAACTTGGCCTCGCCGAGTATCATCACGTCGAGGTCGCTTCCCGAGCGCTCGTCACCGCGCGCAACCGAGCCGTACACGAAGGCCGCCTGAATCCTGCCCGCCAGCGGCTCCATCGCCTCGCGCAACACGTCCGCGATCGCGGCAGTTTTCTTGAGAATGTTGCGCAGGTCCTCGTAAATCGGGCACGCCACGTTCGCCTGGAACTGGACCTGATTGCCGACCGGCCTGCGGATGATCACGCCGGCATCGGCGAGACGGTTCAACTCGCGCAGGATCGTTCCCGGCGCCTTGCCGGTGATTCGTCCGATTTCGCGCACGTGCAGCGAGTCTTCCGGGTGCAGCAGGAGCAGCGCGAGCGCGTCGCGGCGATAGGCGCCGAATAGGAGAGAGGCGAGGTTTCCGGTCACGATGTTCGTGTAGTGTTGCTCTTTTGGCGACAAGCGTAGCCTTTTAAGCAACAGGCGTCAATGCATTGGCTGTTGCAACTGAGCCGCGCAGCGGCACCAACTCGCGGAAGTGCGACCAGTCCAATTGTCGCCACGGCGAGGCGACAATCCGCTCGCCGGACCCGGCCCTGTCGAACCCCAGCACTTCCTCACGGATGCGCCTGCCCACGCTTTCGTCGGCGAGAAATCGCATTCTCCGGCCGGAATGCTACTTCCTGCCACCCACGAGCAGCGTTTCTTCGTGCGCCAGCGTATCGGCCGCGTAGATAATGGCCGCCTATGTCTTCTTTCTTCAGCGTCGGGTAGGCATCGAGCAGAACATCTCGGACTGTACGCTCCATCCGGCCTTGACCAGCAATTGATCGATTGCCGCGCGGGCTATCTCTTCCGGCTTCTCGGCTACGGGCTTCTCCTCTAATGACGAGTATAGCCCCTGCGCGGGTAGCGCTAGAACCCCAATCAACCCCCGTCACCCCCAAGGCAACCGGTCCTCGCGCGAACGTTGCAGGTTAAGATCGCAACTCGAGCAAAATGACTGCGGACTCGCACGAGCATGGCAACGATGAAGTCATTCCCCGATAGCCTCGGGCAGGAACTGGGCGAAGAGGTATTGACGCGCGCCCTCGCGCTTGCGCGCGAGGGCTGGGGCGAGCGGCTGGTGGCCGCCTACGCGCTCGGAAGCCTCGCGCACGGCGGATTCAGCGCGCACGTGAGCGACGTGGACGTCGCATTCATCCTCGCCGATCCGATCGAGAGCGCCGATGCGCAAACGGTGGAGGCGCTTGCCTCTGCGGTGAAAGAGACGCGCGTGCCGCTTGCCGAGCGCCTTTCCGTTTTCTGGGGCTCGGCGGCCACGTTGAGCGGCGCGCAAACGGGCGGGCGTTTTCCGCCGGTTGACCGGCTCGATCTGATCGAGTCGGGCCGCCTGCTTGCGGGCCTTGACGTTCGCGCGCAGATCCTGGCGCCGAGCCCGCGCGAAATGCTCGTTGCGGCTGCCGCGCAGGCGCTCAGGTCCCTCGCGACGCCCGAGGCGAGCGATCAGCTTCGGAATCCGGAGGCGCTTGTCGCAGCCGGGGTGAGGCCGCTCACGAAGAAGATTCTGTTTCCAGTCCGTTTCCTGTTCACCGCCCGCACCGGCAGAATCGGCCGGAATGATGCGGCCGTGGAGTTCTTCGCGGCTGCCGAGCCCGGACCTGCTGCAGAGCTCGCGTTGAAGGGTTTCGAGTGGCGCTATGAGCCGCCTCGTTCCGGCGATCCTGCGGTGCTGGAATGCGTTCAGGCGGGGCTGCTTCCGCTGTATCGCATTTTTGTCGATGACTACGAAGCGCGACTGCGGCCTTGGGGCGAAGCTGCGCTCGCGCGCTCGTTTGCGGATTGGCGCGCGCGCCTGCTTAAAATCTGAATTACCGATTGACTCGGATCGCGATAATATCCTCGTGTCGCAGGAACAACAGGGGAGGAGAACATGCGCGTGCCTCGTGTGGCCGGCGGACTGTTTTTCGCGCTCTTGTGCGCAAGCTGGGCAGCCGCGGCGCAAACCTATCCGGCCAAGCCGATCAAGCTGGTCGTGGGCTATCCGCCGGGCGGCGGCACCGACTCCCTCGCGCGCATCGTCGCACCGAAGCTCTCTGAGCGCCTCGGCCAGCCGGTGACGGTGGAGAACAGGCCGGGGGCGAATGCCACCATCGGCGTGGCTTACGCGGCCAAGGCCGAAGCAGACGGCTACACGCTCCTCGTGGGCGCAAGCGGCGAGATGGTCTACGCGCCCGGCCTCTACGATCGCCTTGCCTACGATACGGCGAAGGATTTCATTCCCGTCGTTCAGCTTTCCACCAACCCGCTGATTTTCGCCGCTCATCCCTCGCTGCCGGCGGCTTCGATCGGCGAGCTGATCGCCCTGGCGAAAGCGAAACCCGGCGCGCTTTTCTACGGCTCGGGCGCGGCGCCGTTCCAAGCCGCGGGCGAACTGTTCAAAAAGCAAGCGGGCGTGAGTATCGTCAACGTTCCCTATAAAGGGGCGGCGCCCTCGGTCACCGCCGCGGTTGCGGGCGAAGTGCCGCTGCTCGTGGTCGGGCTATCGGCGCTGCCGCATGTGCGATCGGGCAAGCTGCGCGCGCTCGCGGTCACCAGCCCGAAGCGCTTTGCGCTCTTGCCCGAGGTTCCGACCATGGCCGAAGCCGGGCTCCCCGGGTTCGAGGTAACCCCTTGGACCGGCGTGTTCGCCCCCGCAGGCACGCCGCGAGCCATCATCGACAAGCTCAACGCCGAGATGACGGCCGTCGCCGCACTGGAAGAGGTGAAGGAGCGCTTCCGCGCCCTGGGCGTGAGCGGAGAGGGCCTGCCGCTCGCCGAATTCAACGCGCTCATCAAGTCCGATCTCGGGAAATGGCCGAAGTTGTTGCGCGAGTTCAATATCCGCGCGCAATAGGGCGCGGGAGGAATATCGGGATGGGTTCGATCAGGAGCCGCGAGATGACGCATCGAAACATGAGGGATTTTCTGGAAGTGCTGGAGGAGAAGAACTTGCTGCGCCGGATTTCGCGGCCGGTCGATCGCCTGACCGAGCCCGCGCCCCTGGCCAAGTGGGTGTTCCACGGCCTGCCCCCGGAAAAGCGCTTCGGGCTGGTTTTCGAGAAGGTGAAGGGCTCGGACATACCGTTGGTCACCGGAGTGCTGGGGGCCAATGCCGCGGTGTACGCCGCGGCGCTCGGCGTTGCGCCCGAAGCGATCAACGATGCCTGGGTCAAGGCGTGCCGCAGTCCGATCAAACCGAAGGCGGTCGAGCAGGCGCCCTGCCAGGAAGTGGTGATCGCGGGCGCGGACGTGCGGCTCTCGTACCTGCCGATCCCGGTGTGGACCCCGGGAAAGGACAAGGCGCCTTATCTCACCACCATCACGCTGACGCGCGACCATGACACGCGCATTCAAAACATGGGCGTGTACCGCACCATGGTGCGCGATGAGTCGAGCGTGGTTGCCAATCTCGCCCCGGGGCGCCAGGGATTTATGAACGCGCAGACCTGGATCGCGAAGGGCAAGGCGGCGCCCATCGCCTGGGTCATCGCCGCGCCGCCCGCCGTGCACTTGGCGGGAGTCGCGAACCTGCCCTACGGCGCCGACGAGATCGAGATCGCCGGAGGGATGCTGGGCGAGCCGCTCGAGATGGTGAAGGCGAAGACCGTCGATCTGATGGTGCCTGCGCGAGCCGAGATCATCGTCGAGGGCGAGATGGTGCCGGGCGAGACCGACGTCGAAGGGCCCTTCGGCGAGGCCGTCGGCTTCATGAGTCCGGCCGGAAGGCGACCTGTGGCGCGGATCACCGCGATCACCCACCGCAGGAACCCGATCTACTACGGCTACTCGAGCCAGATGCCGCCCTCGGAGAGCACGCAGATCCAGAGCCTCACCAATGCCGGCGTGCTGCTGAAGACCTTGCGCTACGACCTGGGCGAGACCGCGGTCACCGACGTGTTCATCGACCTGCACTACAGCGGCGGGCGCGGGCACGCGATCATCGCCGTGCGTCCCGGCCTCCCGGGGCAAGCGCTGCGCGTCGGGCGCCTGGTTGCGGCGCTGCGACCCTATTCGTTCAAGCGCCTGACCCTGGTTGACGACGACGTGGACATCCGCGATTCGATGCACGTCGACTGGGCGATGAACGCGCGCTTCAACCCGGCGCGCGACACGGTGCTGATCGACGAGGTCGTCTCCGGCCTCGATCCGGGGACTCTGGCCGCCTCCAAGACGAGCAAGATCGTCTGCGATGCAACGCAGAAGGGCGATCTCGGCGCGTTCTCACTGCCGGGGCCGGAGGTGATGGCCAAAGCGCTCGATCTGTGGCAAGAGCTCGGCTTGCCCGCCTTCGAGGTCCCGAAGCGAACGAGGCTTCGCGTCGAGCGCTCCTGAGCGCGCGGAAAGAAACTACTTGCCTCGGCATCTGTCATACATTAGACTAATTTGTATGACAAAATCGATTTCCCCACTGTCGGTCCGGCTCGACCCGGAGCTTGCCGAAAAGCTCGAGCGTCACTGCGCGCAGGCCGGGATGAGCCGCAGCCAAGTCGTAAAACAAAGCCTGGCGGAGTATCTCGTGGCGCGCTCCGGCCCAACGCTCGGCAACTTGGCCGAAGCGGTGCTGCCCCAGCTCGACACACGACCCCCCGCCGGCAAGACGCGCGCGCCTCGGCAGAAGCGCTACCGCGACTACGTTCGTGAAAAGCGTCGTCGTTGACTCGGGTTTCCTGATCGGACTGTTCGACGAGGCGGACGCGCTGCACCCGCGCTGCCGCGCATTCATGCGCGATTACCGTGGCAGGTTCCTCACCACCGAAGCGGTGCTCGCCGAGACCTTTGCTTTGCTCTCGAACGTGCAGCAATTGCGTTGTTTGAAATGGCTGGGCGACGCGCGAGATGCCGGTCTGCTCGAGGTCGACCGAGAGCCGATCGACTTCAGGGCGGCGGAAAGACTCGTGCGGAAGTATTCGGATCAGCCGATGGACTTCGCCGACGCGACGGTGGTGCTGCTCGCCGCGCGCGCCGGAGTGCGCGAAATCCTCACGGCCGACCGGCGCGATTTCGCGGTCTACCGCCTGGGCGGGCGGGCGCGCTTTGTCGACGTGCTGAGCGAGAGCTGAACCGACTTCGACGGCAGCTCGCCAGCATGGGGAGCCCGGACGGTTATAATCTGCGCCTTCTCGAGATCACTTCACGCCGATGCAGCCCCAGTACTACCCCGAACAAGTCGAACGCGAGGCGCAGGACCATTGGCAGCGCACCGGGGCGTTCCGCGCCAAAGAGCCCGGCGCGGGCGAGCCCGCGCGGGCGAAGTTCTACTGTCTGTCGATGTTCCCCTACCCCTCGGGCAAGCTCCACATGGGGCACGTGCGCAACTACACCATCGGCGACGTGATGAGCCGCTACCAGCGCATGCGCGGCTGCAACGTGCTGCAGCCCATGGGCTGGGACGCATTCGGCCTTCCGGCGGAAAACGCGGCCATGGCGAACGCAGTTCCTCCCGCGAAGTGGACCTACGACAACATCGCCTACATGAAAAAGCAGCTCCGCTCGCTCGGATTTGCGATCGACTGGGAGCGGGAGCTGGCGACCTGCTGGCCGGATTACTACCGCTGGAACCAGTGGCTGTTCCTGCGCATGCTGGAAAAAGGCCTGGTGTACAAGAAGACCGGCGTGGTGAACTGGGATCCCGTGGACCAGACGGTGCTAGCCAACGAGCAGGTGATCGACGGCCGCGGCTGGCGCACCGGCGCGCTGGTGGAAAAGCGCGAAATCCCGATGTACTACATGCGCATCACCGCCTACGCCGAGGAGTTGCTTTCGGCGCTCGATACGCTTCCCGGGTGGCCCGAGCGTGTGAAAACGATGCAGGCCAACTGGATCGGCAAGAGCCACGGCGTGAATATCGGGTTCCCCTACACGCTCGAGGGCGAGCAGAAGGTGCTGCGCGTGTTCACCACGCGCGCGGACACGCTGATGGGCGCGACTTTCTGCGCGGTGGCACCCGAGCATCCTCTTGCAGCGCACGCGGCCAAGAGCAACCCGGTGATCGCTGCGTTTGTCGAGGAATGCAAGCGCGGCAGCGTCATGGAAGCCGATATCGCCGCGATGGAAAAAAAGGGCCTGCCCACCGGCCTGTACGTCACGCATCCGATTTCAGGCGAAAAAATCGAGGTCTGGGTCGGCAACTACGTTCTCATGAGCTACGGCGAGGGCGCGGTAATGGGCGTGCCGGCACACGACGAGCGCGACTTTGCGTTTGCCAAGAAATACGGCCTCGCGATCAAGCCGGTGATCGATGTCGAAGGCAAACCCTATTCGCTAGCCGCATGGCAGTCCTGGTACGCCGAATACGGGCGCAACGTCAACTCGGGAAAATACGACGGCCTTGCCTATCAGGACGCGGTGGACGCGATCGCCGCCGATTTGA
>JACPRN010000177.1 GCA_016189945.1 Betaproteobacteria bacterium
CGACTTCAGGCTGTCGATCGAAGAGATGTCCACCACCATCTCCGGTTCGGCGAGGCGAATGTTGAGCAGCGGCATGAGCGATTGGCCGCCGGCCATCACCCGGGCGCGGGCGCCGAATTTCGCCAGGGCTTCGAGCGCCTCTTCGACCGAGCGCGTGCGCAGATAATCGAATGGCGCCGGTTTCATTGCCCGATCCCGAGGAGGCGCAGCAGCCTGCGCCAAAGCGAAAGCCGCGTAGGCGCTGCCGAACCGAGCGCACGCCGCGCGAGCGCATCGAAAAACGCCCCGATCAGCACCCGCGCGGCCCCCTCGAGCATGCGGCTCCCGACCGCGGCGATCTTGCCCGAGAGGTCGACGCCATAGGCGTAGTGCACGCGCGTGCCTTCGCCCTCGGCTTCCAGGCGCACGTCGCCCGCACCGCGCGAGGAGCCGAGCGGACCGCTCGCTTCGATGCGCAGGATCATGGAACGTCCTTGGACCAGGTCGGTGAAGCGGGCGTCGGTGGTGAATCTTCCACGGACCGGACCGACACCAACCCGCGCGACGATGCGATAGGCATTCTCGCCCGTCGCCTCGAGCGATTCGCAACCGGGAATGACCGCGCGCAGCGAATCCGGATCGAGAAGCGCCGACCACACCGTGGCCGGAGACACGGATACGAAAGTGCTGCCTTCGCCCATCATCCCCGTTCCTTTTCCGGAGCCGTAGGCGGGCGCAGCCCTGGGCGCTTGTTCCAGACCGGCCGGCGGCGGGGGTTCGTCTCCGTGAAGGATCGCCGCGAGTTTCACCGGCGTGATCGGCAGCGAAATCTCGCCTATGTCGAGCGCGTCGGCGACGGCGTTGGCGATGCACGCAGGCGTGGTCATGGCGTTCCCCTCGCCCATTCCCTTGGCGCCCATCGGGGTGAAGGGCGAGGGCGTTTCCATGTGATACAGCTCGATGGGCGGGATTTCCATCGCCGTCGGCACCAGGTAATCGGCGAAAGTGCCCGAGAGCAGGCTGCCGTCTGCGCCATGGACGAAATTTTCGTAGAGCGTCGCGCCGATGGCTTGCGCCAGGGCGCCGCGGACCTGGCCTTCGGCGAGCGCCGGATTCAAGAGCTTGCCGCTGTCGTGGACCGAAACGTACTTATCGATCCGCACCACGGAGGTGTCGCGGTCGACCTCGATCCCGCAGAAATCGAAGATGAAACCGTAGGTGAGCGAAGTGTTGATCTCGTCCGCTTCGTTCGGCGGCGTAAGCTCGGGCGCGCTCCACTGCACCGTCTCGCGCAAGCCGGGCGCCGAGCCCTCGGGCAGCTCGCTCGGCGACCAGTGCGCCATTCCCGCGACGCGGTAGAAGGGCAGGCTTTTCTCGGGCTCGCCGAGGGAAAAGATCCTGCCCTCGCGAAACACGAGCTGCTCGGGCGGCACCTCGAGAACCTTGGCGGCGATGGCGGCAATGCGCTTGCGCATTCGCCCGGCTGCCAGATACGCGGCGCTGCAGGTCGATGCGGCGAAGCGGCTGGCGTAGTTGCCTGCGGCGATCGACCAGCCGTCCTTCGCGGTATCGAGCTCGACGTTGACCGCGATGTCCTCGACTTTGAGTCCCAGCTCATCGGCGACGATCTGCGCCAGAACCGTGCGGTGGCCCTGGCCTTGGGGCGTGGAATCCGAGACGACGGTCACCATGCCGTTGCCGTCGACTGCAACCGTCGCGGTGCCGATGGCGCCATCCTTGGGTCCGGATTTCCTGCGCGCTTCGAGCGGCAGGAGCGCCGACAGATAGCCCATGTTCGAGACGCCCGGCTCGACGGCATGCGCATAGCCGATGCCGTAGAGCCTTCCTTGAGCGCGCAGCTCGTCGCGCCTTTTCTTGAGCGCCTCGAGCCTGCCTTTGCCGGTCGCGATCTCGATGGCGCGCTGGTAGTCGCCGGAATCGAGCAACGCGCCGGCCGCGGTCTGATAGGGAAACGCCGAAGCCGGAACCAGGTTGCGCTGAATCACCGCCAGCGGATCGAGTTTCAACTCGACCGCAATGCGCTGGGCCAGGCGCTCGAGGGCAAAATAGATCTGCGGCCCGCCGAAGCCGCGCACTAGGCTCACAGGGACCTTGTTGGTGAGCACGATGCGATTGCGGATGGCGAGGTTGCGGATGCCGTAGCCGCCGGTGGTGATGCCGTGCATGCGGTAAAGCGGCCCCGGCATGGGCGCGCGCAGGCAAGCGCCGTATTCTTCGACGTGATCGCAGGAGAGCGCCAGGATCTCGCCTTGGTTCGACACCGCGGCCTCGATCCGGGTCTTCCGGTACGGCCCGGAGCCCGAGGCGGCCAGGTGCTCGAGCCGATCCTCGACCCATTTGACGGGCTTGCCCGCCTTTTTCGAGGCGAGGCAGATGAGCACCAGGTAGGGAAAGATCGCGAGCTTCGAGCCGAAGCTGCCGCCGGAATTGGGTGGGGTGCGCAGGCGGAATTTGTTGCTTGGTACGCGCAGCGCGCGCGGCACCACGGTGAGCACCGAGAACGGCCCCTGGAAATTGGCTACCACGTCGAAGCTGTCCTCGGCGCCGTTGTAGTCGGCCATGACGACATAGCCTTCCATTGGCGAACACAACACGCGGGGATACTCGACTTCGAGCGACACCTTGTGCGGCGCGCCCG
>JACPRN010000178.1 GCA_016189945.1 Betaproteobacteria bacterium
CGCGAGCTGGCAGCCGAATTCGCCAGCGACGAGGAGGCGCATATCGCTTCGATTTCGGCTGCGATCGCGCGGCTGCCGGCGCCGTTTGCGCCCGACGAGGATCTGCCGGGCGATCCGACCATCGAACAGCAAAGGTAGCAAAGGTAGGGGTCGGGTTCGAAGCCGTCCCCTAGCAATCCAGCTTTTCCCGAAGGTATTGCCCGATCATGAGCACGGTCGGGAATATCACTTCGTCTTCGATCCTTTCGTGAACCCTAAGGTTGTAGGCGAATTCGGCGAATTCGCGCTTCTTTTCCCTGTGCGCCGCCTGTAGCAGGTCGTCGATCGCGGCGTGAATCGAATCGTGCTGCATGCCAATGGCATCGTACCTGGCGGTGAAATCGGAAACCAGCGGCAGGACGCTCGCCATGTCCGGCCGCAGTTCGCCACGCGCCAGATGGGGCAATAGCGCGAGTACCGGGAACACGCATTTCTCCTCGCGTTCGAAATGCGGCAGGCAGATCTGCGCCAGCCGTTTCGCCGCCAGCCCGACCGGGCCGTACTCGGTCGCCGCCCTGACCAATTCAGCGCGCACCTCGTCATGGCCGAGCAGCAACGCTTTCGGCGCGTCGATTTTCGAGTACACGCGCATTTTCGGGTTCATGGCCATCCGCGTGCCGGCAAGTGGCAATCGCTGTCCTTGCCCGCCATCCCGCACATACCGTGCCACGATCGCGTTGTCAGTAAGCCCTTGGTTTTAATGAAAACCCTACATAATGCTGGCGACGACAACGCGCGTCTGCGAAAGCAAATGGGCCGCTATCCCCCCCGGCACTGGGGAAGTCGAAGGCTGCGGCGGCGAAAGCCCCCGCCGCGGCGGCGCTCGCCGCCCGCAGGCGCGGGAGGTGAAGTTCGGGACGCCCTTGAGCGGCGTCCGGCGTGCGCCGCGCCTGGCCTTTAGGGAGGCTCTGAAGAACTCGATTCTTGTCACCCCCGCGAAGGCGGGGGTCCAGTCGAATCAAGGAACTTCTGGATTCCCGCCCCCGCTTCCGCGGGGGCATGCTTACCACGCGGGAATGACGTTTTTCAGAGCTTCCTTAGCGCTTGAACCGATGGCCTTTGTAGTTGAACACCAGGCCGTCGTGGAGAATTTTTTCCAGTTTCAATCCCGGCGAAACCTCATCGCCCTCGCGGACCAGCTTCTCGTTCACGATCACCATGCCATTGGAGCCGTCTTCATGAATGAATCCGGAGACGGACACCGGCGGCAGCTCCGGCTGGGCGGCGGCAGGCAACGCTGCGGCGCTCGGCGCCCGCTGCGCCTGCACATCGGCGGGCGGCGGCGCCATCGCTATTTCCGGCTTGGCATCGCCCTTGGCGATTGGCCTGGGCGAGGGTTGCCGGGCGGCGAGCGGCAAGGGTTCCTTCGTTGCAGGATTGCTCGTCTTCGGTGGAATGGCTCTGGCCGGAGCAGCGATGCGCGCGGCTGCGGGTTCGGCGATCCGCGCCGAGCGCGGCGCTGGCGGCCGATCGTCCCGAACCGCGGGGAGGGCGACCTCCCAGGCGGGTTTGTTCGCCGCGACCGCCGGCGCGCGCTCTTCCGCGAGCGGCGCCTGCTCGGCGCGCTCCGCCGCCTTCAGGACCGGAATGGCGCGCGGGATCTCCGGACGCAGCCAGAGATACACGAGCGCTGCGTTGACCACCAGCGCCCCGGCCAGCGCGTACAGCCACCAGGGGTGCGTTGCGACGTCCTGCCCGATGGCGGGCAAGAGCGAATACCTCGGCGCAGCAGCAGCCTGCTGGCGCGCCTGCTCGGACTTGGACAATGCCTCGAGGATATAGGACATGTCAGCCTCCAAGCGCCGCAGTGGTGAGCCGCGGCAAGCGTTCGTCGAGGCGCATGTTCAGGCGGATCAGCGTGAGCGCGCCGGCGATGCCGTCCGGAACCATGCCCTCGGCGAGTTGGAAAGTCTTCACGCGCTGGACGAGGTCGCGATCGAATAACGCCGGACCATCCGCGGCGCCGCCTTGCACGCGCGCAAGGCTCTGGCGCAGCCACAGCACCGCGGCGCTGCGGCTGCCGGCGGCGAGCACGTTGCTGAAACCCGGCGGCGCATACCACAGCAGCGTGTACTTGCCCGACCACAGCGGCGCTATTTCGGCGAGCGCAACATGGCGCTCCGCTCCGGCGACCATGAAAGTCGCGGATTTTTCCGCGAGGCTGGTGAGAACGACGTAATAGGGCAGGTCCTTGCCGCCCCCGTCCATCAGCAGCATCGCCGGCTGATCGATGTTGATCAAGTCGGTGAGACCGCCGCGCGAACTCAGGCAATTCATGTTGACGGCCTCGGCTGCCTGGCACGGAGAAACATTCCCCCCCGGTTCGTACGCGACACCGTAGAGCTTGAGCAGATCCTGGAAAGCCAGCCCTTCGCTCGCCGCGCGCGGCACGCTTCGATCCGGCCAGCGCAGAGTCTCCAACGGCAGCTTGACTTCGGGCGCGCTCGGGGCCTTTTGGGGAGCGGCCTCCGCAGGCGCGGCGGATTCCGTTCGCGGCGCAGGAATGCTCGACTTAAATTGCGACTCCATTCCCGGCCAGGCGAAAAACGGAACGGGAAGAAGACCGCCGGCGAAGACGGCGCCGCCGGCAAGGCCCGCCAGCACGACCAGCGGCCAGCCGAGCAGACGCCGGCAGAATCGCCACGCGGAATCCGCGCCGCTCACCTCCGCGGCGGCCTTTTTCAGGGTCTTGGGCGTGACCTGCATCATGCCCTGGACATAGGTCCCCAGCAGCGCCCGGTCGCACACCAGGTTGATCAGGCGCGGCACGCCTCCGGTCAGCCGGTACAGCAGCCCGATCAGCGAATACGGAAAAAGCGGCAGTTGCGCCCCGGAGACGCTGAGACGATGGACGACATATGCGGCCACCTCGACCCGCGTGAGATGGCCGAGGTGGTAGCGCGCCACGATGCGCTGCGCCACCTGGCGCAACTCGGGACGGCGCAGCAGGTCCTTCAGTTCCGGCTGTCCGATCAGGATGATCTGCAGCAGCTTGCGCGTGTTGGTCTCGAGGTTGGTGAGCAGGCGAAGCTGCTCCAGCACATCCGGGCGCAGGTTCTGCGCTTCATCGATGATCAGCACCGCGCGCCGGCCCTCCGCGTTGGCGCGCAGCAGATGCGCGTTGATCGCGTCTACCAGCACCTTGACGCTGGCCGCGGCACCGGGAGTTTCGACATGAAACTCGTCGCAGATGGCGGCGAGCAGCTCCTCGACGCTCATCCTGGGGTTGAGAATGAAGGCGACTTCGCAGCGCGCGTGGATCTGTTCGATCAGGCAGCGGCACAGCGTCGTCTTGCCGGCGCCGACCTCGCCCGTGAGAAGCACGATGCCGCCCTCGCCCTGCACCCCGTAGAGCAGGTGTGCGAGCGCCTCGCGGTGGCGGCTGCTCATGTACAGAAAGCGCGGATCGGGCGCTATCGAAAACGGCAGTTCCGAGAGGCGGAAATATTCCTTGTACATTTTTAGGCGCTCCAAGTCGGATCCACAAACGGCGCTTACCATCGGGATGCGCTCGCGGCTGCGCTGCTCGTCAGCTTGCCGCTCGCCGCTGCATCCCCGCGATCCGGAGCTGCACCGGAGGGTCCCAGCGAACCATCGGGATTCCGGTACGTATTAAATCCGTACGGCCCGCACCCGGACAATAGGGTCGCACCCCATGAATCCGGTAGTAGAAGTCGGTAGGCGGCGAATTCGCCGGCGATGCGCGCATGCTCCCGGGGAGCGAGAGGGAGCATTCCCCGCTTGGGAGGCCCTGAAGAACTCGATTTTTGTCACCCCCGCGGAGGCGGGGGTCCAGTCGAACAAGGATCTTCTGGATTCCCGCCCCCGCTTCCGCGGGGGCTTGCTTACCACGCGGAAATGACGTTTTTCCGAGCTTCCCTTGGGGAGCGGGCCAGGGTGAGGGGCGCTTCGGCCCTCCCCGCCTGCAGGGGCAGGGTCAGTGCGCGGGGCGCAGGAAACGCTCGAACACCCTCGTTTCCTGGATGGTGTGTTCGGCGATGAGCTGCTCGACGAGCAGACCGTATTCGCTCCGCTCGGCGCTCAATTCGGATTGGCGCAACGCGCTGATCGCGTGCTCCATTTCCCAGGTTATCTGGCTGTGGACTGCGGCATGACCCGCCAGAAGCGGATATGCCGCTTGCGCGAGCAACCGTTCTTCATGGGCGAAGTGGTTCCGCGTCTCGCCGAGGAGCAGATTCAAGAGGCGCTCGCTGTCCTCCTCCCTGCCTTGCGCGATGGCATGTTTCAGCTCATCGGCGAGGGCGTTCAGCCGTTCATGTTCGACCGCGGCGATCCCGATGTCGGTCCCGCAGCGCCGCTCCGGGATCGAGTGCAATTGTTCCATCGGGAAGCTCTGAAAAACGTCATTCCCCGCGTGGCAAGCATGCCCCCGCGGAAGCGGGGGCGGGAATCCAGAAGATCCTTGATTCGACTGGACCCCCGCCTTCGCGGGGGTGACAAAAATCGAGTTCTTCAGAGCCTCCATAGGGTCATTCCGTCGGTCAGGAAGCGGCAGCGGCGAACCATACCGGTGGTCAACCTCTGGCCGCGCTAACGGTCCAGTAGATCGCCACGAGCACGCAAACCCAATAAACGAGCGCAGCGTCTTCGATCGGCATTTTCGCCTCCATACCGGCGTGACATCACACCCTCTTTCGGCGCATGTTAGACGCCGGACGCCGGAACTGTCTTTGGGCAAAAACCCGACTTGTGTCGCGGGCTGGGAAGTAATCAACGCGGCGGAGGGGGCGGAGGCGGCGCTGAATAGCGCGCTCCCCCGCCCTGGGGCGCGGACTCGAATCGTCCGCTGACCGGGATCTTGTGGCCGCGCCCATACATGCATTGCAGGAAGGCGTGGTCATAGCGCTGCTGCACCGTGCGCGCCGAAGCGCCCCCGGCCCCGGTTCCCGCCAGGGCGCCCACCGCCAGGCCGGTTCCTGCGCCCACCCCTGCGCCGCGCTGCCCGCCGATGGCGGCACCGGCGACGGCTCCCACCGCCGTGCCGAGCGCCGCGCTCTTCACTACGCTGTCGCCTGCGGCCTGATTCGGATCGGCGCCTCCGACCTGCGCGCTTGCAAAATGCCTGCAATCGAGATCGTCGGCGCGAAACTGGTCGAAGCTCTTGCCCGTACCCGGCAGGGCCAATCTGCTCGGGCCGCTCGGCACGCTCACGCACGCGCCCAGCGCACCGATGAGAACCGCGAGCGTCAAGAATCGAGTCATGGGAA
>JACPRN010000172.1 GCA_016189945.1 Betaproteobacteria bacterium
AGGCAGCGCACGCCCACGTTGTGGTAGGCGAAGACGACGGCGGAGGTCAAGCGTTCAATCCTCTTTCTCCAGGATCGCCTGCACCAGATAGCGCGGCCTCTGCCGCACCTGCTCGTAGATGCGGCCCACGTACTCACCGACGAGGCCGAGCCCGAACAGGAGCATCCCGGTGAGGAAGAATTCGAGGATGTCGCGGTCCCACACCGCGAGCAGGGCGTCCGCGAAAGTTTCGGCCAGCATCCAGCGCTCGACAATGACGACGATGTAGGCGAGCACCGAAGCTGCGGCCACCAGCATGCCGATGAGCGAAAACAACTGCAGCGGTCTGATCGAGAATCCGGTGATCAGGTCGTAATTGAGCTGGATCAGGCGGTGGAGCGAGTACTTGGACTCTCCGGCTGCGCGGGCCTCGTGCTCGACCTCGATCTCGATGGGGCGTTGCGCGAAGGTGTAGGCCAGCGCCGGAATGAAGGTGTTGACTTCGCGGCAGGCGTTGATGGCTTCGACGATTGAGCGGCTGTAGGCGCGCAGCATGCAGCCCTGGTCGGTCATGCGGATGCGCGTGATCCGCTCGCGCAGCCAGTTCATCGCCTGCGAGGCCGCCCGCCGGAACGCCGTATCGCGGCGGTGGCGGCGCACCCCGCCGACATAGTCGAAGCCCTCGTCCATCTTGGCGAGCAGCCGGCCAATTTCCTCCGGCGGATTCTGCAGGTCGGCGTCCAGGGTGACGATACGCTCGCCGCGGCAACGCTCGAACCCGGCCAGGATGGCCATGTGCTGGCCGAAATTGCCGTTGAACAGGACCACGCGCGTCACCTCGGGCCGCTTCTGGAACTGTTCGCGCAGCAGGGCGGCAGATCGGTCCCGGCTGCCGTCGTTGACGAAAATGACCTCGAAGGGAATTGCTAGCGCGTCGAGCGCCGGGTAAAGCCGCGCGAAGAGGCTCGCGAGGCTCTGCTCCTCGTTGTAGACCGGGATGACGACCGAAACGGCAACGGTCTTCATCGCCGCTCGAGACTCGCGGTCATTTTTCTTCGCCCTTGAGAATCCGCGTCGTTTCCCTGCACACGCGCTCGACGTCGGTCTTGCTCATCGCCGGAAACAGGGGCAGGGTGGCGATCGAGCGGCCGATGCGCTCGGCGTGCGGGAATTGTCCGTCGCGAAATCCCAGCCTGCGGTAGAGCGAAAACAAATGGATGGCGGGATAATGCACGCCGATGCCGATGCCGGCCGAGCGCATCCGAGCGATGAATTCGGCGCGCTTCACGCGCTCCGGCAGCAGGACCTGGAACATGTGCCAGTTCGAGTGCCTGAAATCCTCGGGCGGCAGTTCGCAGCCGAGACTGCGGTCGAAGCAATCGAAATAATGCCGCGCCAGTTCCCGCCGCCTGGCGGTGAATTCCTCCAGGCGCTTCAACTGGCCGATGCCGATGCGCGCGGCCACGTCGGTCAGATTGAACTTGCCCCCGACGACATCGACATCCATGCCGTTCTCCCCGAAGCGGATCACGCCCTGCAGGCGCAGCTTCTCGGCGAGGGCCGCATCGGCCTCTCCGGGGAGCACGATGGCGCCGCCTTCGGCGCTGGTGATGTTCTTGTTGGCCTGAAAGCTGAAGGCAACCAGGTCGCCGCGTGCGCCGATCCTGGCGCCGCGCCAGGTGCTGCCGAAGGCTTGCGCGGCGTCCTCGATCACGCGCAGGCCATGCTTCGCCGCAATCGCATAGAGGCGATCCAGGTCCACCGGCAGCCCCGCCAGATACACCGGGAGAATCGCACGCGTTGCCGGCGTGATCGCCGCTTCGATGAGATCCAGATCGATGTTACGCGTAACGGGATCGGCGTCGACGAAGACGGGCTTCGCGCCGGCGGCGATGATGACGTTGCTGGTCGCCACCCATGAGAGCGGCGTAGTGATGACCTCGTCGCCGCCGCCGATGCCTGCGAGCCGTAGGCCGATCTCGAGGGCCGCGGTGCCTGAATTGAGCACCCGCACCGGCCTTCCGCCGCACCAGGCTGACAGTTGCGATTCGAGGGCCTGGACCTGGGGCCCGGAAGTGATCCAGCCCGAACGCAGGACCTCGGCAACCCCGGCGATGGTTTCCTCGTCGATCGAAGGGCGGGTGAAGGGAAGAAAATTGGGGTCAGAGTAACTTTTCATCATTTGGCCATATCTCGCGGAGTTACGGTTTCAAAGAAGTTACTCTGACCCCAATTCCCTAGCTCCGCGCCACCAGGTACACGCCCGCGACGATGAAACCGATTCCCACCAGCTTTTGCGCCGACAGCGACTCGCCGAACAGGTACCAGGCGGCAAGCGCGTTCAAGACGTAGCCGATGGAGAGCATCGGGTAGGCGATGCTCACGTCGATGCGCGAGAGCCCCATGACCCAGACGACCAGGCTCACCACGTAGCAGGCCACTCCGCCCAGGATGTGCGGCTCGAACGCGAGCTTCGTGCTCACGGGAATGATGTTTGCCGCGCTGAATTCGAAGTGGCCCACGGCGTTGGTGCCGGCCTTGAGCAGGAGCTGCGCCGCGGCGTTGAGCAGGACGCCCATGAAGATGAAGGAGAAGCTCGCCGCGTTCACGGTTTTTTCACCATGACCCGGCGCGCATCGATCGCGATGACCTGCATGGGAATTCCCAGGCTCCTCCGAAGGCTTTCGAAATCGCCCCGCGGGAAAACGGCGAAAGCCTCGCCATCGGCCTGCCAGGCGCGGGCGAACGAAGCCAGATCCGGAAGGAACCTGTCTGGCTCCCAGCCGATGGAGGCGGCGAGCTCGTCCTTGTAGGCGACCATGGTGACGGTTCGCCCTAGGTAGAAGGGAAGCGAATGATCGAAGGTGTCGACGGCATAGAAGGGCGCGTCGGGTTTGAGGTGGGGGCGCGCGCTCTCGACGATATGATAAGCGGAATACGCGGGCGAGAGCTGTCCGTGCCCGGTTACGGCAAGCTGCGCGAACGCAAGACCGCCTGCGGCAAGGGCGAGAGCGCCCAGGGTCGCTCTTTGCCGCCACCAGAGGCCGGCGGCGAGCGCGGATCCGGCAAAGAGAAAGATCGCGGCCCACGCGAGCCAGGGGACGTAGCGGGCGAGGAGCTCTGCCGGCAGCGCCGTGTCGGCGAACTTGAGCGCGTTCGGCGACCATGCCGCGGCTCCAGCGCCGGCCACCGCGACGGCGATCGCCTGCGCGATGGCTACCGCGCTCACCCCGCGCGCGTTGCGCGCGAGGTACAGCCCGATGAGCAGGGCAAGCGCGGGAACGATCGGCAAGATGTAGGAAGGCATTTTCGAGCTGGAAGCGGAAAAGAAAGCGAACACCGCCGCCGACCAGACAACGAGGAACCGTGCCGGCTGAAAACGCCCCGAGCCGCTCGTGCGCCAGCCGCGCGCGAGCGCCGGAAAAAGGCTGATGGTCCAGGGCAGGAGTCCGGCGAGCAGCACTGGCACGAAATACCATATCGGCTGATAGCGCCCGTGCGCCGTGGTGAGGAAGCGCTCGAAGTGTTCGTAGATGAAAAAGTACCGGAAGAACTCCGGATTCGCCTGCGATACCTGAATGAACCATGGGGCGGCAATCGCGAGGAACAACGCGCCGCCGGCGGCGCCCTCCAGCCGCAGCAGGAGCCGCCAGTCGCGCTGCACCAGGACGTAGAGCGCCACCGCCGCGGCCGGCAGCACGATACCGATCAGCCCCTTGGAAAGCACGGCAAGCGCCGCCGCGGCCCAGGCGGCGAGCATCCAATTGCGCCGCTCGGCCAGCGCGGCATCGTCGCGCTGCGCCATGAGAAGCGCGAGCACCGAAGCGGAAAGGAAGAAAGCGACACCCATGTCGAGGGTGAGCATGTGCCCGAGCATGACGAAGAGAAAGCAGCTTGAGAGCACCGCCGCCGAATAGAGCCCGACCGGCGGCGCGAACAGCCGGTTGCCGGCGAAATACACGAGCAGGATGGCGAGGAACCCGGTGAGCGCGGGCCAGAGGCGCGCGCTCCAGTCGCGCACGCCGAACAGGCTGAAGGAGGCCGCGGTCGCCCAGTGCTGCAGCGCCGGCTTCTCGAAATACTTGTAGCCGTTCAGGCGCGGGGTGAGCCAGTCGCCGGTCGCGACCATTTCGCGCGCGATTTCGGCGTAGCGGCCTTCGTCGGCCCTGATCAGCTTGCGCTCGCCGAGATTGCCGAACCAGGCGAGCGCCAGCACGGCAAGGGCGAGCGCAAGCGCGGCAGGGGGCAGTCCGCTGTTTCCGCTGCCCCGACGCCCGCGATGATCCTGGGGTTCGATGGCCATCAGCCGATGAGCAGCGCCGCCGCGACTTTGCGCTCCTCGGCCATCAGGATGTTGTAAGTCCTGCAGGCCGCGTGAACGTCCATCACCTCGATGCCGACGCCGGTGCCGCTGAAAGGCCGCAGGAGTTCCGGCCGCGGAAATCTGAGCACCGACCCGGTGCCGAGGAGGACGATCTCGCATTCCAGCGCGAGCAGCGCGCCGATGTGGCCCTCGGTGAGCGCCTCGAACGTGGTTGCCGGCCAGTCGGTGACGATGCGCCGCGGCAGGACCACCAGGCTCCTGGCATAGCGCTCGCCGTTCACGAGGACATAGCCCTCGCCGTATCCGGTGAAGGTGTTGAGCCCGGTTGGGACGGCGCTATGGAGTTTCAATTTGCACTTGTAGGGGACAGGACACCTTGCCTCGGGTAACATTATAACTTTTCCGCACTGACGCGCTCCCGCCGCAGCGCCCCTGGGGATGCAGGGCGGCGCCGGCCGCGCACCCAAATGAAGGAATTCCCGAGAATCAACCGCCTCCCTCCGTATGTCTTCAACATCACCAACGAGTTGAAGATGGCGGCGCGGCGCGCGGGCGAGGACATCATCGATATGAGCATGGGCAACCCGGACGGTCCCACGCCCCGGCATATCGTCGAGAAGCTCATCGAGGTCGCGCAGCGCGAGCACACGCACGGCTACTCGGTATCGAAGGGAATCCCGCGGCTTCGCCGCGCGGTGTGCGGCTGGTATCAGCGCCGCTTCGGGATCGAGTTCGATCCGGACAGCGAAGCGATCGTTACCATAGGATCGAAAGAGGGGCTGGCGCACCTGATGCTTGCCACCCTGGATCGCGGCGACACGGTGCTGGTCCCCAATCCGAGCTACCCGATCCACATCTACGGCGCCATCATCGCCGGCGCGGACATCCGCTCGGTGCGCATGACCCCGGACGTGGATTTCTTCGACGAACTCGAGCGGGCCATCCGCGAGTCGCTGCCCAAACCCAAGATGATGGTTATCGGCTTCCCGAGCAACCCGACTGCGCGCTGCGTGGAACTCGAATTCTTCCGGCGCGTGATCGATCTGGCGCGCGAACACAACATCCTGGTGGTGCACGACCTTGCCTACGCCGACATCGTTTTCGACGGCTGGAAGGCACCCTCGATCATGCAGGTGCCCGGCGCGCGCGAGGTGGCGGTGGAGTTTTTCAGCATGTCCAAGAGCTACAACATGGCCGGCTGGCGCATCGGCTTCATGGTCGGCAATGCCGGCATGGTGAACGCCCTGGCGCGCATCAAGAGCTACCACGACTACGGCACGTTCACCCCCATCCAGGTGGCCTCCATCGTGGCGCTGGAGGGCCCGCAGGAGTGCGTCGAGCAGATCCGTCTCAAGTATCAGAAGCGCCGCGACGTCATGGTGCGCGGCCTGCACGAGGCGGGATGGATGGTGGACAACCCCAAGGCCTCGATGTACGTCTGGGCGCGGATCCCTGAGGCCTATCGGGCGATGGGGTCGCTCGAATTCGCCAAGAAGCTGCTGCGCGAAGCGAAAATCGCCGTGTCGCCGGGGGCGGGTTTCGGCGAATACGGCGATGACCACGTGCGCATCGCGCTGATCGAAAACGAGCCGCGCTCGCGCCAGGCGCTGCGCGGCATCAGGGACATGCTGCGCCGGGACGGGCTGCTTGCGAAGGAGGCGGTGGAATGAATCGGCGCGCGGATGCGATTCGGCGCGAAATCCGCAAGTCGGCCAAGCTTGCCGACGTCTGCTACGACATCCGCGGGCCGGTGCTCGCGCGGGCGCGGCAGATGGAGGAGGAAGGGCACCGCATTCTGAAGCTCAATATCGGCAATCCGGCCCCCTTCGGGTTCGATGCGCCCGACGAGGTCCGCCACGACGTGATCGTAAACCTGCCCAACGCCTCGGGGTATTCGGATTCCAAGGGGCTTTTCGCCGCGCGCAAGGCGATCATGCAGTACACGCAGGCGCAGAAGATCGGCGGCGTCGAACTCGAAGACATCATCACCGGGAACGGCGTCTCCGAGCTGATCGTCATGTCGATGCAGGGGCTCTTGGACGACGGCGACGAGGTGCTGATACCCGCCCCCGATTACCCGCTCTGGACTGCCGCGGTATGCCTCGCAGGCGGGACCCCGCGGCATTACCTGTGCGATGAAGGCGCCGGCTGGCTGCCGGACCTCGCCGACCTGCGCGCCAAGGTGAACGAGCGCACGCGCGCCATGGTGGTGATCAACCCGAACAACCCGACCGGAGCGCTCTACCCGGAGGACCTTCTGCGCGAACTGGTGGAGATCGCGCGCAGCCGCGACCTCGTGGTGCTCGCCGATGAGATCTACGACAAGACGCTCTACGACGGCGCCGCGCACGCCTCCATCGCTTCGCTTGCCGACGACGTGCTGTTCGTCACCTTCAACGGGCTGTCGAAGAACTACCGCGCCTGCGGCTACCGCAGCGGCTGGATGGTGGTATCGGGGGAAAAGCGCCACGCGCGCGACTACATCGAGGGGCTGGAGATCCTCGCCTCGATGCGTCTTTGCGCCAACGTGCCCGGCCAGTACGCGATCCAGACCGCGCTCGGCGGCTACCAGAGCATCCGCGATCTGGTGGCGCCGGGCGGACGCCTGTGCCGGCAGCGCGACCTGGCGCACGGGCTGCTCACCCAGA
>JACPRN010000012.1 GCA_016189945.1 Betaproteobacteria bacterium
CGATCGAGATAGCCGGCGAGTTCTTCCGGCGTGCCGCTGCCGATATCGGAGCCCAACTTGGCCATGCGCTCCTTCACGTCGGGCAGCTTCAGGATCGCCGCAATCTCCTTCGATAGCCGCGCCACGATCGGCTGCGCAAGCTTCGCCGGACCGTAGAGGCCGATCCAGCTCGTGGCTTCGAAATCGGGCAAGCCGGATTCCTTTATCGTCGGCACGCCCGCTACCGCCGAGCTGCGTTGCGGCGCCCCGAGCGCGATGGCGCGGATCTTTCCGGCCGCGAGCGGTCCTCTCACGGCGCCGACAGAGTTGAACATCAGCGAGACGTGGCCCGCGATCAGGTCGCTCATCGCCTGCGCCCCGCCCTTGTAGGGCACATGCAGCATCTTGGTGCCCGCGTGGACGTTGAAAAGCTCCCCGGCAAGATGCGGGACGGAGCCGGTGCCGAAGGAGGCCATGGTGAGCGCGCCCGGCTTCTGTTTAGCCAGCGCGATCAGCTCCTTGACGTTCTTCGCCGGCAGCGACGGAGTGACAACCAGCGGCATCGGATCGACCACGATCATCGCGATGGGCGTGAAATCCTTCAGCGGATCCCAGGGCACCTTGCTCACCAGCGGGTTGGTCGCGATGGTGCTCGCCGTT
The DNA here is from genome assembly GCA_016189945.1 of Betaproteobacteria bacterium. GTDB lineage: Bacteria > Pseudomonadota > Gammaproteobacteria > Burkholderiales > SG8-39 > JACQTO01. The sequence goes on from JACPRN010000012.1 coordinate 640, forward strand.
GCCATCAGCAGGGTGTAGCCGTCGGCGGCGGCGCGCGCCACCGCTTCATGGCCGATCGAACCCGAGGCCCCAGCGACGTTGTCGACGATCACCGGATTCTTGAGCGCTTCGGAGAGCTTCTGCACCACGACGCGCGCGACGACGTCGGTGCCGCCACCGGGCGGAAAGGGCACCACCACGCGGATGGTCTTGGCCGGATAGTCCTGTGCGGCGAGCGGAGCTGCGCCGAGGGCGATCAGCGCGGCGGCAGCCACATGAGTAAAGGCGAATATCGGCATGGCGTTCTCCCTCCTGTTCGGCCCGAAACTTAGCGGGCACCGGTGTCTACAATGGATCCAGCAGTCCAATCCATCTTCAGCCGCCCTCGGAAAAGGCGAATTCTGGGCGTCCCTGGAGATAGTGCGGCTCCATCAGCGGGCGATAGCGCTCCATCAAGCCCCGATTCAGCTCCACGGGCGGCTTCTGCGCCGCGGGCAGCAACGAGCGGAACTCGATGCCCTCGATCTCGATGCGGAAGGTGCGCCAAGCCTCGCGGACGGCCTCGGCCGAGGTGAGGAAATCGAGCGCCGAGGCGGCGAGCGCCTTGGCGCCGGCCACCGCCCCCTTGTGCGCGATCGAGGTCGTGAGCGCAGCGCCCGCAGACCAGTGGTGAAACGCCGCGTTCGGGATGTTGGAGGGGAACCAGATGCGCCCCATCGGCACCACCCATGACACGTCGCCGCAATCGTTCGAGGCCGCCATCGGCTCGCTCGGACCGGCGAGCGGCGAGGCCGCGTCGCGCAAACCGATCGCTTTCTTGCCGGCATTGGTCTGGACGGCGCGGGCGAAGTCCTGTTCCTCGGGCGTCCACGCGGGCATCCCGATCGCTTCGATATTGCGCTGGATCGCCCGGGCGATGGTTTCGTTGCAGCGCACCGGCCAGACTCCCGCCATGACGCTGGTCTCGAGCTCGCAATTGGCCATCATCGCCGCGCCGCGCGCGATGCGGTCGCCCTGCTCGAAGAGCGCTCGCACGCCTTCCGGGCTGCGGTCGCGGAAGAACCACCAGCAGGTCGCGCGCGCCGGAATGACATTGGGCTGGGTGCCGCCCTCGGTGAAGACGCGATGCGCGGACATGCCGGGGCGCATGTGCTCGCGGAACTGCGCCATGCCGACGTCCATGAGGACTGCGGCGTCCAACGCGTCGCGCCCTTCCCAGGGCGACATTGCCGCGTGCGAGGCCATGCCGAGGAAGGTGAACTCGACCGACATCATCCCGAGCTGCACCACGCCATACTCGGTGCGAAACGCGTCCATGATGTGGGCATGAAACGCGATGTCGACATCGTCGAAATGACCGTCCCGGACGAAATACGGCCGGCTGATGAGCTGCTCTTCGGCCGGGGCCCCGAACACTTTCAGGGTTCCCGCGATCCCGAACGAGGTCATCGCCGATTTGATCGCCAGCGCCGCGGTGATGGTCACCGCGGCGTTCACGTTATGGCCTTCGCAATGCCCGGGCGCACCGGACACGATTTCGGCGCGCTCAGTGCGGCCCGGCACCTGGGAATTGCCGGGGTTGGCGTCGAACTCGCAGTGCAGCGCGATGACCGGATCGCCATTGCCGTAGCGCGCCATGAACCCGGTCGGGAAACCCGACAGATTGCGTTCGACTTCGAATCCGCCCGAGGCAAGCGTTTCGGCGAGAAGCGCGCTCGAGCGGAACTCCTGCATCCCCAACTCGGCGTAATAGAAAATCATGTCGCCAAGCCGCGCCAGGGCGGCGGCGTTCCGCTCGACGACGCGGAAACTGTGGCGCTTGGCGAGCTGCGGGTCTTCGAATCTTCCCGAAGCAAGCATGTCGGTGAACTCCTGCATGCCCAGGTCGCCGTAAAGGAGGATCATGTCGCCAGCCGCGCCAGGGCGGCGGCGTTCCGGACTGCGCGCCGGGCGACGAAGTGTGGAGCTTGCTGAGCTGCGCGTCAAGCGCAAGCCTTGTCCCGCAGTGGTCCCTCTCGAGATCGACTGGAACACGCCACCGCTCCTGCGATTTCGCATCCCTCGCCTTGCACGTAACCCTTCGCAAGCGTAACCTCGTTCTTCCATAGCCGACCTGGGGGAGGGGATGGCATGGTCACCAGCGCAAGCAAGCCGTGCCGGACATTGCTGTGTTTCCGATCGCGAAATGAGCCGCTCATTGCCAGTCTGGGGATGTGCTGAATCGTTGCGCACGACAAATAATCGCAGAGGAGAAGAACAAGTGCTTGCCCGTCATGCGGCGGCTTGCGTTCAAAGCAACCGCTCCGGCGTAGGCCATTGAAAGGAGATCAGAGACGCGAACCTCAACCGCGCGCTGGAGCTTATCGACTAAAACGATGACAAATGGAGGCGACATGAAGACCCCGTTCAAGGTGCTAGGGCTGATTCTGGCGTGTGTGGTTGCCTTCGCCGCAGCCGAATCCTGGGGGCAGGACTACCCGAGCAAACCGATAAGAATCGTGGTGGGGTTTGCACCGGGCGGCGGCACCGATGTTACCGTGCGCATGCTCGGTCCGAAGCTCTCCGCGTTATTGGGCCAGCCGGTGATCGTGGAGAACAAGCCCGGCGCGGAGGCCCGCATCTCCACGGAATACGTGGCCAAGGCGGCTCCCGACGGCTATACCCTGTTGGCCGGGGGGACCGGGCAGATGGTCTTGAATCCCGGCCTGTTCGAGCCCGTACCCTACGATCCCGTGAACGCTTTCATCCCCATCACCCTGTTCAACCTGGACCAACTGGTGATCGCCGTTCATCCTTTGGTTCCGGCCAATTCGCTCAAGGAGTTGATCGCACTGGCCAAGGCCAAGCCGGGCCAGTTGTTCCACGCCTCCTCGGCGTCGTCGTTCTATCTCGCGGCCGAACTCATCAAGAGGCAGGCGGGGGTGGATATCGTCCAGGTTCCCTACAAGGGCGCCGCCCCGTCGATTTCAGCCACCGTCGCCGGCGAAACGTCCATGATCGTGTTGTCTATTCCGCCGCTGATCGGGCTCCTGAAGGCCGGGAAGCTGCGCGCTCTGGCGATAAACGGCCCGGCGAGAAGCAGATTCCTGCCCGACATTCCGACCGCACTGGAATCCGGGCTGGATTTCGACGGCAGCACCTGGGTCGGCCTATTCGCTCCCGCCGGAACGCCGCGCTCGATCGTCGACAAGCTCTACAGCGCGACGTCCGCCGTCCTCAAGGACGATGCCATGAAGGAGCGATTCGTTTCCCAGGGCAGGGAACCTTTAGGACCAGTGGCGATGCCGCCCGCCGAATTCGACGCTTTTTTCAAGGCCGAGCTCGCCAAATGGACCAAGGCGATAAAGGATTTCAACATCCGTGCCAACTAAGGCAGCGCGGCCTTATCGTTGTCCCGCGGACACGAAATATAATGCCGTAGAGCGCTCGAGTTTCTTCGTCGTGCGCGAGGAACATTCGAGAGAAGGAGAATTCCATGACATCGATCGCGAAACTCGTCCTGGCGGTGTTGGCGCTTGGAATGTCGGCTGCGGGTGTCGCCGCGGATGAATACCCGTCGCGCCCGGTTCGCATCATCAACGCCATGGCCGCAGGAGGGCTGAGCGACAGGGCGGTAAGGCTGATCACCGATGCCTTGGCGCGCCAGCTCGGGCAACCGGTGGTGGTCGAGAATCGCAGCGGCGCGGGGGGAGTGATCGGAACCGAATCGGCGGCGCGCTCCCCGGCCGACGGCTACACGCTTCTGGTGAGCATGTCCTCGACCTTTTCCATCATTCCCGCGGTCAAGAAGGCCAGCTACGATCCGATGAAGGACTTCGTTCCGCTCGGACAGATCTGGTATGCGCCGCAGGCTCTGGTCGTGCGCCCCCAGTCGGGCATCAAGACGGCCGGCGAGCTGGTCGCGTATGCAAAGGCCAACCCCGGCAAACTCAGTTTCGCCTCGGCGGGAAACGGGACATCGACGCATTTGTCGATCTTGCTGCTTCAGCGGGAAGCCGGCATCCAGGTGATTCACGTTCCCTTCCGCAGCGGCGGCCAGACCGTGGCAAGCCTCCTCGGCGGACAGGTCGACGCGGTTTTCAGCGACATCTCGGCCCTGGTTCCCCATATCCAGTCGGGCTCGCTCACCGCGCTCGGGGTCACGGCCCCGCAGAGATCGCCGCTGCTTCCGAACGTGCCGACCATGGCCGAGTCGGGCCTCCCCGGGGTAAGCACCATCAACTGGTTCGGCCTGCATGCCATCACCGGCACGCCGCCTGCGGTGCTCGAGCGCCTCAAGGCGGCCGTGCGGGCGGCTCAGTTGGATCCGGCGTACACGGCGGCGCTCGCCAAGGGCGACATGACGACCGGGACCGTGGGAGCCGAGCCCTTCGCCGAAATGATCCGGCAGGAAGCCCAGCGTCTGGCTCCCGTCGTGCGCGAATCGGGGATCAGCTTCAACTGAGCACGGCCGGGTCAACGGGAGGATGGGAATGCCCATGAACGGTCAACAGCCCTCATCCGCGCCCGCCGGCTCGAACGCCGAGCCCGGGCGGTACAAGAAAACTCTTCACCGGAGGCCGATGACGCGAATGTAGCGCCACTTGACCAACTTCGCTTGTTCAGCCTATTGAAACAATGAAACAAGTTCTGGGTGGTGGTGTTAAATATAGGCTAGAATTCCTTCCGTCAGGCGCAGCGTCCCGCTGCAGGAGAGGGGGTGTCGTATGGGAGCCATGGAACCGGTCAACCTGCTTTATGTCGTGGCCATTCTGGGGATGCTGGCGACGGCGATCGTACTCGTTTTGGGTATTCGATCAATGACAGAAGCGCCGCACCCCGATCCGCACCACAGCGAAAAGCTGATGTTCATGCGAGTGGGGATGCAGGCGCTGACCGCGGCGGTTGTCCTCGCCGCGCTCGCTCAGCAGTAACTTCGTGTACGGAACTGGCCGTCGCACGCAGATCTCAGGCTGACGCCAGCGCCGATCCGCGATGGCGTTCGGGATAGCTCTTGGCGATCCACAAGCGCGCGGCATCCTTGTAGCGGACTTCGCCGGTTTCGATAAGATCAAGCAAAAGGGCCTCGCTGATACCGCGTTCGGCCATGCGCCGACGTGGCGTACTCGGCTTTGGATGCTCGCGAGCGCGAATTGCTCCGTTCACGCATGGTTGTTTCAGGGCTTGAGGTTCCCGACCTTGACGACTTCCCGGAACTTGGCGAAGTCGGCCTTGACCGCCTCTCCAAGCTCTGTGGCGGTGCTTCCCACCGGTTCGACACCCAACTTCGCCATCTTTTCGCGGGTATCGGGCATTTGCACGATCCGCATGACCTGGGCGGAGAGCTTTCCTACGATGTCCGCAGGCGTACCGGCAGGCGCGAACAAGCCGATGTACAGCACCATGTTGTAGCCCGGCACGCCTGACTCCGCGAGCGTGGGAATGCTCGGGTCAATGCTGATGCGCTTGGACGTCGTCACTCCGAGCGCTCGCAAGCGCCCGCTTTTGATGAGCTGCATGATCGGTAGCGTATCGTTGATTGCCATCTGGGTCGTGTTCGACACGACCGCGTTCACCGCCTGCGCGCTTCCCTTGAACGGAACGTGATTGATGCTGGTTCCTGTCATCTGCTTGAACATTTCCATCGCCACGATGTACCCGGTGGTGCCTGAGCTGTAATTGAGCTTGCCCGGATTTGCCTTCAGGTGAGCGATCAATTCCTGTACCGATTTGGCGGGCACTTCGGGGTGGACCACAAGTACCATCGGAAACAAGCCGAGCATGCTGATGGGGGCGAAGTCCTTGACCGAATCGTAGGCGAGCTTCTGGGGGTACATAACCGGCGTGATCGCCATGCCGGAGGTGCCGTTGGCCAGCAAAGTGTAGCCGTCGGGCGGACTCTTTGCCACATGCTCGGTCGCGATGATGGTATCGGCGCCGGGTTTGTTGTCGATGACGACGGGCTGCCCGAACGCTTCCTGCATCTTCGCCCCCATCAGCCGCGCGATGATGTCGGTTCCTCCACCCGGCGGGAAACCGACCACGATATGGATCGGCTTGGACGGATAGGCTTGCGCCAGCGCGGCCGACGCCATGGCGCACAAAGCGATCGCCAGGAGCGATCTCGCAATCAGGGATTTCATGTTTTCTCCGTAGGAGCTGCGCTCGTTTGCATTATAAGCAGGTCACCGCGACTGCAGGCTATGCCGTCGCAGGAGTTCGCGCGTCGATCGGCACGCGCGCGGCGAAATCGTGTTCACGCCGTCGACTTCCATCAGGTGGCGCATGCGCACGTCATAATGAAGTGTACCGATCCGGCATGTCCGATGCACCTCTGTGCACCGACGCGGCTACCTCTTCCCTCAGCCAGCGCATGAAGGTCTGCACTTCGGCGCGCTTGCCGGCCGACGGCGCAAC
>JACPRN010000013.1 GCA_016189945.1 Betaproteobacteria bacterium
ATACCCGCACGCCCACCGGAATCATCTGGGAGATCATCCGGCAGCGGAAGAAGGACCTCACCGTCTACAAGTCACTCCTGTGTTTCGAAGGCGACTGGCTGTACGTTTCCGGTGCGATGAAGAAGGCCGTCACCACCTGGTTCAGCGGCGGTGTCACTTGGGGCGTCTCGAAGATCATGCGCGAATACGCCGAGCGCGATCCCGGCAGCTTCGAAGAGTGGAGCCTGCTCGGCCTGTCGCTTCGCTTTCGTGCGGGCGCCATGGGAATTCCCTGCATACCGACCAAGTCGATGCTCGGATCGGACCTGGAAAAGACCACCGGCATGCAGCGCTTCAAGTGCCCCTATTCCGGGGAAGATCTGCTGCTGGTGCCCGCGGTGTTCCCGGATGTCGCCGTCATTCATGCCCAGGTGGCCGACATGTACGGCAACGCGCAGATATTCGGGCCGCCTTGCATGGACGGCGAAATCGCCCGCGCGGCGAACAAGGTCATCCTGACCACGGAACAACTGGTCGACAACGAATCGATTCGCGACAACCCCAACACCACGACGATCCCGTTTTTCTGCGTCGACGCGGTGGTCGAGCTGCCCTACGGCAGCTTCCCCCAGGAATGCTACGGACTCTACGAGCCGGCATACGACAAGCTCGCCGAATACGGCGGGGGGCTGCTGAAGGCGCCGGACAAGATCGCCTTCGTCAAGGAGTATCTGGACAAGTACTTCTACAAGCCGGCGAGTTTTGAGGAATATCTCTCGCTGTTCGGGATGGAAAGCATGATGGAGGCCTCCAAGAAAGGGAGGATCTGGCGGTTATGACCATTGATTACACACCGGCCGAATTGACCGTAACCCTCGCTTCGCGGCTTCTCAAAGACGGGCAGATCGTATTCGCCGGAGCGGGCCTTCCTCTGCTTTCGGCGGTCCATGCGCAGAATCTTCATGCGCCGACGCTCGCGATCATGTTCGAAGTCGGCGGGGTTGCGCCCCAGATCAAGGTCGGCGCGCTGCCGCGCTCGGCCAATGAAGCGCGTTCGGTCCGCCGCTCGGTGGCGACGCCGCCGACGATCGACATGCTGCTCTATCTGCAGCGGGGCATGGTCGACGTGGGCTTTCTCGGCGGCGCGCAAGTGGACCAATACGGGAACTTGAACAGCAGCCTGGTCGGCACTTTCGAGAAACCCATCGTGAGGCTCCCGGGCAGCGGCGGGGCGAACGACATCGCCAGCTCCGCCAACGCGGTGTACATCGTCATGTACCACGAGAAGAAGCGCTTCGTGGAGAAGGTCGACTTTCTCACCAGTCCCGGGTACCTCAAGGGCGGCCGCTCCTTCGAAGAGAGCGGACTGGTCGGCGGCGGCGTGCAGAAGGTGATCACCAATCTGGGCATTCTGGATTTCGAGCCGCAGTCGCGCCGCATGCGGCTCGCCGCGCTGCATCCGGGGGTGACGGTCGAGGAGGTTCGCGCCAAGACCGGTTTCGAGCTTCTCGTCGCCAAGGATCTCGAATCCACGCTTCCTCCCACGGGAGAGGAGCTGAAGCTGTTGCGCGCGCTTGACCCGGAACGAAAATTCCTGAAGGCAGGGGAATTCTAGGCGCTTGCGGGAACGATGATATTTCCAATAGACAGGAGCAGCACGAATGCTGGGTAAAGATTTGAGGAGTTTTCTGCAGGAGGTCAAGGCAAAGTATCCGTCCGAGTACGTGGAGGTGGACAAGGAAATCTCCGGCGCCTACGAGACCACTGCCATCGTGGCGAAGCTCGAGGCGCAGAAACGCACCCCGATCCTGCGTTTCAACAACGTCAGGGGCTCGAATTTTCCGCTGGTGGTGAACGTGTGCGCTTCGCGCGCGCTGGTCGCGGCGGCGCTCGGCGTGGGCAAGGAGGCGCTGCCGGAGAGGTACCTTCAGGCACTCGACGAGCAAATCAAACCGGAAGTGGTGCGCGAAGCGCCGGTGCAGGAAGTCGTATTGAAGGGAGATGAAATCGATCTCACGAAACTGCCGGTGCAAACCTACCACGATACCGACGTCGGCCCGTACGTCAGCGGCAGCATCGTGATGGCCAAGGATCCCGACACCGGCGCCTACAACTGCAGCTACAACCGGCTGATGGTCAAGGGCCCAAGAAAGCTCGGCATCTACATGACCCCGGGCAAGCATCTGAGCCAGATCTACGAAAAGGCCGAGCAGCGCAACAAGCCCATGGAGATCGCCATGGCGGTCGGGAATCATCCGGCGTGGTGCATGGGCACGCTCTATATCGGTCCCTACGCGGTCGACGAGCGCTACGTGATGGGCGGGCTGATGGGCAGCCCGCTCGAACTGATTCCCGCGAAGACCGTCGACCTGCTGGTGCCGGCGCGCGCCGAAATGATCATCGAGGGCGAGGTGCTTCCGTTCGAGCGCGAGGATGAAGGACCTTACGGCGAATTCACCGGATATTCGGCGGGCCAGATCGCGCGGCCGTTCATCAATGTCAAGGCGGTGACCCACCGCAAGGGTGCCATCTATCAGGACGTCTGCGGCGGCCCGCACCGGGAGCTGCTGCTGATGAGCACCATCCCGATGGAGCCGGGCATTCTGCACACCATGCGGCAGATGATCCCGGCGGTCCAGTCGGTGCGCTGTCCGGCGCCTTTCACGCTCTTCGTCTCGATCAAGAAGACCAGGGAAGGCCAGGCCAAGCAGGCACTGCTCACGGCGTTTGCCACCGACATGCAGGTCAAGCACTGCGTGGTGGTGGACGACGACATCGATGTCACCGACAACGCGGCGGTCATACGCGCCATGGCGACGCGCATGCAGGCCGATCGGGACCTTTTCATCATCAAGGGCGTCACCCATGACGAGCTGGACCCGTCGCGTCCGGAAGGGGTACCGGCGAGCGACAAGGTCGGCATCGACGCCACCGCGAAACCGTCGCTGGCGATCTTCGCCAAGAAGCCCAGGGTGCCCAAAGAGGTGATGGACCGGATCAAGCTGGAGGATTTCGTCCCACCCAAGCCGCAGCGCTAGCGCTTGCGTCCGAAGGCGAACGATTTCAACGCACGCCCCGCGCCAACGCGGGGCTTTTCTTGCCCGCGAACCCGTCGGTTGACAGCCCGGCCATCGCGGTATAGCGTATTCGCTCGGCGGGCAATGATGTTCGCTTGGCGGTTATAAGAACAATTCGATGGCCGCCGCCGGCGCTGGCTGAAACGCTCTTGCCAGAGCGCCCTCGAGGGAGACTGACACGCGATGAATGACATGCGAATCGCGCCCCGGCAGGCCGGGGCCAGGGGGGACCGCGAAGATGTCTGGGTTGCCACCTCCTGCTCGCATTGCTACGCCTCCTGCTCGGTTCTTGCCCACCGCGTCGACGGCGTGGTGGTGAAAATCGAAGGCAACCCCGCGAGCGAAGTGGGCAAGGGGCGGCTGTGCGGCAAAGGGGTGAGCGGGATCATGAGCCACTACGATCCCAATCGGCTCACCGTGCCGCTCAAGCGCACCAATCCGAAGAAGGGGCTGGACGAGGACCCGGGCTGGAAGGAGATCACCTGGAAGGAGGCGCTGGATGAAATTACGGCGCAACTGCGCCGGGTGCGGCAGGAGGATCCGCGCAAGTTGATGATCCAGCGGACCACGTCGCTGCAGCACAGCCGCGTTCCGTTCCAGGCCTTCGCCGCCGCCTTCGGCACGCCCAATATCGGCGCCGCGGGCGGGGGCCTTCACTGCGGAAACGGCGCGCACCTGCTCTCCGGAATGATGCATTCGTCCTGGTCCGCGGTTCCGGATTTCAAGTACTGCAATTACGCCATCTACTTCGGCGCCTCCAAAGGCCACGCCGCGGGTCACGCGTCCTGTTCCAACATGGGGCTCGCCGCGGAGGCGCGAGCGCGCGGCATGAAGATGGTGGTGGTCGACCCGATGTGCAACTTCGCCGCGGCCAAGGCAGGAGAATGGGTGCCGCTTCGGGTGGGCACCGACGGGGCGCTCGCGCTCGCCATGTGCCAGGTGATGGTGAACGAGCTGGGCATATTCGATGGCCCTTATCTGCAGGCGAAGACCAACGCCCCTTATCTGATCGGGCCGGACAAGCGCTACCTGCGCGACCCGGAGAGCGGGAAGCCGCTGGTCTGGGACACGCGGGCGAAGACCGCGCGCCCCTATGCCGATGCGGTTCCGGCCGACATGGCCCTGGAAGGCGAGTTCGAGGTGAACGGCGTGCGCTGCCGGCCGGGCTTTGCGCTCTTGCGCGAGCACCTGAAGAAATGCACCCCGGAATGGGCCGAGGGCGTGTGCACCGTGCCGGCGGCGAACATCCGCAGAATCGCCGCGGAATTCGCACACGAGGCGAGGATCGGCAGCACGATCGTGGTCGAGGGCGTGACGCTGCCCTACCGGCCGGTGGCGGCGATCGCCTTCCGCGGCTCTCAGGGGCATGTGAATTCGGTCTACAACTTCTACGCCATCGATTTGCTGAACGAGTTGACCGGGGCATCGGATGTCGTCGGAGGCTGCCTCGGATTCAACCCGGTCTGCCACGGGTTTCCGGAAACCGGGAGACTGCGTTATCAGCCGGTCGCGGGTCCCGACGGTCTGATGACCGTGGGGATCTGGATGGGTTATCACTATCCGTACCCGATCGCCGAGCCGAAACTGCCGCGCCGGCTCGGATTGCAGGACCTCTACGTGATGGGAATGATGTCTCCCTTCCACCATTCCGATGACGGCGAGGACCTGTGGCAGAAATTCGACCTCCCCTACCGGCCCGAGGTAATGATCAACTTCGGCTGCAACCAGTTGATGAGCATCGCCAACAAGGACTCGGTAGCGCGTGCGCTCGCCAAATACAAGTTCATGGTTTCGTTCGACCTGTTCCTCAACGAGACCTCTTACTTCGCCGACATCGTGCTGCCCGACTGCGGCCACCTGCAGACCCTGGATGCGCGCTCCAACTTCCCATTCATCTTCAGTCTGCCCGCCGGAATGGGCGAGTGGTGCTGGCCGGTGCGCCAGCCGGTGCTGCCCCCGGAGAGCGAGCAGCGCATGTTCCAGGACGTGCTGCTGGAAATCGTCGAGCGCCTGGGGCTGACGGCCGACCACAACGCCGCCTACAACGCCGCGCTGAATCTCCAGCCTCCTTACCGGCTCGAAGGCGATCGCAGATACACCCACGAAGAAATCTGCGACAACGAGCTGAAATCCAACTTCGGTCCCGAGCGCGGTCTGGAATGGTTCAAGCAGCACGGTATCATCAAGTGGCCGAAGAAGCCCGAGGAGGTATACTGGAGACCGTTCGTTGATGTGCGCGTGCCGATCTACTGGGAGTTCATGACCCCGCTTCTTGAGAAGACCGAGGCGATCGCCGCGCCGCGCGGGGTGAGAATCGAGCGCGAGTTCTTCGAGCCGTTGCCCACTTTCCTGCCCTGTCCCTCGCACACTTGCCGGAAGGAGGGCTTCGACTTCTACGCTTTCTACTACCGCGACATCATCCATACCAACAGTTTCACGACGGAGAACCCCTGGCTCGATGAGGCGGCGCAGCTCGATCCGTTCTCCTACGCCATCGCGATCAACACCGAGAGCGCGAACAAGAGGGGGCTCAAGGACGGCGAGCTGGTTTGGGTCGAGGTCGAGAGCGGGCGCAAGGTCAAGGGCCGGCTCCGTCTGACCCAGGGAATTCATCCTGAGGGTCTGGGCATTGGCGGGTGTGCGGGCCACTGGGCCAAGAAGGGCATGCCGATCGCGAAGGGCAAGGGCGTGTTCTTCAACGATCTGCTGGAGCTCGACGCGGCGCATTCCAGTCCGATCAACCTGAATCTCGACCTGTGCGCGCGGGTCAAGGTGACGCGAGTGGAGGAGGGTGTGCAATGAGACAGGGAATGGTGATTGATCTGAAGCGCTGCATCGGCTGCTACGGGTGTCAGCTCTCCTGCA
>JACPRN010000173.1 GCA_016189945.1 Betaproteobacteria bacterium
GCGGGGGCGGGAATCCAGAGTAGTTCAGCGATGAGCACTGGATCCCCGCTTTCGCGGGGATGACGGAGGCACGTCATGCGGTTATGTAATCCTCAATAAATGGACGAAAACGAAATCCGCGCCCTTGTCCTGCAGGCCCTGGACGAAGTGGCGCCGGGCGTCGACAAATCGGGCCTGCGGCCCGAGCAGCCCCTGCGTGCCCAGATAGACCTCGATTCCATGGATTGGCTCAACTGCCTGGCCGAACTGGGCGGCCGACTGAAAATCGAGATCCCGGAGGCCGACTACGGCAGGCTCGGCACCCTGGAGGCGCTCGTTTCCTATCTGAAGGAAAGACTTTCATGAACGCGTCCGAGCCGCCGCGATTGCCGCCGGCGGGAAACGCGGACAAGCCGGTCTATCCCGCGGCGCTCGCGCGAAACCGCCGCCTGTTCGACGGGACGCCGGTTGCCATCCGGCCGATTCGGCCGGAAGATTCGGGCATGGAGCAGGAATTCGTGCGCCATCTTTCGGAGGACTCGCGCTATTTCCGCTTTCTCGGCAGCATGCGCGAGCTGCCGCCGAAGAAACTCAAGTACTTCACCGAAATCGATTACGACCTGCACATGGCCTTTGTCGCGGTGGTGCTGCGCGAGGGCAAGGAAGTGGAGATCGGCGTTGCGCGCTATGTCGGCGGCGCGCAGCGCGACAAGTGCGAGTTCGCCGTGGCCGTGGACGACGACTGGCAGGGGACCGGCGTCGCGGGGCTGCTGATGGCCTCGCTCATGGATGCGGCGCGCGAGCGCGGATTCCGCACCATGGAGGGCCTCGTGCTGCGGAGCAACCTCAAGATGCTGAAATTCGCGAAGCAGCTCGGGTTCAAGCTCCGCCCGAGCGAGGACGACGCCGGAACCGTGGTCGTGGCGCGGCCGCTATAAGGCGTTTCGCGCCGGAAGGGGGGAGGGCAGCCGTATCGAGCGCTCGCCGCAGAGCACGCAAGTGCCGCGAATGGCGGCGGTTTCGCGCGCGACGCCGTCTCGAATCGCCTGTGCCATGTCGCCCAGCTCGTCTGCGAGCGCGCCCACCAGATCGTCAAGCTCTCGCATTCACGCGCTGCGCGCGAGCTGAAAATCGCGCAGCAGCCGCACCACCTCGTCGTCTTCGATCTGGCGGAAGTCATCGTAGAATTGGCCCACCGCCGCGAAATACCTGGGCGCAAGCAGGCATTCGACGTGGGCGCAGAGCGGCCGGAACCGCTCGAGCGCCTCCGGCGGCGCAACGGGAACCGCGACGATGCTTTCGCGCGGCTTCAGGGCATTGAGAACGTGCAACGCGGCGAGCATGGTCGAACCGGTGGCGATGCCGTCGTCGGTGACGATGACCGAGCGTCCGGCCACGGGCGAGGGCGGTTTTACTGCGCGGAAAAGCCTGCGGCGACGCTCGATCTCGGCCATCTGGTTCTCCCGCTCCATGCGGACATAGTCGTCGGTCGTCCCCGGAATTTCCCGCGCGAACGAATTGAGATACACCTCGCCATCCTCTCCGATCGCCCCGATCGCGAGTTCCGGCTGATGCGGCGCCCGCAGCTTGCGCGAGAGAACGACATCGAGCTCGGCGCCGAGTTCCCGGGCGAGCACGGCGGCGGTCACGACGCCGCCCCGAGGAATTCCAAGAACCAGCGGGTCTGTCAGCGCGCGGGACTTCAGCCGCTGCGCGAGTTGCAGTGCCGCGTCTTCACGATCCCGGAACATGGATCACCTCGGCTCGAGAAGTCCCAGACCCGCTATCCGCGCGAGAGCCTGCGCGAACAGCGGCGCGACCGGTACTATCTGTACGCGCGGGTCGGGCGCGGTCGGAACGCTGTCGGTCGCCACGACCTTGCCCACCGCCGAAGAGCAAATGCGCTCCACTGCTCCGGGCGCCATGACGGCATGAACAAAGACTGCGTGGACCTCCCTGGCGCCCGCGGCGAGCAATGCCTGCGCCGCCGCTGCGATCGTGCCGCCCGTGCTTGCCATGTCATCGACGATTACGCAGGCTCGATCCCGCACCTCGCCCAAGACATGCAGCGTGGCCGCAACGTCGATCGCCGGACGGGTCTTCGCGACCACCGCCAGCGGCACAGCCAGGGCCGCCGCATAGCGTTGCGCGCGTTTGACTCCACCGGCATCCGGAGACACGAGCGAAAGGTCGGACAATCTCCAGGCGCGAATCGTCGGCAGCATCAGTTCATCAGCCCGCAAATGGATGAGCGGCATTTCGAATGCGCTCTCCAGAGCCGGTGAATGCAGGTCGAGCGTCACGATCCGCTCGACCCCGGCACAGCGCAGGACGCGTGCGGCAAGCTGCGCCGAGCGCGGTTCGCCGGGGTGGTTGCGAACGTCCTGGCGCGCGTAACCGAAATACGGGACCAATGCGCCGACGCGCGCGGCGCCTGCGGCGCGGGCCGCGTCTGCCAGCAGGGCGAGCGTCATCAGGTGCCGGCTGGTCGGCGCCGAAGTGGGCTGCACGATGTAGACCTCGCGATCGCGCACGTCGGCTTCGATCCGGATCCGCGATTCGCCGTCGGCGAATGCCGAGATCTGAGCCGGCGCCAGCGTCGTGCCCGCGAGCTTTGCGATGTCGTGCGCGAGCGCAGGGTGCGCGTCGCCGGCGATCAGTACGGGGACCATCCTTAGGAGACCTTGCTCTCGCCGCCTGCGATGCGAATGTCACCGCGCAATTGCCGCCCGTCGGCAGTTATGCTGACTTCGGAGGGGTGGGGCCGCACGACCGTGAGGGGAGCCATCGGATGCTCCTGCGAAGCGTCGAACCGGGCCGAGCTTCAGCCCTCGCAGGGGAAGGCCGAAGCTCGACAAAATATAGCCGTTTGCGGCCAATGCGTGTTGACTTGAGTCAAGACGCGTCCGCCCGTCACAAGCGCCCCGCGCGAGCGCGAAGCTGCTCCAGAAGCGAGCAGACCATGTTCGCGAGCGATGGGGCGGAACGATCCCTTGCCTCGACTTCAACGCGCGCTGCCGGAAGAGCAATCTGAAGTATCTGCGCCAGGTCGGCGCCGGTACCGAGCAACACGGCCTCGCACGGCACCCTGGCGATCGTCCGGCGCAAGTCCTCGCGCTGCTCGCGGCTGTAACCGAGGGCGGGCAAAACCGGGCCGAGGTGCGGATACTGCTCGTACGCCGCGGCGATCGACCCGAGCGCATGCGCTCTCGGGTCGACGAGCGACGCCCCCAGGAGCCTCGCCGCGCGCGCCCCGCCTGCTTCGGCCATGCGGCCGTGGGTTACCGACGGACCGTCCTCGATCACCAGCACCTTGCGGCCGCGGACGAGCTGGGGGCGGTCAACTCGTTCCTCCAGCGCCATCATCGCGACCTGAGCTTGCGGGTTGAGCTTGCGTGCGGCGCGCAGCGTGGCATCGACGTTCGCGGCCCCGGCGGCGTTCACTTTGCTGATGACCAGGACATCGGCCGCGCGCACATTGGCTTCCCCCGGAAAATAGCCCTCCTCCTCCCCGGGCCGCAGCGGGTCCAGGACGGTGACGGTCACATCCGGTTTGAAGAACGCCATGTCGTTGTTGCCGCCGTCCCACAGGATCACGTCCCCTTCGGCGCTCGCGCGTTCCAGGACCGCCGAGTAATCGACGCCAGCATAGACGGCGGCGCCGTTGTCGACATGCGGCTGGTACTCCTCCATTTCCTCGATGCTCAAGTCCGCGCCGACGATGTCGGCGCTCGTCCGATAACGCTCCACGCCGCGATCGAGCGGGCCGTAGGGCATCGGATGGCGCACCACAACGGGCTTCGCGCCCGCCGCCCTCAGGGCGCTGAACAAATAGCGGCTGATGGTGCTCTTGCCCGCGCCGGTGCGCGCCGCAACGACCGCAACCACTGGCAAACCCGCTCGAAGCATGGTATCGCCCGGTCCGAGCAGCGCGAACGAGGCACCGTTGGCAAAGGCAATCGACGCGAGGTGCATGACGTGACTGTGGGTGACGTCGCTGTAGCAGAAGACCACGTCGTCGGCCTGGTGCTCGCGGATCAGCCGCGCAAGTTCCGTTTCGGCGAAGATGGGTATGCCTTGCGGATAGAGAGCACCGCAGAGCGATGCGGGATAAGTCCGGTTCGCGATGTTGGGTATCTGCGCGGCGGTAAACGCGACCACGCGATACTGCGCTGCGCCGCGAAAGAACACGTTGAAGTTGTGGAAATCACGTCCCGCCGCCCCCAGGATAATGACTTTGCGCACGGCGGCCATCGATCGCGCCTACGCGGGAGCGTGCCGTATCACCACCGTGTCGGGTCCGGGAAAGCCGTTGAACTGCGTCGCATAGCCGAGAGTGTAGGCGCCGGCATTGGGAAAACAGAGGTAATCGCCCTCGCCGAGGTCCAGCGGCAGCATTTTGTCCCGCTCGATGACGTCCAGGGAATCGCAAGTCGGTCCGGCCACGGTACAGGGTATTTCGGCGCCTTCGCGCTCGGTGCGCATGGCGTATTGCAGGCCCGCAATCGATTCCATCAGGCCATGATAGACGCCGCTGTCAAGATACACCCAGCGCGTGCCGTGGCGCACCGCCGTGCCGATCACGCGGCTCACCAGCCAGGCGCAGTCGCTCACCAGGAAGCGGCCCGGTTCGGCCATGAGGCGGACTTGCGGCGGCAGATCGGCGACCGCGGCTTCGACAGTCACGCCGATCTTCTCGATGGAGGGGATCGGTTTCAGATGGCGCACCGGGAATCCGCCGCCGATGTTGAGCAGCCGCGGATCCAGGCCCTGTTCGCGCATCAGGCCGAAAACCAGTTTGGCGTTTTCGATCCCGATGCGCCAGTTCTCGAGGTCGCGGCACTGCGAGCCGACGTGGAAGGCAACGCCTGCGACGTCGGCCCTCAGCCTGCGGGCCTCGCGAATGATGTCGGATGCCTCGGTCAGCGCCGCGCCGAACTTGCCGCTGAGCGGCCAGTCGCTGCCGATGTTCTGTGTCTCGATGCGCAGCACCAGCCGCGCGTCTTTCATGACGCCGGCGATCTTGTGCAGTTCGTCGACGCTGTCGACGATGAACCAGCGCACACCGGCGCGCGCGGCGTATTCGATGTAGTCACGCGGCTTGATCGGGTTGTTGTAATGAATGGCCTGCGCGTGCACGCCGGCCCCGAGGACGGCGTCGAGTTCGGCGATCGAGGCGACCTCGAAGCCGATGTGCTCCTCGGCCATCAGATTCAGCACCGCAGGCTGCGAATTCGCCTTGACGGCGTAATACACCTGGACTCTCGGCATTGCCGCGCGAAAGCGCCGCAGCTTGTTGCGTATCAGCTCCGGATCGAGCAACAGGAAGGGCGTTCTGCGCGCCCTGTCCTTGAGCGCTTGCCGCACCAGCGCGAAATCCAGCGCGACCTCCGGATAACCGTCGTCGGCCTGCAACAGGGTCTCGGAGCGGACTTCTGGAGGATTCTTGAATATCCCGGTCGGACCGATTTTCCGTCCTCCCCGATAGCGTCCGCCGGATGCCGAAACCGCCTAGAGCGCCGGCATCGCCCGGCGCGCATCGGAAGCAGCAGCTCGATGACGAAGTCTGAGAATCGAGGAAACATCCTAGGCGCCGTTGAGGGTTTCATTTTGATTTGCATCAAGAGCAAACGAGTCGTTGCCGCGCGCCGCGCGCGTCGCACGCTGAGCGCCGTGTTCGCTACCTAGTTCGTGGTATCGCCGAATATCCGGTTCTGCGGATTGCGCCGCTGGTGCAACTAACTACACTTGCGTGCAGGGTCGAAGCGGTCAGGGAGTTTGTCTGCGATCTGCGATCGCATCCGAGCGCAAGAATTCGGCGCTGGCGCAACCGAGGAATTCTGCAACGATGAAGATTCTTGCGATGGTCCTGGCCGGCGGCGAGGGCAGCCGCCTCTATCCGCTGACCGCCATGCACGCCAAGCCCGCCCTGCCGTTCGTGAACGGTTACCGGATCATCGATTTCGTGCTCAGCAATCTCGCCAATTCTGGGATTTCCTCGGTGTACGTTCTGGCGCAATACAAGCCGTGCTCGTTGATCGATCATCTCGGCGCGGTCTGGGCGCCCCGCTTCAACCGCATCGGGGGCTTTCTGACGGTCATATGTCCGAAGACGGCTGAGGGCGAGATGCCTTTCAAAGGCACTGCCGATGCCGTCCATCGAAATCTGCATCTGGTCGAGCGCCATGGGCCGGAAGTCGTGGCCGTCTTCGCCGCGGACCACGTGTATCGCATGGACGTCTGCCAGATGGCGGAGTTTCACCTCCAGCGCAACGCCGACGTCAGCGTGGCGGCGGTGCCTGTTCCGATCGAGAAAGCGTCCGCATTCGGCGTCATGGTGACCGAAGGCGACACGAGCGTGCGTAAATTCCAGGAAAAGCCGGCGCGTCCTTTCCCCATGCCGTCCGATCCGACCCGCGCCTATGCGTCGATGGGCAACTACCTGTTCATGCCCCGCGTCCTGGAGCCGCTGCTGGAGGAGGCGAAGCGCGCCGGCGGCAGCGATTTCGGGCGCCACATCCTGCCCCATTTGCCCGGCAGGTATCGCACGTTCGCTTATGATTTTTCCAACAACGCGCTTCCCGGCATCGCTCCCCACGAAGAGCGCGGCTACTGGCGCGATGTCGGCACGCTCGAGGCGCTGGTCGCCGCGCAGAAGGATACCGAGGGGCCCGAGCCGCGTTTCGATCTGCACAATCGCGCCTGGCCGATAATGGGCAGCGAAGACCAGGCCGCCCCCGCCAGGGGCAGCGGCCTGCGCAGGAGAACATCGGAGGAGGCGCAGGACCGTCATCCGGTGCCCGTGTTCGGCACCGAACGCCCGCTTGGGCGCGAGTGGCGCGCGGAAGCCTGAAGGCGGGCACTGAATACAATACAACACAAGGGAGCCAATCATGCGACAAACGCAAAAGGGAACCGCGGCACGAACGCCGCGAGCGCAGGTCTTTGCGCAGCGAACGAAATCGCCGGACACGGGGAAAAGGACCGGCGGAACCCGCCCGCGCGCCCCGGCAAGGCATGTTTCCGCCGCCTCTCTGGAGGAGCGGTTCCCGATGAGCGCCGCAGCGGCATTCGTCAGCGCCGAGCAGTTCGACTATTACGCAGGGAACGACGAAGACGATTGGCTGGATGCCGAGGCGGAGATCGCGCGACTGCTCGGCAAAGCCTGATCGCCTCGGACTGCCGAGGCTGAAAACGTTGACCGGCGGCCCCGCCGGGGTCGAGAGGGAAAGAGTCGCGTACCGCTCAACGCGACGAGCCTTTCTCCGCTCCGGATACTCGGGCTGCCGGTTACAGCATGGAGGGTACGCGTCCAGCCGTCCGCAATCTGCGGGGCACTCGGTTTTCAGCGAACCTTCAGAAGATGGCGAATGAGGCCTTCCAGGCCGACAAACGTCACGGGCACGCCAGCGTGCTGTTCCGCAAAGGACGTTTTCACGTCGGAGGCAACGACGAGATTGGCGCCCTCGGGATGCTGTTTCCTGAAGGAGACGAGGTTCGCCGCATCGAAGTTCGTGCTCGTCGCCTTGCACTCGATGGCAACCGGCGGCCTGCCGCGTCCCGCGAGAATGAAATCCACCTCGTGCCCGCGCTTGTC
The DNA here is from genome assembly GCA_016189945.1 of Betaproteobacteria bacterium. Lineage (GTDB taxonomy): Bacteria > Pseudomonadota > Gammaproteobacteria > Burkholderiales > SG8-39 > JACQTO01. The sequence goes on from JACPRN010000173.1 coordinate 7,577, forward strand.
GCGCCAGTAGCGGATCGCGCGGGTCTGCAGGCGTGCGTGGATTTCGTTCAGCACGTAATGCTCCCAGAGCAAGCCGAAATCCTCGGCGCGCAGGCGATCGATGCCGCGGTAGTGGCAAACGAAGCCGGTATCGAAACCGTAAACTTTGGGTGCCGCCACGATCTCGGTGGCGCGGCGTGAACTGAACGGGCGCACTACATGGACAACGAAGGTCGCTTCGAGCACCGCGAGGTAGTTGGCGATCGAAGTGCGGCTTACGTCGCAGTCGCGCGCGAAGCGCGTGGCCTCGAAGAGCCCCCCGCTCTGAACGTGCAGAAGCTCCAGGAATCGCTGGAACGAGTGGCGCCGCTCCAGCCGGAAAAGCTCCAGGATATCCTTCGCCCAATAGGAATCGACCCACTCCTGCACCTCGCGCTCCGGCATTTCCGGGGCGAGAAAAAATGGCGGCAGTCCGCCGCGCAGAAATCGGTGATCGAGGCTGGTCGTGCCGAAGTCGACCAGGTCCCCGGACATCATCGGCGTGAGCCAGACCTCGGCCTTGCGCCCGGTCAGGGTGTCGCGAAAGCGCCGCGAGGCGCCAAGGGTCGAGGAACCCGTGGCAAGTATTCTGACGTCCTGATAGTGATCTGCGGCGATCTTGAGCAGTTCCGAAGGATTGCCGTGACGGTGGATTTCATCGAGCACGACCGTGCGCCCGCGGCGCGCGTCGAAAAAGGTCTCGGGCTGAGCGAGAAGCCGCCGAATGCTCGGCAATTCGCAATCGAAATACTCCGCGCGCGGCAGCGAACGCGCGATCGTGGTCTTCCCCGAGCGCCGCACGCCAGACAGCCATACGACGGACTTCCCTCGCCAGGCTGCTGCCAAGCGCTTCAGCCAGAAATGTCTTGTTCTAAACGCCACCATGATGGCAAATAGTAGCACCAAACGCCACGCACTTTGCGTTTCGCGCGGGTCCCCGAGGGTCCCCAGAGCTTATAGCCCTGCGCCGAAACAGCTGGAATCGGCGCGGGGAACGACGAAGACGATTGACTGGATGCCGAGGCGGAGATCGCGCGAGTGCTCGGCAAGGCCTACCGCCGGTCAGGCGTGCGCTTTTCTCTGCACGCTGCGCAGCCTCTCGTAGCCGGCGCGCTCTTCGGCGCCGAGCCGCTGCGGCACTTCGACGATCAGGCGCACGTAAAGGTCGCCGCGCCGTGCGCCTCCGAACTGCGGCAGCCCCTTGCTGCGCAGGCGCAGAACGGCGTTCGGCTGTGTTCCGGCGGGCACTGAGACCTTTGCCGGCTTCTCCAGCGTCGGCACGGTGATCGTCGTGCCGAGAACGGCGTCGGGAACCTGAATGGTTTCTTCATGCCAAAGATCGCTTCCGGACCTTACAAACCGCGGGTCCGGGGCGCTGCGCACGACCACGAACAAGTCGCCCGGAAGCGCGCGCCTGTCGGGACCCGGCATGCCGCGGCCGGGAATGCGCAACGCCATCCCTTCCTCGATTCCGGCCGGAATGTCAACCGCCAGCGTCTCTTCGCGCAAGGCTCACGCCCTCGGAGCTGGGGATGATCACGGGTCGGCCGCCGCGCAGGACCGCTGCGGCGGAGTTGGAGGTTCCCAAATCTATTCCGATGATGGCCATGTGCGCTCCTCGGATGATCCGGCGGCCAGCTCACCGCTGGCATTGCAAAGAACTTACACCGTCGCAGCGGCGGCCTTTTGACCCGGATCAAGTCCGGTCCCGCGCCCGACCATTGCGCCACGTCAAACCGGAGCCGGCCCGGAAACAGGAGAATAAAAACGCAAGTGTCCCAGTCAACCCGGGGAGATCGAGATCGTGGCACTTACTCAACTGCGGCAGTCCAGGCTCGGCAAGAAGCTCGACCAGCGCTACGCGTCGCTGCTGGAAGAGGTTCGCGACGAACTGGAGAGAAGCGAAAACCAGCAGTACATCGAATTGATCGGTCGATCTCCGGCTGATGTCGGCGACGAATCGGTGGGGGACGCGCTGGCCGACCTCAACCTCGAAATCATCGACCGGCACATTCAGGAAATCCGCGACATCGAGGCGGCCAAGGCGCGCCTGAAGGATCGCAGCTACGGCATCTGCATCGACTGCCGCGGCGAGGTCGACTATGAACGGCTGCTTGCCTATCCCACGGCAAAGCGCTGTTTCGCCTGCCAGCGCCAGCACGAACGGACCTTCGCGCACGAGGGAACGCCGAAGCTGTAGGCTGTGGGGTCAGGTCTTGCTTCTTGCCTCCGGCGCATTCGTTCACTCAGTCGAAGCAAAAGGCAAGACCTGACCCCGTCAACGCTCCCGTTCCAGAAGCCGCTCTTCCTCCCAGCGGAATTGCTGCAGCTCCAGTTGCCTGTCGCGCTCGAACATCTGCTGCTGCTGCTGCATCAGCGCGCGCGCAGCTTCCGGGTCGGCCGGCGCGGACTGCCGGGAGGCGTCGAATTGGCGCAACTGCTGAGCATTGTGCAGGTGCAACTGCTGTTGTTGCTGCAGACGCAGCGCGTCGAGTTCCCGTTGCGCGCGCAGATTGCCGGGAGGAGGCCGGGACTGCCGCAGCCGCAGGATGAGTTCATCGCTTCGCTGCTGACGCTCGATCAGCGCCCGGCGCATATCGGCCTCGGTATCCGCGCCGGCGGCGCCCGCGAGCAGTGCGAGGCCGATCACCAGCGGCAACGGTCGCGCGCGGCCTGCCATGGGATCTACCCGGGCGGCCTGGCGCGGTTCAGGCGCAGCGGGGCGCGGGCCGATGCGGCCGGTCTGATGGCTGCCCTCGCCTCCGGGTCGACATCGAATCGGCGCGCATTCCGGATCGCCGCGGTGACGTTGCCTGCAGTCACGCCGTTGAGCGTTACCTCCGCAACGAACGGTCTTTGCCGGCGCCGGAATTGAGCCGGCGCGACGGGCGGCGGCGAATAGCCGCCGAGGCTTTCCGTTTCGCAATCGACTCGCCGCTGGGCCAGACATTGCTCATAGGCCGCCCGCGCGGCGGCTGCCTCGGCGGCGAGCAGGTCATGGCGTGCTTGGCGTTCGGCGGCGAGCGCGCGCTCGAGGCGATCAATCCTGGCGTAGACAAGCGGATCGCGTCTGGATGCCGAGGCGGTTTCGAGCGCTCGCAGAACCGCCGGATCCTGGGCATAAATGGAGATTCTCTCCGGCACGACGTCCAGTTCTTTCGCGGACTGCGCCGCAACGGGCGGTTTGCCGGCGTAATTGGTTACGCCGTTCTCGTCGACCCATTTGTAGATCTGCGCGTGAGCGCCCGCGCTCGCCCCCGCGAGGAGCGCTGCGAACGCCACGCCAAACTGACGCGCATTCATGGTGGCCTCCGCGTTCTTTCCAAGCCATCATGCTAGCGCAACTGCGATTCGCGTTGAAGAAGAATACATCCCGATACAAATTGTTACTGATATCGCAGTTCGAGTTTGCTAGCATTCAGGATATCCCTGCTCGGAGCGATTGATTATGAGATGGGCGAAAGCTGCGATCGTAATGGCCACGATCCTGGTCGGGACCGTCGCCATCGGCTCGACGCCGGCGTGGGCGCATCGGGGCGGGGGACGCGTGAACTTTGGCTTTGTCATCGGCGGTCCGATTTGGTGGGGGCCGGCGTTCTATCCTCCGTATTACTACTATCCGCCGTACTATCCTCCGGTCGCGGTCGTGCCTTCTTCACCGCCGACGTACATCGAGCAGGGCAGCGAGGCGCAAGCCCCCTCGCGTTCGTCCTCGGCCTGGTTCTATTGTGCCGACGCGAAGGCCTATTATCCGTACGTGAAAGAATGTCCAGGCGGCTGGCAGCGGGTGGCGCCGCAGCCTCCGGGCAATTGATCGGGGGAATTTTCCGCCCCATGCATAAACGTTGGCGTCGCGCTGGTTTCGCGGGAGCGCTTTTTCTGGCCGGATGCGCGAGCATACCGAGCGGTCCCAGCTTGATGGTGCTGCCCGGAACGGGCAAGAACTTCGAGCAGTTCCGCGCCGATGAGTTTGCCTGCCGGCAATACGCCAGCGGGCAGGTGGGCGGGGCCACTGCGGACCAGGCTGCCGCCGACAGCGTGGCGCGGAGTGCGGCGCTGGGCACTGCAGTCGGTGCAGTTGCCGGGGCCGCGATCGGCGGGCGAAGCGGAGCGGGTGTGGGTGCCGGCACCGGTCTGGCGGTCGGCGCACTGGCCGGAGCGGGGGCCGGCGACACTTCGGCATACGGATTGCAGCGGCGCTACGACCACGCTTTTGCGCAATGCATGTACGCAAAAGGCCACAAGGTTCCGGTCGCGGGGCGCTTCGAGGCTCAAGCAGGGCGATCGCCGAGCGCATACCCGCCGCCTCCGCCGCCGCCGCCTCCCCCGCGCTGAGGCTTCGAGATGAAATCGGCGAGCGCCGCGCTACTGCTTATGGCAGCCGCGGGTCTTGCCGCGGGCTGCGCACCGGGTTGGACGCAGGATGTGCGTCCGTGGTGGACCCTGCATGAGCGGGACTTCGCCCCGATCGTTCCCGCCCAAACCACCAAGGCCGAGGTCCAGGCGCTGCTCGGCAAACCGCTCTTGACCATGGTTTTCCGCAACCTGGACGAGGAAGTTTGGGACTACCGTTTCAGCGACGGCGTCAAGCGCCACATCGCGCACGTGTATTTCGACCCGCAGGGGCGCGCGAAGTACTACTGGACCCATCCCGACAATTGCCCGTTCAGTCCGGCGGGGTGTTACTAGAATTATTGATCCTTACCAAACTGCGTTACACATCGCTGTCATTCCCGCGTGGTAAGCATGCCCCCGCGGAAGCGGGGGCGGGAATCCAAAGTAGCGCGGCGACAGCCACTGGATCCCCGCTTTCGCGGGGATGACGGGACGGTGTCATGCGGTTACGTAATTCTCAATTATTGCCCCCGAACTTGATGCCCTGTGCGAGCGGCAGGTCGCGGCCCCAGTTGATGGTGACCGTCTGGCGGCGCATGTAGGCCTTCCAGGCGTCGGATCCCGCTTCGCGTCCGCCGCCGGTTTCCTTCTCGCCGCCGAAGGCGCCGCCGATTTCGGCACCCGAAGTGCCGATGTTGATGTTGGCGATGCCGCAATCGCTGCCCAGCGCCGACAGAAAGCGTTCGGCGTTCTGCAGGCTTTCGGTGAACAGCGCCGAAGACAGTCCCTGCGGCACGCCGTTATTGATGCGAATGGCCTCCTGCAGTGACCGGCAGCCGAGGAGATACAGGATAGGCGCGAAGGTTTCGCGTTGCACGAGGTCCCAATGCGGCTCGGCCTCGGCAATGGTGGGCTGGACGAAGAAGCCGGGCCCGGGAAGCACTTCGCCGCCGAACAGGATTCGGGCGCCGCGCCGCTTCAGATCGGCGATCGCCGCGCGGAAGCGCTCCAGCGCCTGTGCATCGATGAGCGGTCCCATGAGCGTGCGGAAATCGAGCGGATCGCCGATGCGCACCTGGGCGTAAGCGTCGAGGAGGCGCCCGAGGAGTTCGGCGCGGCGTGCCTCGTGCACGATGAGACGGCGCGTCGTGGTGCAGCGCTGGCCCGCGGTGCCCACCGCGCCGAAGACGATCGCCGGCACGGCGAGGTTCAGGTCCGCAGTCTCATCGACGATGATGGCGTTGTTCCCGGAGCATTCGAGCAGGCACCGGCCCATGCGCCGCGCGAGCACCTCGGCCACGTGCCTTCCGACCGCGCTGGAACCGGTAAAGGACACCAGGGAGATGCGCTGATCGGCGATGAACTGCTCGGCGAGCGCATTGTCGTCGCTCACCACGAGCGAGAACACGCCGCCGTAACCTTCTTCCTGCATCACCTTGTTGACGATGGATTGCACCGCGATCGCCGCCAGCGGTGCTTTGGGCGAGGGCTTCCACACCACGGTGTTGCCGGCCACCGCCGCGATGAAAGCGTTCCACGCCCACACCGCGGTCGGGAAATTGAAAGCGGTGATGACGCCGACTACCCCCAGCGGATGCCATTGTTCGTACATGCGGTGATGCGCACGCTCCGAGTGCATCGTGCTGCCGTAGAGCATGCGCGACTGGCCGAGCGCAAGATCGGCGATGTCGATCATCTCCTGCACCTCGCCATCGCCCTCGGCCTTGATCTTGCCGGTCTCGAGCGCGATCAGGCTGCCCAGGGCGTCCTTGCGCGCGCGCAGCTCCGCGCCGATCCGGCGGATCACCTCGCCGCGCTTGGGCGCAGGCACCATCCGCCATTGTTCGAAGCTGCGCGCGGCGTTGGCGATGACCCGATCGCAGTCCTCGCCCGAGCAGGCGCCGACGGCTGCGATCGCCTCGCCGCTCGCCGGATTCAACGGCGCGAAGCGCCGCTCTCCGGCCAGCCAGTCGGGGCCGAGACAGGCCCCCGGGTTCTCCGCCGTGATGCCCAGTGCGTGCAGGCAGTCCATATCGCCGTTGCCCGAGCCGCGAGGATCACGCGGCCAGACCGAGGGCTCCTTCGAGTTCGGCAAGGGTGGCGCGCAGCGCTGCGAGCGCTTCGTCGATCTGCCCGCGCGAGATCACCAGGGGCGGCGCGAGGCGCACCACGGTGTGGTGCGTGTCCTTGGAGAGCACGCCGCGCTCGAGCAGCGCCTCGCACACTTCGCGGGCGCTCGCCAGGGCGGGATCGAACTCCACGCCGATCAACAGCCCCTTGCCGCGCACGGCGCGAACGAGCGGGCTCTTCAGCGCGCGCAGCTCGCGCAGAAGGTACTCGCCCAGTTCGGCGGCGCGCTCGACCAGCCCCTCGTCGATGAGCACTTCCAGCGCAGCGAGCCCCACCGCGCTGGCGAGGGGATTACCGCCGAAGGTGCTGCCGTGATCGCCGGGGGTGAAAACCTCCATGAGATCGCGCCGGCCGAGGAACGCCGAAACCGGGAGCAATCCTCCGCCGAGCGCTTTGCCCAAGATGATGCCGTCGGGCTTGACCCCTTCATGTTCGCACGCGAACAGGCGGCCAGTGCGCCCGAGCCCGGTCTGCACCTCATCGCAGATGAGCAGTACGCCATAGTGGCGGCAGATCTCTGCGCAGGCCGCGAGGTAGCCCCGCGGCGGCACGATGATCCCGGCCTCGCCCTGGATCGGCTCGACCAGGAACGCGGCGGTGTTCGGCGTGATCGCGCGCTCAAGGGCGCGCGCGTCGCCGTACGGAATGCGCACGAACCCGGCCGGGTAGGGGCCGAAGCCGTCGCGGTATTGCGCTTCCGAGGACATGGCGATGATCGCGGTCGAGCGGCCGTGGAAATTGCCCTCGCAGGCGATGATTTCCGCGCGGTCTGCCGCTATTGATTTGACCTTGTAGCCCCATTTGCGTGCCGCTTTGATCGCGGTTTCGACCGCCTCCAGACCGGTATTGACCGGGAGCGCCAGGTCCTGGCCGCTCAGCTCACACAGCCGCTTGAGGAACAGCGGCAGCCGGTCGTTGTAGTAGGCGCGCGAGGTGACCGCCAGGCGCTTCGCCTGCGCGGTGAGCGCCTCGACGAGCCGCGGGTGACAGTGGCCGTGGCTCACCGCCGAATAGGCGCTCATCATGTCGAGATAGCGCCGGTCGCGCTCGTCCCACAGGACTGCGCCCTCGCCGCGCGCGAGCACGACCGGGAGCGGCTGGTAGTTGTGCGCACCGTGGCGCTCCTCCATCGCCATCAGCGAAGGTTCGCTCACCGGCGGCTGTTCGGCGAGAACGCCTTGGGCGAAGCCGATGGCGATTTCGGCCGTGGCCCCGCGGCGGTCGCGCTGCGGGTTGTACTCGGCGATTTCCAGCCCTGCCAGCGCGGGATTGCCGTGCAGCACCGAGACTGCGTCCAGAAGTTCGCCGGGTGCAATGCCGCCCGCGACCGGCGTGGAGACTCCCGGCGCCTCTTGCGGGTCGATGGCATCGAGGTCCAGCGTCACGCCAAATCCGGCCGTGCCGTCCTGGACCACGGCGAGCGCTTCGCGCAACGCCGCCGCCAGTCCGCGCTGCGCAACCTCGTGCTGGAAGACGATGCGCACGCCCAGCTTGCGCAGGAGCGCCTCCTCGCTCGGCTCGAAGCTCCTCACGCCGATCAGGCATATATGCCGCGGCGAAAGCCGGGCACCGTCCTCCAGATCGCTCAGTTCCGGCTCGCCCAAGCCGAGCAGGCACGCCAGGGGCATTCCGTGGAACGCTCCGCTCGGGGTGGTCTCCGGCGTGTGCGCGTCCATGTGCGCGTCGATCCAGATCAGTCCCAGCGGTCCGCGCTCGCGCAACGCCGCAGCCGCTCCGTTCCAGGTTCCGATGGCGCAGGAGTGGTCTCCGCCCACGACCAGGGGCAGCGCGCCCTGCGCCACGATGGCGCGCACGCGCTTTGCAACGCGCCGGCAAACGTCCTTCACCGCCTGCAGCGGCTGGTCATGCGCGGCTTCGGAAGGACGTATGGTCTCATCCCAACTCGCACGCAGCCCGCGCGCCTGCAGGCGCGAGAGGAGGCCGGCGTCGAGGAGCGCGTCCGGACCGCCGCTGCAGCGCCGATCCTGCGCGCCATCGCCGCAGGCCACGCCGACGATGGCGACCGCTCTGGCGAGCGGCGGGGTAACGAGACGAAGATCGCTCATCGCACCTCCTCCAAGTTGGCCGGGCGCACTCCGATCCCCGAGCGCAGCCCTGCTTCTGTGGCAGGAGTCTAGTGAGCGGGTTCCGCGAAAGCCGTGGGGCAAGACCCGCGATTCGCCGGGATGAATCCCGCAAGAGCGGGGAGGACCAAACAGTATTTCGCTACGCCAAATGAGCCGGAACCGGCGATGCTGTTTCTTGCCGTTATTCAATCTCCACGTTTTGTGCGGTTGCTTGCAACCGCACAAAACGTGGAGACGTAATCAAAAGCAAATTCTCGCCACTTTCGTCAACACGCATCTGACCAGCCCCTAGCGCCCGCCGAACGGCGGCCGGCCGCGCCAGTACTGAATCAGCAGCCACGATCCGAGCATGCCACCCAGGTGCGCAAAGTGCGCAACGCCGGCCTGGGTTCCGGTCACGCCGAGGTACAGTTCGAGCAATCCGTAGAGCGTCACGAACAGCCATGCGGGCATCGGGATCGGCGGAATGAGCAGGACGATCGTACGGTGCGGAAAGTAGCGCGCGTAGCCGAGCAACAGCCCGAAAACGCCGCCGGAAGCGCCCACGGTCGGGTATGGGTTGGCGACCACCACGCTGGAGAACACCAGTTGCGTGATCGCCGCCGCGATCACGCTCGCCAAGTAGAGGTTGAGGAAGCGCGCCGGACCCCACAGGCGTTCGAGTTCGCCGCCGAACATGTACAGCGCGAACATGTTGACGAAGAGGTGCCAGAAGCTCGCGTGGAGAAAGCTGTAGGTGAGCAACTGCCAGGGCGAGAAACCGAAATATCCGCGCCCCGGAAACGGCGATCCGATCGGCCAGAGCGCGAAATAATAGCTGAGCGCGTCACCGAGGAAGTTGTCGGCAAAGAATAGGACGACGTTGGCGGCGATGAGTGCCCGGGTTATCGGAGGGAGGGCGTAAAACACAAACCGGCTTGCGTCCGAGGAGGCGTTGACAAGAGCAATGGTATCCCCCGGTTCATGCTTTGCACACTGCCGGGCCGGGCGCAGGCCGGGCGCCCGCGCTGACCGGACTTAGTGCAGCGTCCGGGCGAAGGTCCGGCCGCGCAGCAGCTCGAAGGCTTCCGGACGCTCGGAAACCACATCGGAGATGGCGGTGCCGATCTGCGTGTAGGCCTCTTCGAGGTCCTGTTCGCCGATCAGCCCGGAAAAACCGATGTCGGTGACAAAGAGCTTCGGTTCGCCGTCCGGCGCGGCGATGTCCTCGGAAGCCATTAAGGCCAGGTCCTTGATCGCAAATCCGGTGAGCTCGGGGCAGCGCCCGAAGAGTTCCCTGATCTGCGTTTCGACCTCCGCCGCGGCTCGGCGCAACTTCCGGTCCGAAATCGCAGTCGTTTTCATAAGGGTCTCCTTGGTCGAAGGTCTTGATGGCTGCCAAGTTATCGTCAGCGCCCGGTTTGTCCAATAGGGTGATCCCCGCAATTTGCGCGGCGGAAAACCTGTGCCGGGGCAAGCGATCGGCATGCGGGCGGTTGCGCGTCCGTGCGGTAGTGCGAAAAGTCGGGTGATATCTGCGCGGAACTACGTAGGAATACCCATGCTTCGCGTCGATCGCGATCGTCTCGCGCTTCAACGCGGCTGCCCGCGGCGGGGGTGCTGCGCCGGAAATGCATCTCCGCGCGGACCGCAGCACCCCCTACGAGAAGTTGACCGACGTTATGGGTTTGGCACAGAAAGCCGGGATTACCAGGATCGCATTCGTCACCGCGCCGCCGAACTAGATCGTCAGGCGGTTTTCACCAGGGATAGCTTCCTGCCGCTCAGATCGAGGGAATTGAGAAAGTCCCGGAGCGCGATGATCTTGTCGGTCCCCTTAAGTTGGGCCAGGCAGTTGAAATCGCCGGCGCAGTCCGTAAGCCGCAATTCCCTGTCAAACCACGTTTGACCCAAGCTGTAGTGCACGACCGTATTGCCAAGATGGAACACCTGAGTTTTCATCCACACTCTCCAGAAACTTTCCGATGACAGCTTCGCCATAGCTCCTTTTGAATCCTCGAAAGCGCGCGCCTCGATTTCCGCGACGCACCCGCATCCGAGTTCACGGCAAAACATTAGCGGCGCGACGTGCGCGGCAATTGATCTATATCAAACCGTCTTTCCTAACCCTCGAAGCCGACGTGGAAAATGCACGCCGACCCTGAAGGTGCAATGGAATTTCCCAGGCGGCGGATGCGCCGGCTCCGGTTTCGCGACCGCGGCGTATCGATCTGACATCGGGATAATCTTTCGCCGGCGGCGGAACTTGGCCGGAAGGGGTCGGGTCGAAATAACGCCCCACAATGGCGGGCCGCGCTCGTTTCAGACGAGCGGCCGCCGGGGGTGTTGTCGATCCAAATTCAATAGGAGAAAGTCAAAATGGCAGCTCAAGTTCAGAATGTATCGATCGATCCAAGACAAGCGTCGCGACTTCTTCAGATGACATGGAAAGAGATCAACGAGCCGGGAGCATACGTCGAGGTCGGTTCGGGCGACCTTTACCGCATCCCGAAAGAAGCTCTGCTTGAAGGGTCTTCGCCCTTGATCCGCAAGGAGAGCTCTGGCTCGTCAACCTTGCTGCAGATCAGCAAGAATCCCTACATAACGACCTTCGAAGCGCGCATGGTCTGCGCCGAGCACAACGTGCAGCCGAATTTCTGATCCGGGTTCTCGGCGACATTCTGTGGAGGCCTGCTTCGAGCAGGCCTCCTTTTTCTTGGGGTCACGGCACCCTTTCCCGCCGCCGAATGAAAAGCGGGATCTGACCGGGTCTGACCGCGCAAACCCCCTTTACCGAATTGGAAAGAGGATCTGCGGACCGCTCGGAGGTTCCGGAAGCTCGGGACGCTTCGGAATGCCAGCGGCAAACCATACCAGGTTGGTATTGCGGATGAGGAGTACCGGGCTCGCGCAATCAACCGGCGCCGGGTCCAGAACATCGTCGATCCTGAAGTCACCGTTTGGGTCAAGCCGGACGCCGGCGAGGTTGGTGTTGCGTTCGGTGAATGGAGCGGCAGCTTCACAAATCAGGGTGGCGAACACGTTCGGGTTGTTGGGGTTGCCTCCGATGTTGTTGCCTCCGCCGAGCAGGAGACCCCTCCCGTCAACCGTGATCGCCCCGCCGGCTCTCACCGTGGCCCTCAGCACCCTGATCACCCAGGGTTGTCCGGCAGGCTGGACTCCGCGGACAATGTTGCGATTTACGACCTCGGCCTGAGCGGCTTGTCCCACGCCACTCGAAACCGGAATCACCCCGATACCACCATCGAATTGAACCAGGTTGTCGGCCGCCACGAGCGGTGCTGCGGCCATGCCTGCGACGATCCCTAAAGCAGCTACGATTGGACGGGTCTTCATGCTGTTTGCCTCCTAGTGATGGACCTTGGTCTGATGCACCGGCATCGTGACGCTTGTGCGAGCGATGTACAGACGTCGACGCGACACACAGTGAATCTAGCGTGCGAACAAAGAGCGCCGGTCGATTATTCCGTGGACAGAATCTCTTGGGTCGATCAAGGGAAAAGGGGGCGACGCTCCGACCTCAATCTTCGGGTTGATTTATCGGCGCGCATGTTGGAAGCTATACGGTTGTGGTCCAACCGATCAACCCTGAACCGGCAATGGAAACCCGCATGTCTCAGACCGGCGACGCAGGCGTGGCGCAGCCGCGCGCGCTCGGTGCGCAGTCGCGCGCGCGGCTGTTTTTCGACCTGTTCAAGCTGCGCATCGGGCTGGTAATCGGCCTTACCGCGCTCGCCGGGATGGCGGTGGCGCCGGGGCCGCCGCTGCCCGGTTGGCGCATTCTTGGCCTTGCTTTGGCGGTCACGACGGCCGCTGCCGCTGCAGGCGCCTACAATCAATACGCCGAGCGCGATCTCGACGCCCGCATGGGCCGAACGCGCCGCCGCGCGTTTGTAACCGGCCGGCTGCACCCCGGCAGAGGCTGGCTCGCCGCCATCATTGCGCTCGGTGCGCTCGGCATAGCGCTCGGGGCAGTGGCCACCAATGTGGTTGCGGCAGGCTACATTTTCCTCGGTGCGTTCACCTACGGCGTCGTCTACACGGCATGGCTGAAGCGCCGCACCTGGTGGAACATCGTCGTCGGCGGACTCGCGGGCAGTTTCGCGGTGCTCGCCGGCGCCGCGGCGGCGGCGCCCTCGGCGCCCGCGCCCCTGCCGCTTGCGTTCGCGCTCATCCTGTTCCTGTGGACGCCGCCCCATTTCTGGAGCCTCGCGATCGCCTTCCGCCCCGACTACGAGGCGGCCGGAATACCGATGCTGCCGGTCGTGGTCGGCGACGAGCGCGCCGCGCGCGCGATATTCGCGGGTTCGATCCTGCTGGTGATCGCCTCGTTCATCCCGGCGCTCATCGGCTTGGGGTGGCTCTACCTCTTCGCCGCGGCGAGCGGCGGCTACTGGCTGCTCCTGAAGAGCGCGCAGCTTGTGATCGCGCCCAGCCGCCACGCCGCGATGGTGAACTTCCACGCTTCGCTTGCGCAGCTCGCGCTGCTGCTTGTTGCCGCCATTGCCGACGCCGCGCTGCTGGCGTGAGGCGCGTCTATTAAGGATTACATACCCGCTTGTCGTGCCTCCGTCATCCCCGCGTGGTAAACATGCCCCCGCGGAAGCGGGGGCGGGGATCCAGTGCTCATCGCTGAACCACTCTGGATTCCCGCTTGCGCGGGAATGACAGGGAATTAGGCGTTGGTTTTGCTTTTTTTCAATAAGAAGAGCAAATTTTCGGCGATTGCGTCAACACTCGCCTGATTGGTGCCTGAAGTCTTACTTCAGAAACACCGCCAGGCGCGTCAGGAACGTGTAGTCGCCTTCGATCGCCATGAGCGCGATCAAGACCAGCAGACAGCCCGGAGGAACCAGGATCGCGAATTTGAGCGCCAGCCTCTCCCAGGCCATGTGCATGAAGATGGACACGATCAGGCCGGCCTTCAGCAGCATGAAGATGAGGATCAGCGACCAGCGCAGGTAGCCCTGGAGGTGAAAGTAGTCGACGAGATAGGACAGGGTACTCAGAACGAAAAGCATCCCCCATATCCACAGGTAGATGCTGATCGGATGCTGCTGGCCTTGTGCGTGGTCCATGCCGTTGCCTCTACCAGAGATAAAAGAGGGCAAAAATGAATACCCATACCAGATCGACGAAATGCCAGTACAGGCCGGCGATCTCGACGGTTTCGTAAGTGCCCTTGCGCTCGTAGTCTCCGCGCCAGACCCTGAGCGCCACGACGGAGAGGTAGATCACGCCGGCCGATACGTGGGCGCCGTGAAAACCCGTGATCATGAAAAACGAAGAGCCGAACTGCGCCGCGCCGAGCGGGTTTCCCCACGGGCGCACGCCCTCTTCCACGATCAGCTTGGTCCATTCGAAGGCCTGCATGCCGACGAAAGTGAGGCCGAAGGCCGCGGTGGTGAGCAGCAACGCCGCGGTCTTGGCCCGATCGCGGCGATAGCCGAAATTCACCGCCATCGCCATGGTGCCGCTCGAACTGATCAGGATGAAGGTCATGATCGCGATCAGGATCAGCGGGATGTCGGCGCCCCCGATACGAAGAGCGAAAACTTCGCTGGGGTTGGGCCAGGGCACGGTGGTGGAAATGCGCACGTTCATGTAGGCGGTCAGGAAGCAGGTGAAGACGAACGTGTCGCTCAGGAGGAAGATCCACATCATCGCCTTGCCCCAGGGCACCGGGAAGGCCTGCTTGTCGGCGGCCCAGTCCGAGGCGACTCCGCGCAGGCCCGCGGGGATCGGGAGAGAGTCGGGGATCATCTTCGACATGGGATTCCCTTCAGGCGCAATTGAGTTCACTCCGGTAACGACGCTTCGATTACAGCGCCTTGACGATCGCCGAACAAATATCGAGGAAAGCGCTCGTCAAGGAGGTCCCCGACATCAGCACGGCGAACAGCACCAGCCACACCGCAAGCAGGAAATGCCAGTAGAGGGCGCAAAGCTCTATGCTCAGTCGCACGTCCTCGAGCCTTGCGCGAATGCGCCAGATTCTGGCGGTGGTCCTGCCCCAGACCGCCAAGCCCCCCGCCAGATGCAATCCGTGCAGGCCGGTGAGCAGGTAGAAGAAAGCGGCTGCGGCGTTGCTCGCCAGGAACTGTCCCGAGGCGTGCAACTGCTGCCAGGCGAGCACCTGTCCGGCGAGAAAAGCGAACGCGAACAGTCCCGAGAGGACCAGGCCCGCTGCTACGCCCTCGGCATGGCCGCGCGCCACGGCCCATCGCGTCCACTGGAAAGCGGCGCTGCTCGCCAGGAGCATGGCGGTGTTCGCCCACAGCAGGTCCGGCACCGCAAGCGGCCGCCAGTCCGCCAGTTCCATGCGCATGCCGTAGGCCGATATCAGCAGGCCGAAGAATGAAGTCATGACGGCGAGCAGCAGCCAGAGCCCGACTCTTGCCGCGGGAAGCGCGAGCGCGGCGCCGCCCGATGCATTGTCGGATTCGATCTGCCTCTTCTCCCAGGGTTTGGCCGTCAACTGCCGCGCAAACAGCCACCACCCGACGATGCCCACTGCGACGAGGGCAAACAGGGCGGCGACGCTCACGGCTTGGCCCCGTGCTCGCGCCCGCCGGGCGCCTCGGGCGGTTCGTTCTGCGGGATGAAGTCGGACCTGGCGCCCGGCACGCTGAACTCGTAGGCCCAGCGGTAGGCCACCGGGAGGCGCGCGCCCCAGTTGCCGTGCTTGGGCGGGGTGTCGGGCGTTTGCCATTCGAGTGTCGTGGCGCCCCAGGGATTGCTGCCGGCTTCCCTTCCGTGGGCGAGGCTCCACACCAGATTGAACAGAAAAACCAGTTGGGCAGCGGCAATCACCAGCGCGGCGACAGTGATGGCCACGTTGACGTCGTGAACGGAATTCGGGATGAAGGCCGTGTCGCCGAGCGCGTAATAGCGCCGCGGAACGCCAAGGATGCCCAGATAGTGCATCGGCAGGTAGACCGCGTAAGCGCCCAGGAACGTGGCCCAGAAATGGAGCTTGCCCAGAGCCTCGTTCAGCATTCGCCCGGTGATCTTCGGATACCAGTGGTAGATCGCCCCGAAGACGACCAGAATCGGCGACACGCCCATGACCATGTGGAAGTGGCCGACGACGAAATAGGTGTCCGAAAGCGGCAGATCCACGGTCACGTTGCCCAGGAACAGTCCCGTCAACCCGCCGTGTACGAACGTAAAGATGAAGCCGATGGCAAACAGCATCGGCACCCGCAGGTGGATGTCGCCGTGCCAGAGCGTGAGCACCCAGTTGTAGACCTTGATGGCGGTGGGAATCGCGATGATGAGCGTCGTGGTGGCGAAGAAATAGCCGAAATACGGGTTCATTCCGCTCACGTACATGTGGTGGGCCCAGACCACGAAGGAGAGGCAGCCGATGGCGAGAATCGCCCACACCATCATCCGGTAGCCGAAGATGTTCTTTCTCGCATGCACGCTCAGGAGGTCCGAGACGATGCCGAATGCGGGAAGAGCGACGATATAGACCTCCGGATGCCCGAAAAACCAGAACAGGTGCTGGAACAGCACCGGGCTTCCGCCGTCGTACTTCAGCCCCTTGCCCATCGAGACCACGGCGGGCATGAAAAAGCTCGTGCCGAGCACGCTGTCGAGGATCATCATGATCGCGCTCACCAGGAGGGCGGGGAAGGCGAGCAGTCCGAGGATGGTCGCCATGAAGATGCCCCATACCGTGAGGGGCAGGCGCAGAAGCGTCATCCCGCGGCAGCGCGCCTGCAGGATGGTGGTGACGTAGTTCAGCCCGCCCATGGTGAAGGCGACGATGAAGATGGCAAGCGACACCAGCATGAGAATGATGCCGAGGCCGGCCCCGGAAGTCCCGGGAAGGACGGCCTGGGGCGGGTATAGGGTCCAGCCGGCGCCCGTGGGGCCGCCTGGGACGACGCAGCTCGCCCTCAGCACTAGCACCGAGAGCAGATAGACCCTGTAGCTCAGCATGTTCATGTACGGAAACACCATGTCCCGCGCGCCGACCATCAGCGGGACGAGATAGTTGCCGAAGCCGCCCAGGAACAGCGCCGTGAGCAGATAGATGACCATGATCATCCCGTGCATGGTGATGAACTGCAGATAGTTGCTGGGGGTGATGAACGAGAAGGTGTTCGGGAAGCCCAGTTGCAGCCGCATCATCCCGGACAGTACCAGCGCGACCAGACCCACTGCGATGGCGGTGACGGAATACTGGATGGCGATGACCTTGTGGTCCTGGCTCCAGATGTATTTCGTGACGAAGGTCTGCGGATCGTGCAGATGGACATCGCGGTCCGCAATCGCAACATACGCCATCAGTGTTTTCTCCTAGCCAAGGCGGAACCAGGAAGGCTGGTTTCGCCTTTCGTCAATTACGAGACCGCTTACGCTCGTCGCGCTCATCTCAGGCTGTTGATATAGGCAACCAGATCGTTGATCGACTGCTCGCGCAGGGCCTTGGCCATGAATGCCATTTGCGCACCGGGAAAGTCCTGCGGGTGGCCGCCGCGGACGCCCTGGCGGAAATTGCGCAATTGCCGGGCCAGATACCAGTCGCTCATGCGCGCAAGGCGCGGCGCGTGGGTCGACCAGACGCCCTCGCCGGCTTCGCCGTGACAAGCCGCGCAGGTCGCGTACAGCGATCTGCCCCTTTCGGCATTGCCCTCCAGGGCAGGCTTCGCCTGTTCATCGGGCAGCGTTTCGATGTAGGCGACGACGTTTTCGATCGCCGCGGCGTCGAGCGTGCTGGCAAACGCCGCCATCTGCTTGCCATACGTGTCCTGGTCGGCTGCACCGCGAATTCCGTGCTTGAAGTTCGTCAACTGCCGTGCCAGGTACCAGCGTTCCTGCCCGCTGAGTTTCGGGGCGTTCAAAGACGGATTGCCCTCGCCCTTGGCGCCATGACAGGCCGCGCAGGGCGCGAAGGCCGCCTGGCCCGCAGCGGCATCTCCGGCAGCCGGAACCGGCGACTGCGAAAAAGTCGGCTGGCGCGCCAGCCACGCCTGGAAAACGGGTTCCTCATCAACCACGACGCGGCCGCGCATGGCGAAATGCGCTACCCCGCACAGCTCTTCGCACAGCACGTCGTAAGACCCGGTTTTCGTCGGGGTAAACCACATGAATGTGACGGTGCCGGGCACCAGATCCATCTTCACCCGGAACTGCGGCACGGTGAAATCGTGCGTAACGTCCTTGGAGCGCAGCAGCAGCTTGACCGGCTTTCCCACCGGAAGGTGCAGCTCGGGACTGAAAACCAGAACGTCGTCGCGGCCTTTGGCATCGCCCGGATCGATGCCGAAGGGATTGTCCCGGTTGATGAGGCGGGCGCTGGTGGCGCCGAGCGTCCCGTCATTGCCCGGAAAACGGTAGCTCCAGTTCCACTGCTGGCCGACCGCTTCGACCACCGTCGCATCGCGCGGAACATCGATGAACTTGGCCCAGACGAACAGGCCCGGGGTCAACATGGCGACAACCCCCAGCGTGGTGACCGCGGTCAGCCACCATTCCAGCTTCTTGTTTTCGGGTTCGTACTCGGCGCGCTGCCCCCTGCGGTGGCGGTACCTGAAGATGGCGTAGGCCATGAACAGGTTGACGGCGACAAAGACGATTCCCGTGACCCAGAAGGTGATGTTGACGGTTTCATCCATCATCTGCCAGTTGGAGGCGATGGGTGTGAACCACCATGGGCTGAAAAAATGGAACAGCAGCGACCCGGCCACCAACAGAATCAGGACGAGCGCTATTGCCATGCCTGATCCTGCGGCAGCGCTCCGGTTCGCCTTGCAGACGCCCGGCGCCTGCGTTTGACGGCGCTGAATGGATTGATGAAATGGCTGTCGACTGCGATCAGCTCGGCTTCCGCATGGCGCGCGCGCATCATCGCCCTGACGGCCGCTTCCTGCTCCTTCCAGGCGTAGATCAGGATCAGATACCTGCCGGCCTCAATGTCGCGGTGAAATCTCTTCAGTTTCTTGTTTTCGGTTGCGATGCCCGTCAAGCCCCCCTCCCAGGCCCCGAATAGGGTGGCGAGAACGACGAGCATGAAATAGACGATGTCGGGGACATCGGGACCGAAAGGCTGGAAAGCCATCATCAGTCCGGCGGCCGCCAGTCCGCAGAGGAAACCTATTCCTGCCCCGATCAGGCCGTCGCGGACGAGATCGAGGGTCTCCAGGTAGTTGCTCGAGTGGATGTGCTGCTGCTTCAGCCCGGATTCATCCTTGCTGATGACGTGTAGAAAGAAGTCGTTGACGCCGGCCGCATGCAGATCATCGGAAACTTGGCGCGTGCTCTGCAGCGTGGGCGCGAGGTAATAGAGGCATTTCATGACTTTCCCCAGTGACTAGGTGGACCTTCCTTCGAGCTCGTGTTCCCCTCGAAGCCTTCCCGTCCAATGCCGCGGTTGCGATTTGGACATCGGCACCCCGCAGCGAATTCCCACAAGCGATTAAATGTTTCCGCGCGCCCCGGGTATCCACAAGTCGCTGATGGGTTTTGTCGTGCAGGGCCATGGCCTCTGTACGAGCCGGGTCGGGTGACGCATTCTTGGTAGCTCGAAACGGATATAGGGGCCGAGGGTCCCTCGCCGGCCTCAGTTCCCGCTGACCGGGCTGGCAAAGGAAGAGTGTCGGAAGAGCCCTGCGGCGAGCGCGTTCTCCCCGCGGGTGAACGGTTTGCGGGCTAGCCCGCTGTGGCCAGGAATTCGGCCAACCCCTTGTCCGCCACCATGATGTCGCGGTTCACCCAACTGTCCAGGATGACGAGCAGCGTCGTGAATTCCGCGGTAGCGCCTGCGTCGTAGGACGCCTTGAATGTGAGCACGTCCTTGAGAAACCTCTCGTGCATAGCCGTGTGCTCTTTGGCCTTCGGATACCGGTGCAGGTCCATGAGCCGCTCTTCGATCGTGAAGTGCTTGCGCGTTTCTTCGACAAACTGCTCGAGCACGTTGCTGCAGAATTCCTTCGACTTCTTGCTTTCCATGCCATCGGCCAACTGATTGATCAGTTCGACCAGTTTCTCGTGGCCGTGATCCATATCGGCGTTCCCGGTCTTTTGCTTCTCACCCCAGTTGATCCACTTCATGGCGCTTTCCCCTTGAATTCGCCGACCGCGGCCCGCGTCCATGAATACTAGACCCCCCTGCAATTGGTGGCAATTGCGTAGTGCGTCGAAGCGCCTTCGCGCCTAGCCTTGGCGCTACGGATCGCGCCGCGGCCGCAGCCGTTCCCGGGAGGCAGCGATGAGAGCCTTTGCGTTCGAATTGACGTTGCTGTGCCTGCTCACCTCCATGGTGTTTCCCGTCGCGCTGCTCGGGGCGATCTCCACCGGCATCGCCCGTCACGAACGCCTGGCGCTGCTCGCATCGGCCGGCCTCGCTTTATGCGTGGCTGGGGTCTGGTTCGCGATCATGCTGTACTGAGCGCCTATGCCGCCCGCCGTCCTCAGGACCATGATATGAACGCCCACCGGGCCGAGGCCTGGTTCCGGCGACTCGGCCGTGCGCTCTTGCGCCTCATCGGCAGGCGCCCGCATCGGCACGCGGCGGTGCGCGATCCGCTCCCGGCCGGAATCCAGATCCGGCTTGAATCGCAAGGCTTGCTCTACATCGAGCCGCGCGCCGCAGGCGGCGGGAAATCCGACGCTTGAGATTGCACGCCGGGGGCCCCGGCGGCGAGGGGAAAAACGGCGCGTATTTCGGTCCCGCTGCCCGGACTGGAGCGGATTTCGAGGCGCCCGCTCGCCTGCCTGACGCGCTCTTCCATTCCCATCAGGCCGAGGCCCCTCTCCGAGAGACGCTCCCGCGCGCCCGCGGCGTCGAAACCTTTTCCGTTGTCGCGCACGCTCAATCGCAGTTGATCCTGGTCCTGCTGGAAACTCACCCACACCTCGCTCGCGTGCGCATGCCGAGCGACGTTGACCAAGGCTTCCTGCGCCACGCGAAAGCATGCCAGCTCCAGGTCGCGGTTCGGCCGCGCGGCCTGCGCCGGCGCGTCGAAGTGCAGCGCCCAGCCGGCGGCGTCAGCCTGCTTTCTGCAATGCGCCCCGAGCGCCACGTAGAGCCCGAAGTCCTCCAGTTGCGGGGGATGCAGGTCGAGCGACATGCCGCGCACGCGCTCCAGCGCCGCGTCCGCGAGCGCGCGCGCGTCGCGCAGATGATCTTGGCCCTCCGGGTCGCGGCAGTGCGCCTGCAGCTCCTGCAGATGCAGCCCGAGAGTGACGAGTTCCTGACCCGACTGCTCATGCAGCTCGAAGGCGACTTTGCGCCGTTCCTCTTCCTGGGTGCGCGTGAGCCTTTGCGAAAGCGCCTGCAGACGGTTGAAAGCCGCCGCAAGGGCGTCCTGCGCCTGCTTGCGCTCGGCGATCTCCGCGCGCAGCGCTTCATCGAGCCGGTTGCGCTCTGTCGCCAGGCGGTCGAAGTCGGCAATCAGTTGGCCGATCTCGTCCTCGCGCCCGACCGGTATCTGCGCCAGCGGTTCGTCGCCCTCGGCCATTCGCCGCATCGCCGCACCTGCCTTCTTGAGCGGCTCCAACTGCCGCGCCAGAACGAAGTACAGGACCAAACCGACCCCGAGCGACATCAGCAGGGCTGCCAGGTAGACCTGACGCTGTAGATCGACGATGGGCGCAAAGGCTTCCTTGGTCGGGGCTGCGGCGAGAAGCACCCAGCCGGTTGTCGCCAACTTCCGGCTTACCGCCAGCGTTTCGACCCCGATAGCGGTAACGGTGATTCCTTCCCCCTCGTATCCCTCGTCGAGCCGCCGGTCGAGATCGGCGATCACGCCTCTGGGCGGCAGCCGGCTCATGATCCGGCCCGGTTGCGGCGCCGAGAGGATCAAGCGGTCCTTGGGCGAGGCGAGAACGAAGTAGCCGCTCTCGCCGAACTTGGTGTGTTCGAGTTTGCCAAGCAGAAGCGGGTCCGAAAGCGCGACCAGGCCGACGAGTGCGCCGATCGCGGTGCCCGAGGCGTTCCGCAATGGATAGGCGATCGGAATAACCGGCCGCTGCTGCTGCGTCGGTGCAGGGGTCGGATCGCCGACAACCGCTTTGCCGGTTGCCATGAGATCGCGAAAATAATCGCGTTCCGCAATCGACATGCCCGGAATTGCTGCGCCCTGGGGGTAAGCCGCGGTGATGATTCCCTTGCTGTCCGTCGTGAAGCAGCCGGCGGGGAAGAGCACGTTCGCCTCGGTGAGTTGATCCAGCGCGCGCTCGAGTTTCTTCGCGTCGGCAAGCATCTCGGGCGTTAGCGATGCGGCGATGCCTTTCAGCGCTTCGATTTCCAGGCTGATTTCGCGGTCGAGGTCGGCGGCGATAAAGCGGGCCATGGTCGCCAAGTGGTTCGAGACAAGCCGGCTCAGGTCGGTACGCAGAACCGCGGTGACGCGAATGGCCAAACCCCAGATGCTGGCGAAGAAAATCGCCACGACCAGGAGCATGATTCTGGTTTTGAGGCTCATCGAGCGCATGGCGTCATGCTACCCGCGAGGAAAAAAAGTCAATATTATCGTACGGCGTTCATGAGCACCCGGCTTGCTCTGGGACAAACACGGCGCTGCTTTTTCTCCGGGACGTTCATCGGATCGCCGGCGAGGAACCATTCGCCCCCTGCGGATTGGTTCCAATATTGCCTTAGTCTATACCGCTGGCGGCGGTTTTTCGCGGCAGAATACTCCGCCGGCGCTGCCGTACGGCACGGCAGACCGCCCTACGAGCCTAGCTGCGTGAACGTCCCGCCGAAACCTAGCCCAGGATTTCCAGAATATGCTCGCGCCGGCGCACCTCGGCGACAAAATCCTCGAGCTCCGGACCCAGCACATCGCGGGCTGAAATCATGCCGACCGGTTTCCCGTTCCTGACCACCGGCACATGCCGGAATCCTCCCTCGTACATCATGTGCAGAGCGTGGCCGAATTGCTTGTTCGGGTCGATGGTTTGCGGGTTGCGCGTCATGACCTCGGTGAGCTGCGTGGACCTCGGATCGCGTCCCTGGGCGATGACGCGGGTGAGCGCGTCGCGCTCGGTGAAGATCCCCACCAGACGGCCGCGCTCGGTGACCACGATGGCGCCGAAATCGCTTTTTTTCATCAGGTCGGCTGCTTCGCTGACGGTAAGCTGCGCCGAGCACGCAAGGATCGTCTGCTTTTCGATGATGCTGCTGATCAGTCGCTGGGGCATGACAGGTCTCCGTTTGCAGGTGGTCGAGAAATTGCGCGCGCTCGTGTGCCGCACCCGGTCCGGCGTGCCAACATCCGCAGCCGAGCAAGTTCGTGCGCGATCGCGCTTCGCCGTCCTAGCGTAGGAACCGGGGAGCACCGTCGAGTTCCCGCTTTGTGGCTGCTGCGCCGCGTCAAAACCATGTCGAGTACGGTGTCTCGGTCCGCGGGCAGGCTTTTCGCTGCGGGGGGAACGCCGCGCGCGGCGGTAGCATCTTATGTCTTGTGTGTCACGGAACGAAATCCGACGAACTCTATGAGGAGGCACAATGGCGAGGCTGGTGAAACGGTATCGCAGCAGACCGTACGCAGTGACCATCGGGGGCGAAACCAAATACATCTGCGGTTGCGGGCTCTCAAGCACCCAGCCGTTCTGCAACGGGACGCACAAGATCACGCAGACCGAGGCACCCGGGACGCTCTCTTGGTATGACCAAGACGGACAGCGGCATGATACCCCGGACAGCTTCCCGGACATCTGCAGCGACGAACAGACCAAGGACGCGTAGAGGCTGAAACATGCCGGCGCACGAAACGAGGTTCCTCTCGCGCGAGCAAATCGCCGAAGGCACCATGGCCTTTCGCTTCGCCAAGCCGGCCGGTTTCAACTTCAGGGCCGGCCAGTCGATGATCGTCACGCTTCTCGATCCGCCCGAGACCGACGCCAAGGGCAATCAACGCTCGTTTTCGATCGCCAGCGCTCCTGCCGAGGCCGATCTGGCGATCGCAACCCGAATGCGCGACACGGCGTTCAAGCGCGTTCTGAAGGCGATGCCGGAGGGGACTCGGGTGCAGATTCGCGGGCCCGCCGGCAGTTTTGTCCTCGATGAAGGCGAGCGCCGTCCTGCGGTGTTCATCGCCGGCGGCATCGGCATCACCCCGTTTGTCAGCATGCTGAGGCAGTCGGCGATCGAGCCGCTGGAGCGCAAGCTCTACCTGCTGTATTCCAATCGCAGGCCGGAGGACGCCGCATTCCTGCGCGAGCTGATGGCGCTCGAGCAGCGCAATTCAAACTACCGCATTGTCGTCACCATGAGCGGCACGGAAGAAGCGCGCGAATCGTGGAATGGCGAACGGGGCCGTATCGACAAGGCGATGCTCGAGCGCACTCTCGTCGATCTTCTTGTCCCGGTCTATTACGTGGCCGGGCCGCCGGCCATGGTGGAGGCGATGCAGGGGCCGCTCGCCGGCGCGGGAGTGAAGACCGAGGACATCCGCTGCGACGAATTCTTCGGCTACTGACGGGCTCCCAGTGCGATTGGTTTCGGCCGCTTATCTCTGCCCGCGGTGCCAGCGCTCCCTGCTGTCGGAGCGCCGGCCCTGGTGCGACGTTTGGCCTTTCTCTCCACCGCCTCGCTCGTGCGCTCCCGTTCTCGGCGCGCCTGCCGGGGCGGGTGTTCCGCCGCCGGCGCGAACTTGCATCCCGGGTATCGCCGGCGCGTCGGCGCGGATTGCCGCTTCGCGCCGCATTTCAGGCGGCCGCGTTTCCGCCCGCCCGTGGCGCGCTCGCGGAGATTCCACGAGGTCGGGTACGGTCGCGCGCATCGGGGGCGGGGCGGGACGAATCTCCGGCCGGAACTCTGCCGCCCGCGGCGCTTGTGGAACATTGCGAACGATTGCCGGCGTCGGGGGCGTGGCTGCTCGATCCTGCGCTTGAAAGTGTGCGGCGCGCGGCGCTGGTGAAACAGCACTGGGCACCGCGGCTTGTACGGGCGGAGCAGCGGGACGAATCTCCGGCCGGAACCCTGCTGCCCGCGGCGCTTGTGGAACATTGGGTACGATTGCCGGCGTCGGGGGCGTGGCTGCTCGATTCTGCGCTTGAGAGTGCGCCGCCCGCGGCCCCGTTGAAACAGCGTTGGGCACCACGGCTTGCACGGGCGGCCCAGCGGGACGAATCTCCGGTCGGGACTCTGCCGCCCGCGGCGCTTGTGGAACATTGGGTACGATTGCCGGCGTCGCGGGTGTGGCTGCTCGATTCTGCGCTTGAGAGTGCGCCGCCCGCGGCCCCGGTGAAACAGCGTTGGGCGCCACGGCTTGCACGGGCGGCCCAGCGGGACGAATCTCCGGCCGGGGCCCTGATCGCGGCCGCTCATCGTTTCGCGCCTGCGCGCGCTGCCTTCCCGGGATCCCGGAAAACCTCTGCGCCGCCGCTTCCCGATATGCGATTCCCCGGCGATGCGCCGGATCATGCTGCCAGGCCCGCGGCGCCTGATTCAACGCCGAAACGTTCGCCTGTGCAGCGACGTTCGCCCGCGGACTCGCGATCGCCGCCCTGGTACGGTAGTAGGTGTTGTTCACGTTCACCACCTGTACCCGCCGGCGAGGCCAGTCGCAGGCGCCGAAAAAGAATCCTCTCGAAACGACGATTCCGGGGCCCCAGTAGAACCTTGCCGCGTGTCCCGGCGGAATGAAATAGCCCGGCCACGGCCGCCAATACGTCGGCGCGGGTCCCGCCCACCACCAGGCACCGAAAGCACGCGACGGATCGTAGTAGGGCACATAGACGATTTGCGGATGGACCGGAAGCACCGAGATGGCGCGCGCATCCTGGACCACCTGGATGCGCTCGTCTGAGCGCAGCGATCCCGCGTTGTGGGCCCGGTAACGGAGCATCTGTAGCGTTTCCATCACCTGCGGCTCCTGCGCAAGGAAGGCGTCTCCCACGGTGCGCGTCCATTCGGGGTTGTCGTCCATCCAAGCGAGCACCTGCGGAAACGCGACCAGCGACTTGACGCTGGGGTCCCAGTCCTCCTCCGCTGCCGCGCGCACCGCGTCGTCGCCCTGCAGCTCGGGGTGCATTCTGGACCAGCGCGCCGCTTCGGCCACTTCGAGCGGATAGGTCGCGGCCATCAGCATCTGGGAGAGCAGCGGATCGGGATAGAGCGCGACCGGCGCGAGCAACTGATCGAGCTGCTGCTGGGAGAACGCGGGCTGGTCCTGCGCAAGCGCGATCACGGGTGCAAGGCCGGGGGTGAACACGAGCGCGAGCACCAGCAGCCGCGTGGCCGCGTATTTGACCAGCGCTTTCATCTGCACCTCCTGTATCCCGGGTGGGCCAACCGGCGATTGGCGCCTGATCGTTAGAACGTGCGAACGACCTCCCCGGTTCACAGGAAAAGTGCAACCATATGTAAGCGGGGAATCCGGTTGGAAACACGCGCCGGACGAATGCCGGGGCGGGAAAGAAAGCGCCCCGGCCGCTCGCGGTGCGGCAAGGGGCTGGCGCCTGCGGGCGCTATCGGCAGCGCCCGGGACGGGGACGGTTCGCGTTACGCGTCAGGGGCGATGATCTCGTCGCCGATCGACACGTCCAGGCCGATGGAAAAGCTGTCCCCGAAATCGCCGATGTCGTTCCCGTCCTCGACCCATCCGCGGCGTGCAAACACGGGCGTGTATTCGATCTCCTCCAGCTCGGGCAGGTCGTCGAGGTCGTAATCGTCGCGCGTGCTATTCATGATCTCTCCTGCAGTTCAGTGGCTCTATTCCCGGACGGACCGTGCGTGGAGGCGTCAAACGGATTTCTGTCGATGACGATTCCGCACGCTGGTCCATGGGGGAAGTCTGGTCGCTCGTCCGCTGCCGCGCAGCCGGGCAAACCCCGTAATTGCCCCCCCGTGGACACCGCAACGTGCATGAGGGTAAAGACGTAGTGCGGCGCGACAATAATCTAGCGGCAGGCTTCCGCGGTTTCTTCGCACCGAAGCTTGATTTTGCCCTGCGCGTCGACGTCGACGGTGACTGTGCCGCCTTGCGCCAGCGCGCCGAACAGAAGCTCTTCGGCCAGCGCCTTTTTCACCGTGTCGCGGATCAGCCGGCTCATCGGGCGCGCGCCCATGAGGGGATCGAATCCGCGCTCGGCGAGGTATCCGCGCAGGGCGTCGGTGAAGATCGGTGCGACCCCTTTGGCTCGCAACTGGCCTGCGAGCTCCGCCAGGAACTTGTCCACCACGCGCAGAATCGCGTCGCGGTCGAGCGAACGGAAGGCAACGATCGCGTCCAGCCTATTGCGGAATTCGGGCGGGAACAGGCGTTTGATTTCGGCCATTTCATCACCGGGGGCCTTCCCCGCCGTGAAGCCGAGAACGGGCCTATCCAGGGATTCGGCGCCGGCATTGGTCGTCATGACAACCACGACGTTCCTGAAGTCGGCCTTGCGCCCGGTGTTGTCGGTGAGCGTGCCGTGATCCATCACCTGCAGCAGGATGTTGAAGATGTCGGGATGCGCCTTCTCGATCTCGTCGAGCAGCAGCACCGAGTGAGGGCTCCTGCCGATCGCCTCGGTGAGCAGGCCTCCCTGCTCGAAGCCGACGTAGCCGGGCGGTGCGCCGATCAGGCGCGATACGGCGTGCCTCTCCATGTACTCCGACATGTCGAAGCGATGCAGCTCAATTCCCAGGCATGCGCCGAGCTGGTTCGCCACCTCGGTCTTGCCGACACCGGTGGGACCGGAAAAGAGAAAGCACCCGATCGGCTTGCCCTCGCTTCCCAGTCCCGAGCGCGCGGTGCGGACTGCCGCGGCGAGCGCGCCGATCGCCTCGTCCTGTCCGAAGACGAGCGCCTTCAAGTCGCGCTCCAGGTCCCTCAGCGCGTCGCGCTCGGTGCGCGACAGCGACGCGCAGGGGATGCGCGCCATGCGGGCGACGATCGCCTCGATCTCGGCGGTTCCTATCAGCTTCTTCCGCTTCGACCCGGGGCGGGCCCTTTGCGCCGCGCCGGCCTCGTCGATGACGTCGATCGCCTTGTCCGGCAGGCGCCGGTCATTGATATGGCGCGCCGCGAGTTCCGCGGCGCGCGCGAGCGCCGGCGCGCTGTACTTGACCCCATGGTGGGTTTCGAAACGCGATTTCAGCCCGCGCAGGATGGCGACGGTTTCCTCGACCGAGGGCTCGGGAACCTCGATTCTTTGAAAGCGGCGCGACAGGGCCTTGTCCCGGTCGAATACGCTGCGGTATTCGTCGCTGGTGGTCGCCCCGATGCACCTGAGCGATCCCGATGCGAGCGCCGGCTTGAGCAGGTTGGCCGCGCTCAGATTCCCGCCGGAAGTTGCGCCGGCGCCGATCAGGGTGTGGATCTCGTCGATGAACAGGATCGCATCGGGGTTGCGGGTGAACTCCGCCAATACCGTTTCCAGGCGTTGTTCGAAGTCGCCGCGATATTTCGTGCCGGCGAGGAGCGCTCCCATGTCGAGCGCGTAGACACGGCATCGAGCCAGTTCTTCGGGCACTCGGGAGGCGACGATGCGGCAGGCGAGGCCCTCGGCAATCGCGGTCTTGCCGACGCCCGCTTCGCCCACCAGCAGCGGATTGTTCTTGCGCCGGCGGCACAGGGTCCGGATGACGCGCTCGATCTCCTGCTCGCGGCCCAGGAGCGGATCGATACTGCCGGCGAGCGCCTGCGCGTTGAGGTTGGTCACATAGGCCTCGAACTCCCCCTCGGCCTCCGCTTCCCGCTCCCGCGCATCCGGCGCCGGCCTGCCCTCCGAGCTCCCCGCCTGCGGCGCGCCCGCGCTGCCGCGCGCAATGCAGTCGATGAGTTCGGGCGTGCTCAGTCCCTGCTCGCGCAGGAGGTCGACGGCGCGCGAATCGCGCTCGCCCAGAAGGGCAACCAGGACGGCGTCCCCGGTGACCTCCGTCCTGCCCGAGGATTGCGCCTGCAGGATAGCGCGCTGGATGACGCGCTGGGAGCGAGAGTTCAACTGGCTGTCGAACTCCTCGGCGCCGGGCACGCTCGGCGTGTGCGCGTCGATGAAGTCGGTGAGGCTCCTTCTCAGTTTCTCGATGTCGGCGGCGCAGGCGTTCAGGACCCCCTTTACCGCTGGATTGTCCAGCAGCGCGAGGAGCAGATGCTCCGCCGTGACGTACCGATGACGTTTGCGGTGCGCCTCCAGGAACGCCATGTGCAGACTGAGCTCGAGTTCATGCCCGATCATTTGGTCTCTCCAGCGCGGCCAGTTCAATCCGTCGATGCGGGGTGCTCCGACGCTCTTCGCGTTGGTGCCTACGCTACTTGCGCGCACCTACGCTGTCTGTACGGAATATCCGGTATCTCGCGATGGAGGAAGGACCCCATCATCGCTGCTGGAAATTGCGCAGCGTGGCGACCCCGGATGGGCGAACCCGGGGGAGAGGTGCCGCCGGCGGCTAATGGATCGGGCGCATTTACTCCGGGCCGCGCAATCGGTGCGCGCCGTCATTTCCGGCGCCGAACGGCCGGCGCCGGAACAGATCGAGGGCGCATTGCGCAAACCGCCGGTCGCTCCCGGTGATGTGGCCGAGCAGCAGCGTCTTCATCGCCGGTGCCACCCGGTCCCTGGCGCTTTCCCGTCCGACCCTGCGTTCGATATCGGCAATGCGCGCCAAGGCATTCCGGTGCTCGTCGCGATGCGTCCTCAGCTCCGAATAGGGGATGAGCCGCATCAGGGACTCTTCAACGTCGAAGTGATACTCCATGAATCTGCGCGTGGACTGCACCAGGGGATGCACCTGGTCCCAATGCGCCCTCCCTTCCCCCATCCTTTCAAATCGCGTGATGATTTCCAGGATGGTCCGGTGCTGGTTGTCGAGATTGTGTATGCCGGTTGCATACTCGGATTTCCATTTCATGCCGAATGGTCCTTCAAGGAATGCGCCCGGCTTGACTCGTTCGGCGGATTTGCGCGGGCAAAGTTCCCCTGCGCCCGCGGCGGCCAAGCCGAACCTGAGGTGCTACGATGGCGCCACCACCGCGCCGTTCACGATGCGCACTCGTTCACCCACCGCAGCCGCAGGCGGTCTCGGTTGCGAAATGGTGCGAAAGGACCCGTCGTCCATGTGCACGGTAACGCGGTAGGAGACGCGCTTTTTCGCCGTCCTTTCAATCTCGTTTCCCGCCGGCATATCGACGCTGCGCACCCCCGCCAA
>JACPRN010000170.1 GCA_016189945.1 Betaproteobacteria bacterium
GCGGAATTGCGAGCTTCAGGTAATAGCACATCGAGACCAGCGTCAGCAGCGCGGCAAGGTAGATGAGCCAGGTGCCGACCTGGTGCGGGCTGAACAGCGGAACCCGGTCGTGGTAGAGCAGCATCGGGATGGCGATGAGCTGCGCGGTGGTCTTCACTTTGCCGAGCAGGTTCACGGCCACGCGCTTGGCGTCGCCGACTTTCGCCATCCATTCGCGCAGCGCCGAAATAGCGATCTCGCGCCCGATGATGATCACCGCGATGACCGCGTTCACGCGGCCCAGCTCCACCAGCACGATCAGGGCGGCTGCGACCATCAGCTTGTCGGCGACCGGGTCGAGGAACGCGCCGAACGCCGACATCTGGTTGAGCCGCCGCGCCAGATAGCCGTCCAGCCAATCGGTGATCGCCGCGGCGGTGAACATCACGCAGGCAATGAGGTTCCTCTCCCACGCCGAGAGCCACCCCTCGGGCAGGTAGAACAGGCACACCAGCACCGGGATCACGAGAATTCGGAACCAGGTGAGGATGTTCGGAAGGTTAAGCGGCATGAAGTTCCCGGTAGATTCTCTCGGCCAGCCTGATGCTGATGCCCCCGACCTGGGCCAGGTCCTCGATGCTCGCGCCCATCACGCCCTTCAATCCGCCGAAACGCGCCAGGAGCTGCCTGCGGCGCTTCGCGCCCACGCCGCCGATTCCCTCCAGGGTCGAGGTCACGCGCGCTTTGCCGCGGCGCGCCCGGTGTCCGGTGATGGCGAAGCGGTGCGCTTCGTCGCGGATCTGCTGCACCAGGTGCAATCCGGCGTGGTCGGCCGGAAGATGGATCTGAGCGGTCCTGCCCGCCACCCAGAGTTCCTCCAGCCCGGGTTTTCGCTCCGGACCCTTGGCGACGCCCACCAGCGCGACATCGTTCAGGCCGAGTTCGGCAAGGACCGCGGCGGCGACGCCCACTTGCCCCTTGCCGCCGTCGATCAAAATCAAATCCGGAACCACGCCCTCGCCGCCCGCGACGCGGCTGTAGCGGCGCAGCAGCGCCTGCCTCATGGCCGCGTAGTCATCTCCCGGGGTCACCTCGCCGATGTTGTAGCGCCGGTATTCCGCGCGGCGAAGATCGAACCGCTCGTAGACCACGCACGATGCCACGGTCGACTCGCCTGCGGTGTGGCTGACATCGAAGCACTCGATGCGCGAAGCGGACTCGGGGAGCGCGAGCGCCTCGCGCAGGGCAGCGAGACGCGCCTCCTGCGTGCTCTGCTCCGAGAGCCGCTGGCGCAGCGCCTGCCGGGCGTTCTTTTCCGCCATCTCGAACCAGGCGCGGCGCTCCCCCGTGGGCCGCACCACGGCGTGAATCCTGTGTCCGGCATAGGCGCCGAGGAACGCCTCCACCTCGGCACCGTCGATTTCCGGCGCCGACACGATCACCGGCGGCACGGGGCGATCCAGGTAGTGCTGCGCGATGAACGCCTGCAGGATCTCCCCGGTCGAGCGGTCCTTCGCGTTCTGCGCGAACAGGCTCCTGTCGCCCAGATTGCGGCCGCCGCGAATCATCACCAGGTTGACGCACACCATGGCGCGATCGCTCGCCAGCGCGATCACGTCGACATCCTGGTCGCCGCCGACATCGGCATACTGGCGCTGCGCCATTTTCGCCAGCGACTGGATCTGATCGCGCAGGACGGCCGCCTGCTCGAAGTCGAGCCGGTCGGCAGCCTCCTGCATGCGCGCCGAGAGCCTCTGGATCAGGTCGTCGCTTCGGCCTTCGAGAAAAAGGCGCGCGTCGGCGACGTCCTCGGCATAGGCCTCGCGGCCGATCAGCCCGACGCAAGGGGCGGAACAGCGCCGGATCTGGTGCAGGAGGCACGGCCGCGAGCGGTTGGCGAACACCGAGTCCTCGCAGGTGCGCAGGCGGAAGACCCGCTGCAGGAGCTGGATGCTCTCGCGCACCGCTCCGGCGTGCGGGAACGGGCCGAAATAGCGGCTCGACTTCTCCAGCGCACCGCGATGGAATCCGAGGCGCGGAAAATCCCCGCCGCCGATCATCAGGTAGGGGTAGGACTTGTCGTCGCGGAAGAGAATGTTGTAGCGGGGCGCAAGCGACTTGATCAGGTTGTTCTCGAGAATCAGCGCCTCGGCCTCCGAGGCGCTCACCGTGATCTCGACCCCTGCCGTTTGCGCGAGCATCATGGCGATGCGGGGCGAAAGTGCGGTCTTCTGGAAATAAGAGGAAACGCGCTTCTTCAGGTCGCGCGCCTTGCCGACGTAGAGCACATCGCCCGCGGCGTTCAGCATGCGATACACGCCGGGAAGATTGGGGAGGCTGGCGATGAGCGCGCCGCTGTCGAACGCGACCGACTTTTGCGGCTCGCCCGGGGAGGAAGCCGTTGCGGAATCGACTGTCATCGGGAACGGGAGAGGAATGCTGCGATGTCGCGCATGACCGCTTCGAACATGTCCTCGGTAAGCCGGCGCGTCTGCGTATTATAGCGGCTGCAGTGATAGCTATCGAAGAGTCTCAGGCCTGCCGCGCCCGCACGCGCGGGGACAGGCAGCGGCAGATCGTGCACCGCGCCGTGGGCGAATGCGAAAGCGCTGGCTTTGAGGCCGCAGGCCTGGAGCACTGCCCCGTGAGCGAGCACCCCGAGCGCGAGCAGCGCGCGCGGGGCAACCGCGGCGATTTCGGCAGCGAGGAAATGGTTGCAGCGGCGCACTTCGTCCGCCGCCGGCTTGTTCTGCGGCGGCAGGCATTTCACGGCGTTGGTGACGCGGCAGCCCTTGAGCGCCAGGCGGTCCGCCGGGTCGGCGCTTCCGGCGTGGTTGGCAAAACCGAACTTGTACAGCGTGCGATAGAGCAGCACGCCGGCAAAATCTCCCGTGAATGGGCGTCCGGTGCGGTTGGCGCCGTGCATTCCCGGGGCGAGGCCCACCACCAGCAAATCGGCGCGCGCAGCGCCGAAAGGCGCAACCGGACGGGCGTGGTAGCCGGGATGGTCTGTGCGCACCTGGGCGAGAAATCCTGCCAGGCGCGGGCAGGCGGTGCAGTCGGGGTCGAAAACGCGCGCCTTCCCGGGTTGATGCAAGATCACTGTGCTTGCCGATGAGCCGTGCATGGCGTGCTTGTCAGACGCCTGTGGAAGAATTGAGCTTTTCATTCCGTCTCAACGTTTTGGTGCAGTTGCAAGCAACTGCACCAAAACGTTGAGATTGATGAAAGGCAAGAACCAACACCGGAGATTCCGATTCGTCCGGGCCAGCTCGCTACGCCAGCGCCGCCTCGAACAGGGCCTTCGCCTCGGTATAGCGCCGCTCGTCGGACTTGGGCTTGCCGCGCATCGCCTCGGCGCGCGCTGCGTCAATCGGCGGCGCCTGGAGAGTTCGCAACAGTTCCCGCGCCGCCTCGGGCGCGTTGCACGCCAGCACTATGTCGCAGCCCGCCTCCAGCGCCGCGCGCGCGCGATCGGCGATGCCCCCGGCGACGCTTGCGCCTTCCATCGACAGGTCATCGCTGAAAATCATGCCCTGGAATCCGAGCGCCCCGCGCAGGATGTCCTTCAGCCAGCGGCCGGAAAAACCGGCCGGCATCCGGTCCACCCGCGGGTAAATGACGTGCGCGGGCATGACCCCGGCGAGACCCTGCCGAATGAGCCGCCGGTAGGGCAGCAGATCGGCCGCTTCGATCACGGAGAGCTCGCGCTCGTCCACGGGCACATCGACGTGCGAGTCAGCGTGCGCGTAGCCGTGCCCGGGAAAGTGTTTCCCGACTGCGGCCATTCCCGCCGCGGCCATGCCGGCGATCTGCGCGCCGGCCAGCTCCGCCACCACGGCGGCGTCTGCCGAAAATGCGCGGTCGCCGATCACGCCGCTCGCGCCGTAATCGAGGTCGAGCACCGGCGCAAGAGCGAGATCGACGCCGTGCGCGAGCAGCTCGTGCGCGATGATGTAGCCGGTCGCGTGCGCGGCCTTGCGCGCCCGTTCGGGATCGTCCTGGTGCAGGAGTCCGAAACGGCGCATGGGCGGAATGGCGGTGAACCCCTCGCGGAAGCGCTGCACCCTGCCGCCTTCGTGGTCGACGGCGATGAGCGGCGCGGGGCTGCGGATGGAACGGATCTCCGCGGCGAGTTCGCGCAACTGCACGGGCGAGGCGAAATTGCGCGCGAACAGGATCACCCCGCCCACCAGGGGGTGGCCGAGCAGCGCGCGTTCCTCGGCCGCCAGCGCCGTACCCTGAACGTCCACCACCACGGGCCCGAGCGCGCTCAAGACTATCCCTCCAGAACGACGAACGCGCAGGCCATGCCC
Organism: Betaproteobacteria bacterium; assembly: GCA_016189945.1. Lineage (GTDB taxonomy): Bacteria > Pseudomonadota > Gammaproteobacteria > Burkholderiales > SG8-39 > JACQTO01. The sequence goes on from JACPRN010000170.1 coordinate 4,296, forward strand.
ACCTCGTCGGTGAGGCTCAAATGCGCGGCGGCGATTCCGCGGCGGCGAAGCAGTTCGGCGAGCGGCGCGGAAAATTTCAGGACCGGCCGGCCGCTGCGCTCGTTCTCCACGCTCACGTTGTGCCAGTTCACCGGAAAGCGGATGCCGGTTCCCATCGCCTTGGAAAAGGCTTCCTTGGCGGCGAAGCGCTTGGCGAGATAGGCCGCCGGCGTGCGGTGAGCGCGCAATCGATCGAGTTCGGCATCCACGAGCACCTTCTTGGCGAAACGCTCGCCGTAGCGATCGAGCGAGCGCTCGATGCGCTCGATGGCGCACAGGTCGGCGCCGATGCCGACGATCATGGCTTGCGCGCCGCGAGCATCAGACGTTTCATCTCGCGCACGGCGGCCTCCCAGCCGTCGAACACCGCCTGCGCAACGATGGCGTGGCCGATGTTCAGCTCGGCGATCTCCTCCATGGCGGCAATGGACGCGACGTTCTCGTAATTGAGTCCGTGCCCGGCATTCACTTTGAGTCCGAGGGCGCGGCCATGCGCGACGGCCTGCCGGACCCGATCGAGCTCCAGGGCCTGCCGCTCGCCGCTCGCGTCCGCGTAATGCCCGGTGTGGATCTCGATCACCGGTGCTCCGGCCGCCTTCGCCGCCTCGATCTGCCTCGGCTCGGCGTCGATGAAAAGCGACACGCGTATTCCTCCCGCGGCAAGCCGCGCGCAGGCCTCGCGCACGCGATCGAGCTGTCCGGCGACGTCCAGCCCGCCCTCGGTGGTGAGTTCCTCGCGGCGCTCGGGCACCAGACACACGTCGTGCGGCTTCACCTTCAGGGCAATGCCGATCATCTCGGCGGTCAGCGCGGACTCAAGGTTCATTCGCGTTCGCAAGCGCGCGCGCAACTCGAACACATCCCGGTCCTGGATATGGCGCCGGTCCTCGCGCAGGTGCAGGGTGATCGCGTCCGCCCCCGCGCTCTCGGCGAGCAGCGCGGCGCGAATCGGATCGGGATAGGCGGTGCCGCGCTGCTGGCGCAGCGTCGCCACGTGGTCGATGTTGACGCCCAGTTCGATCACAGTTCCATCAGCTCCTTGAAGATTCGCCTGCTCCTGAGCGGCTGGTAGTCCAGGCGATGGTTGATCAGCATGCGCATGAGCAGCTTCGCCTCGTGCTGCGTCTGCGCGTCGCGGTAGTCGTCGCGCGCGATGGCAAGCAGGGTGCTGCCGGCGAGCTGCAGCCCCGTTTGTCCGCCCGCGGCCTCGATCGGACCGCGCTCCGGATCGTAAGTGTACGTCTTGTCCGGGTCGATGCCGCCTCCGCGCTGCGCGTCGCGCTCCAGCGGCATGGCGTACCCCAGCTCCTTCAGCAGCGCCTTCTCGAAAGCGCGCAGCACCGGCGCCGACTCGGTGCCGGCCGACAAACCCTGCAGCGCCCGCTGGTAGCAATCGAACAGCCCTTCGTGCGGGTCCTCGCGCGCGAGCAGGCGCAGCAGCAGCTCGTTCAGGTAGTAGCCGCACAGCAGCGCCTCGCCGGCGAGCAGCTTCTGACCGCCCAGCCACTCGGCGCGCGCGAGCGTGCGCACCTCGCCCCGCCCGTACCACGAAAGCTGCAGGCGCTGGAAGGCGAGCAGCGCGCCGCGCAGCGCCGAACGGGGGCGGCGCGCCCCGCGCGCCACCATGCTCATGCGCCCGAAGCGGCGCGTGAACACTTCCACCAGCAGGCTCGACTCGCGGTAGGGATGCCCGTGGAGGACGTAGGCCTCCTGGGTTTCCTGCGGCCTGCGCTCACTCATATCCCAGGCGCTTGAGCGCGCGCTCGTCGTCGGTCCATCCCCGGCGCGCCTTCACCCAAACCTGGAGATGGACCTTGCCGCCGAAGAGCTTTTCCATCTCGAGCCTGGCCTCGGTGGCGATGCGCTTGAGCTTCTCGCCGCCCGAGCCGATGACGATCGCCTTGTGGCCGTCCTTTTCGACCACGATCGAGGCGCAAATGCGCCGCAGCTTCGGCCCTTCCTCGTACTTGTCGATGACGACGCTCGCCGCGTAGGGCAGCTCGTCGCCGAGGAGCCGAAACAGCTTCTCGCGCAAGAGCTCGGCGGCGAGAAACCGCTCGCTGCGATCGGTCAGCTCGTCCTCGGGAAAGAGCGCCTCGCGCTCCGGCAGGTATTTGCGCAGCGCGCGCAGCAGCTCCGCGAGGCCCCTGCGCCGCTCGGCGCTCACCGGGACGATTTCCGCGAAGCGCGGCTCCCTGCCCAGGCGCTCGAGAAACGGGAGCAGCTCCGCGCGGCCGATGCGGTCGATCTTGTTCACCACCGCAAGCACCGGCGTGCCTTCGCCCGCCAGCTTCACCAGCCGGGCATCCGCTTCGTCCGAGTGTCCGGCCTCCAGCACCAGCAGGACGCAGTCGACTTCCGCGATCGCCTGCGCCAGTCCGCGGTTCATCATGCGGTTGAGCGCGTTGCGGTGCTCCGTCTGGAACCCCGGGGTGTCGACGAAAACGTACTGCGCATCGTCCGTGGTGAGCACGCCGCGAATGCGGTGGCGCGTGGTCTGCGGCTTGCGCGAGGTGATGCTGATCTTCGCGCCCACCAGGGCGTTGATGAGCGTCGATTTGCCCACGTTGGGCCGGCCGATCACCGCCGCCGCGCCGCAGCGAAACGGCTCCTGCGGGCGCGCGCCGCTCATTTGCGGATTTTCTCGAACGCGAGCATCGCCGCCTCCTGCTCGGCCAGGCGCCGGTTGCTGCCGCTGCCCAGGGTGCGGATGTCGAGTTCGGCGACGGCGCATTCGACCCGGAACTCCTGGCTGTGCGCCGCCCCGAACGTCGAGACGACGGTGTACTTGGGCAGCGGGATGCGGCGCGCCTGAAGCAGTTCCTGCAGCATGGTCTTGGGATCCTTGCCGGTCGCGCCCGGATCCAGGTCGCGCAGCATGTCGGCGTGCAGGGTGCGGACCAGCGCGCGCGCCGCCTCGAAACCGCCGTCGACAAACACCGCCCCGATCAGCGCCTCGAGCGCGTCGGCCAGGATCGAGGGCCGCGTGTAGCCGCCGCTCTTCAGCTCGCCCTCGCCCAAGCGGAGAAAATCCCCCAGCGCCAGGCCCTGCGCGATGCGGTACAGCGCTTGCTGGCGCACGAGGTTGGTGCGGTGGACCGTCAGCTCGCCTTCGCTGAGCCGCTCGAAGCGCTCATACAGCTCGGCGGCGATGATGCAATTGAGGACGCTGTCGCCGAGGAATTCCAGACGCTCGTTGTGCGGGGTGCCGTAGCTGCGGTGGGTGAGCGCCTGCGAGAGCAGTTCCGGGCGCGCAAATTCGTATCCGATCGCGCGCTTCAGCTTCTCCCAGTCCATTCGATGCGCGGCGCCGCTCGCCCTACTTCTGAGAGCTGCCGGCGAATTCGAACAGCAGGCTGACGTTGCCGAACAGATGGACTTTCTTCGGATAGGCGAAGCTCACCACCAGCTCGCCGGCCTCCTTGGTGATCTCCAGATCGGCGCCGCTGATGACGGCCACGTCATCGACGACCGCCCGCCGGTCGAACGCCTTGCGCACGTCGGTGACGGTGGCGTTGCGCAGCTCGCCGCTCCCGATGATGCTTGCCACCACCTTCTTGACGCTGAAGTACTCGATGTAGGCCGGCGCGACTTTCATGCCCCCGATCGCCCCCACGACCAGGATGATGGCAACGACGATTAAACCGAACATGGTGACGCCTCGCTGTTCGCGGCGCATATCGCTCTCCCTCACTTGAAGCTGCCGATGCGACCCAGATCGCTGAAGTTGAACCAGATGAAAAACGCCTTGCCGACGATGTTCTCGTCGGGCACGAATCCCCATACCCGGCTGTCGGCCGAGTTGTCCCGATTGTCTCCCATCATGAAATAATGCCCCCTGGGGACGGTACAGGTCACGCCGCTATCATTGTAGTTGCAATTGTCGCGGAACGGGAACTGGCGCACGAACGGGACCATCGGCGGCGCTTCCTCCTCGATCAGGATCGCGTGCCTCACCTCGCCGGTCTGCTCGCTGAACTGCCTGGAATACTGGATCCGCTCGCGGTTCAGGTAGTCGGGCAGGGGTTTGCGCGGCGCCTCGACACCGTTGATGTAGAGGCGTTTATTGACGTAGCTCACCCGGTCGCCGGGCAGACCCACCACGCGCTTGATGTAATCGAGCGACGGATCCTCCGGATAGCGGAACACCATGACGTCGCCGCGCCTGGGCCGGCCGATCTCGAACATCTTCACGTTGATGATCGGCAGGCGCACGCCGTAGGCGAACTTGTTCACCAGGATGAAATCTCCGACCAGCAGCGTCGGCACCATCGAGCCCGAGGGGATCTTGAACGGCACCACCAGGAACGAACGCAGTACGAACACGATCAGGATCACGGGGAAAAAGCTTTTCGGATACTCGATCCACCAGGGTTCGCGCTCGCCCTCGCGGCGGGCCTTGGCGAACCAAAGCCGGTCGGCAAGCGCGACCGCGCCGGTGACCACCAACAGCGAAAACAGCAACAGGGCAAAGTTCATATTGTTACTTGCTCTCCACCTGAAGTATGGCCAGGAAAGCCTCCTGGGGGATTTCCACGGTTCCCACCTGCTTCATGCGCTTCTTGCCCGCTTTTTGTTTTTCGAGCAGCTTCCTCGTGCGCGTAATGACGCCGCCGTAGCACATGGCGAGCACGTACTTGCGCAGCGCCTTGACCGATTCGCGCGCGATGATGTGCGATCC
>JACPRN010000174.1 GCA_016189945.1 Betaproteobacteria bacterium
CGTAATAGCCGCCGAGGCTCACCCCCCAGATGGCGATGCGCTCGGCGTCCAGGTCGCCTCTCTCCTCGATCCAGTCGCACACCGCTCTTGCCGCGCGCTCGTAGTCGCCGCAAATCGGGATCTCGTACTCGGCCTCCCCCTGCCCCGGCCCGTCGATGGCGAGCGTGGCGATGCCGCGCGCGAGGAACGGCTCCTCGTAGGCGTGCAGCTCCTCCTTGGTCGAATCGAGCCCCGGCGCCATGACGAGCACCGGCCCCGAGCCGCGCAGCACGCCGAAGAGGGTCTTGCCTTCGAAGGGGATGGCGACGCGCTTGCCGTCAAACGGGCGCAGGAGCGCTACGCCGTCGCGATAGCACTCCACCGCTTTTGCGTGCGCCGTTCGCATCTGCTCGGCGTCCTGCACGAACACGAACTTGGCGAAATGGTAGTAGATGCCCGCGCGCACGAGGTGCTCGCCGGCCGTGAGCTTGCAGCCCTCGGCCAGGGTGTCCCGGCCCAGCTTTTCGTGGACTGCGGCGCGCGCAGACCACGCCGCGCACCAGTCCTCCCAGCGCTCGATCGAGCCGGTCACGTCCTCGAAGTCGGCGAACAATACGCCGTTCGAGACGAACCTCGGCGCCCAGTGCGAAATCGCCGATGCGACGCGCGAGTCTTTAGCCATTGCGGATCAGAGCCTTGGATTGAACTTCTCGATCATGCGGTCCGTTAGGCGCTGTCTTGCCGCCTCGGGCGCCCCGCCGGCGAGCCCAGAGTGCCCGGTACATAGGGGGCCGCACCGTCGAATCCTGGCCGGTATTGTACTCGCCTCCTCAGCCGGCTCACGCCGGCAATTGGTAGTGCTTCTCTCGGAAAAGGCGCAGGCAGGCATCGGCAACCGCCGGATCGTAGGCGCTGCCGCGTCCGCGTTCGATCTCGGCGAGAGCCCGTTCGAGTCCGAGCCCCGGGCGGTACGGCCGGTGCGAGGCCATTGCCTCGATTACGTCCGCTACCGCCATGATGCGCGACTCGAGCAGGATCGCCTCGCCCTTGAGCCCCTGCGGGTAGCCGCTGCCGTCCATGCGCTCGTGGTGCTCCAGCGCCACCCGCGCAACCGGCCAGGGAAAGTCCACGTCCTTCAGGACTTCGTAGCTTGCCTGCGGATGCGCTTTGATGAGTTCCATCTCTATGGGAGTGAGTTGGCTGGGTTTGGCGAGGATCTCCGCCGGAATGGTCATCTTGCCGATGTCGTGCAGATAACCGGCGACCCTGAGCCCCTCCTGGCGGCGCGCGTCGAACCCGAGTTCAGAGCCGATGGCGACCGCGATCTCCGCCACCCGACGCTGATGGCCCGCGGTGTAGGGGTCGCGCATCTCGCCCAAGGTGGTCGCCACCTTGACCGTGCTCATGAACGCCGTTTCCAGTTGCCCGACGTAGCGCCGGATCTCCTCCTCGGCGCGTTTCTTCTCGGAGATTTCCTGCATCAGGCCGATGATCGCGGGCCGGCCCTCGTGCGGCGCGCGAGCGGCATTCGCACCGACTTGGATCGTGACCCCGTCGCGGCGCAGGGCGTCAAAATCCAACGCGACGCTCCTTGCTTCGCCCTCGATCAGCCGCCGCATACTCTCCGCAACCTTGCTGCGGTCGGCCTCGGCAACCCAAAGCAACGGATCGCTGCCGATCAGTTCACCCGTCGAGCCCTGACCGAGAATCTCGGCAGCGCGCGGATTTGCGTAGACAATCCTCCCATCCTGAATAATGTAGATTCCAGCGATCGCCTGCTCGACCAGCCCCCGAAACTGCTCTTCCGCGGCGCGCAGCGCCTTCTCCGAGTGCTTGCGCTCGGTAATGTCGGTAGCGACCCCGTGGTAACCCGCGAATTTGCCGGACGCGTCGAACACCGGATCGCCGCTCACCGAGAGGTAGTGTTCGGTGCCCTCCGAGCCCAGGCGCGAGAGCTGGAAGTCGCGGAACGGCTGGTGTTCGTCGAGCACCGCCCGGTGCGCCTGCCAACCCGCTTCGTCCGGTGACAGAGACGGCAGTTCCCAGCGGCGCTTGCCGATCGGGGGGCGCCATATCGGGGCTACGTTCGGGACTTCCCAAGTGCCCTCAACGAGCCGGTGCTCGGCGTCGGTTTCCCAGTAGAAGTCTGAGGACATCTCGGTGAGGCTGCGAAAGCGCGCCTCGCTCTCGCGCAGCGCTTCCTCTGACCGTTTGCGCTCGGTAATGTCCCGAATGATTCCGGTGACGAACCGGCCCTCGTCGGTTTCCCACGTCGCCAACGAAAGGTCCAGCCGGAACTCGCTTCTATCTTTGCGCTGCCCTGTCAATTCCACCGACCTGCCGATTAGGTCTGATTGTTCACCGGCGAAGGCCCGCTTCATGCCCTCCAGGAATCGGTCGTGGTATCGATGCGGGACCAGCAGAGTGAGCTGCCGGCCGACGATCTCGGCTTCCGCATAGCCGAAGATGATCCCCGCGCCCCGGTTCCAACCCACAATGTTTCCGTCGGCGCCGACCGTGATGATGGCTTCGTTCGCGGAATAGGTCACCGCCCGGTAACGCGCTTCCCGCGCCGCGACCTGGGCAGTGCGCTGCGCGACCAGAGCTTCGAGCCCCTTCGCGTGTGCCTTCGACTCGACGAGAAATTTCGCCACATAGCCCAGCAGCACGCTGAACAGCAAGCCCAGCGCGCCCTTGAGCGACAGCCCGAGGGGATCGCCCCAGCCTTTGGCGGGCATGACGCTCAGGGTCCAGGTCGCGTTGGGCACCTGTAAGGTTTGCTCCACCGGGTCGACGAGTGCGGTAGATGAAGACGCGGCGATGATCTCTCTTGTTCTCCTCTCGGGGTGCGTGCGCCAAAGTTCGTAGGCATAGCCTTGTGCCGCCAGGTCCGGCAAGCCGGCGGCCTCAAGCGTCTCGGGAAAACCGATTACGACATTGATGAATCCCCAGAAGTATCGGCCCCCCTTGGCATCGTCGAGAAACAGCGGCAGGCGCCCAACCGCGGCCAGTTCGTCGGTCACGAGTTTGAACGGCCCAACCAGGGTAAGCTTTCCCGTGTCGCGGGTGGTCGAGGCTTCCTTCCTTGTTGCCGGATTATTCAGCAGGTCTAGGTTCAGGGCCTTTTCGTTTCCCGCTAGCGGCACGACCGCTCGGATGATGCCCGCAGGCGCCAGTGACACGCTTGCCACGCCGGGGTAACGGGGCAGCAACTGGCGTCCGATCTCGTCCAAGTTGGAGATAGTGCCGTTCCCCTGGTGAACCAGGGCAGCCAGCGTATAGGTTGCGGACAACGCGCGGTCGATGTTGCGCTCGATAGCGTGCGCGTGGTCGCTCGCCGTATAAGCTGCGCTTGTGCGCCTTTCCTGAAGGCGATACTGGTCGCTGCGCCAGACCAGGCTTGCCGATGCAACGGCGGCGAGCAGAAAGACGCCGAGCGCCACGGTCAGCGCGCTGAACGGCCGATGAGCGACAAAACTAGGCATTCATATTGTTATAAGGAGGCCCCCGGTTCGGTAGCCCCGCGAGACCCCCTCTTTGACTCCTCCTTTCGCAACCATGCTACTCGATTCGGAAACCGCCTGCCAGGATCGCCGCGGAGTGCTCCCCGACGCCTCGCGCAATCGGCGTCTCCTCGAAGCGATGGTCTTCTCCATTCCATTCACGACTGCGTAGGTTCCCACCCCGGCTGGAGTAGTTCCCCTCATTCCAACAACCCATCTTGCGTGGGAGTATTCGCCCGACCGGCGCCGATGAACAGCGCCGGCAGCGGGAACAGGTTTCTCACAGGAGCAACGCAATGGGTTCACTCAGTGTCTGGCATTGGCTCATCGTGCTCGCGGTCGTGGTGGTACTGTTTGGCACCGGCAAGCTGCGCAACCTCGGCGCCGACTTGGGCGGCGCGGTGCGGGGATTCAAGGAAGGCATTAAGGAGGGCAGCTCGGCGCCGGAGCGCTGATGCCGCCGGCAACTGCCCCTAAGGAGGCTCTGAAGAACTCGATTCTTGTCACCCCCGCGAAGGCGGGGGTCCAGTCGAATCAAGGATCTTCTGGATTCCCGCCCCCGCTTCCGCGGGGGCATGCTTACCACGCGGGAACGACGTTTTCCAGAGCTTCCCTAAGGGGTTACCGGGTCGATCCCGTTCTCCTCGAACACCGCGACGGCCGCAGGCGCGGTGAGGAACTTCAGCAGGGCGCGCCCGGCCTCGGGTTCCCTGGCCTTGGTGTTGAGGCCCGCGCTGAAAACGATCCAGAATTGAATTTCGGCCGGGATGTAGCCGAGCCACTCGATGTTCGGAGTGCCGAGCAGGGGCGGCAATCCCGACACCGCGAAATCCACGTCGCCCCGCGACAGCAGCCGCACCGACTCGCCGGGACCGCCCGAGCGGATTTTCGGCTTGACCTGCTCGGCGATGCCCAGGCGCTCGATGAGGCTGGCGATGTAGCGCCCGCTGCTGCCCTCGCCGGAGGTTGCGACGGTCTTCGCGTTGAGCAGCGAGCGTTTGAATGCCTCGACCGTGCTGAAGTCCGGTTTCGGCGCACCCCGGCGCACGGCGACGCCGATGCCTGAACGGCCGAACACGGTGCGCGAGTTCGCAGCGAGCTTGCCCTGCTTGACCAGACCCTCGACGTCGTAGGAAAGGACGATGACGTCGAACGGTTCGCCGGCCTCCATCTTCTTGATCAAGTCCGGAGGCAGGGCGTAATGGTTGACCAGCTTGTGCCCGCTGGCGCGCTCGAACCGAGGGATCAGCGTGTCGTACGAGCGGCGCGCGGCGCCGGTGACGAAGACGGTAACCTCGGCGGCTTGCGCTACCGGCGCCAGGAGAACGGCGCCGGCGATTGCGCCGAGGGTTGCCGCGCTTGCGAGCGAAACAAGTTTCATGTCAACTCCTCCTGTGTCCACGTCATGATCGAGGTGCGCATTCCGGAAGCGACTGCATTATTTTCGCCATTCTCGCCGGTTACTGCCATCCGGGCAATTCAAATTCCTCCTTGAGCAGTTTCAGTTCGGACTGATGCAGGAGTGCAATC